>NZ_BAFW01000005.1 GCF_000308535.1 Nocardia cerradoensis NBRC 101014 | reverse complement strand
CGACGCACACGATCCGTTCGGTGGGGTCGACATGCGCCAGCAGAGCCGACAGCAGCGTGGTCTTCCCGGCGCCGGTGCCGCCGACCACGAGGAATGCGAGCCGTGCGCGAATGATCTTCTCCAACAGCAGTTCCGACTCCGGCGTGAGCGTGCCGGAGGCGGTCAGCCCGCGCAGGCTGTGGCCGACCGGACGCAGGACGCGCAGCGAGATACATGTTCCGCCCTGTGCGATGGGCGCGAGGACCGCGTGCAACCGGACTCCGAAGCTCTCGCCGGGTGCTCGCTCGTATTCCGGCAGCCGCCCGTCCACCCATGGCTGCGCGTCGTCGAGCCTGCGACCGGCGGCGAGGGCCAGGCGCTGTGCCAGCCGCCGCACCGCCGCCTCGTCCGGGAAGCGGATCGAGGTGCGTTCCAGACCGCTGCCGCGGTCGATCCACACCGCATCGGGTGCGGTCACCAGCACATCGGAGACCCGGGCATCGTGCAGCAGCGGTTCCAGCGCGCCGGCGCCGGTCATCTCCGTCTGCAGCAGGCGTAGTGCGCGCAGCAGGTCCGTATCGCCGAGGACGCGGCCGGCTTCGGCACGGATGGCGGCGGCCAGGCGTGCCGGATCGTGTTCACCCGGCTGGGCGGCCAGTCGCTCCCGCACCCGGTCGAGGAGTTCGGCGCTCACGACGCCGCTCATCGGGCACCGTCCGGCAGTGCGGACAGCACCGACTCCGCCCCGGCGAACAGCGGGCCGCGGCCGAGTGTCAGGCCGCCGCGTTCCAGAGTGCCCGCGAGCCCGGGTTGAGGGCGCATGGCGGCCAGCAGCGGCAGCCCCAATGCCTCCGCGATCTCTCGTCCGCGCAGCCCGCCGGGCGCCGGGCCCCGGACGACCAAGGCCTGGTTGGGATTTCGATGACGGACATCCGCCACGACGGCTCCCGCGGCAGCCACCGCGCGCAACCGGGCGGGCACCACGAAGACGACGAGATCGGCGGCATCGAGGAGATGATCGGTATGCGGCCCCCGGTTGCCGGAGATATCGCACACCACCAGATCGCCGGCGCCGCGGCCGGCCTCGACGACCGCGCGGGCCGCACCGGTGCCGATATCGTCCGGTCCGGAACCGGCCGGTCTGCTGCATGCCAGGACACCGAGTCCCGGCGCCGCGGCGGGTAGTGCGTCGTGCAGGGCTTGCGCGGCCACTCGGCCGTCCTCGACGGAGAGGTCGGGCCAGCGCAGTCCCGGCACCGACTCGATACCCAGCAGCAGATCGATGCCGCCGCCGAGCGGGTCGCCGTCGACGAGCAGGATCTGCGGCCGGAACCGCTGAGCCGCGGCCGTCAAGGCCAGTGTCGCGGCGAAGACCGAGGCTCCGGCACCGCCCCCGGCGCCGACGACGGCCAGGACGAGTCCGTCGCCGGGATCGCGCCAGGCATAGGCGGCGAAGGCCTCGATCAGCGTCTCGGTATTGCCCGGCAGCGCGATGACCTGCTCGGCGCCGACCGCCGCGGCGGCCTGCCAGTGGTCGAGATCCGGTTCACCGCCGCCGACCAGCACCACGCCCGAGCGGCGCGGGTATCCGGCGTCGGCACAGGTACGCGCCGCCGCGAGGTCGATGATCACCAGCGCGGCCGCGGCCCAGGCATGCCTGCCGACGGGCATCGAGCGTTCGTTCAGGCCGCGGTCGGCGGCGGCCGCGATGCGACGCACTTCGTCGCGCAACCGGCGGTCACCGACCAGCACCAGTGCCGGAGGGGGAACTGCTGCAACGGAATTCATGTCCGCCAGCCTCACCCGGATCCACCGTGCGAACCAGAGCCCGAACGCCGAATGTGGACAACTCGCGGGCTGTGGATAAACAGTGCACGCCGAGTAACAGCTGAACGGTCCGGAAATAGAGGACGGCCCCAGCCGGGGGGGGAGGAGGCTGGGGCCGTCGGGGTTCAGCCCCGGGGGGTCGGGCTGAACGCGCCTGGACCATGTCCAGGTGCCAGCAATACTACACCCAGAAACCGGCCGCAATGCAAGTCCATCGCGAGACGAAGTTTCGGCCGCAGCGGGGCGGCTCCCAGGGCATCGAGCGGGGCGTGTGGCCGGGCTGAACGCCGCGTCGGCGGGAAAGCTCCCTATTCTGGAGCCGTGACGGCCGAGGGCGACCAAACAGCTACGAACGATCGGGCCGCCGGGGATACCGGGCACCCGCGACACCGCAACGACACAGCAGCGAACCGCGCGCACGAGACGAGGGATGCGCCGTCCGCACCCCGGATCGCCGCCTTCTTCGACCTGGACAAGACGGTCATCGCGAAGTCGAGTGCGTTCGTCTTCAGCCGGCCGTTCTTCGCCCAGGGACTGATCGATCGGCGCACCGTACTGGAATCCAGTTACGCGCACTTCCTGTTCCTGCTCTCCGGCGCCGACCACGACCAGATGGAGCGGATGCGCGAACACCTGACGAAGATGACCGCCGGCTGGGATGTGTCGCAGGTGCGCTCGATCGTCGCCGAAACACTGCACGAACTGGTGGATCCGCTGATCTACGCCGAGGCCTCGGATCTGATCGCCGACCACAAGATCCGCGGCCACGACGTCGTGATCGTCTCGGCGTCGGGCGAGGAGATCGTCGCCCCGATCGCCGCCGCGCTGGGTGCCACCCACACCGCGGCCACGCGCATGGTGGTCGAAAACGGTAAGTACACAGGCGAAGTCGAGTTCTATTGCTACGGCGAGGGCAAGGTCGAGGCGATCGAGAAGCTGGCCGCGACCGAACGCTACGACCTCTCGCGCTGCTACGCCTACTCCGATTCGATCACCGATCTGCCGATGCTGTCGGCGGTCGGACATCCCACCGCGGTCAATCCCGACCGGAATCTGCGACGCGAGGCGATGGCCCGGGAATGGCCGATCCTGACCTTCTCGAATCCGGTGTCACTGTGGTCGCGCATTCCCGCGCCGTCGACCACGACGGTGGCCGCCACGGCGGTGGTCGGAGTGAGTGCGGTACTGGCCGGCGCGCTCAGTTACCGGCTGCTGCGCCGGCGCCGCTGAGGGCGGCGCTTCGGCGGCATCGCGGCTGGTCAACGACGCGCAACCCATCGATGTAACCACGATTCGAGGGGCCACACGCCGATTATGAGTAATGTCCTCTCGACCCTTGATGTGAGGGGTCTCACAGAGTAACAATGGACGCACGGAGGGGCGGAAGGCCAAGATCGAAACGGAAGAGAAGGTTCGATCTCCCATCCGCACTTCCCAGCACGGACGCCAGGCACCCACGCGGAGCGCGCCGCGACAAGGGCAGAAGCGTTGTGGGCCTGCGAAATTCGAATTCACGTCGGCAATGGCCTCGCACAGGTTGCGGGGATGAACCGGCGGGGTGCGGATGATCGCCGAGGCCGCAGAACACAACCCGACAAGCACGCTTGGTAACCGGGTAGTCCGTGCTAGCGGGCGGTGAGGCCGACGACGGCTACGCCGCCCGCTTCGATGTGCAGACCCGTTTCGCCCTCGCTGTGATCAGCGCTCATCCCCCGCGCTATCCCGCCGCATCGGCGATCGATCGCGCCTCGCGGGCACCGTCCTCCAGCGCGCCGCAGCAGAACACCACCCAACCGCCCACGCCCTCGGCCGTCCCCCCGGCGAAGCCCGCCGCGGCGTCGACGTAGGCCTGGCGGCGCCGCAACCAGAAGACCTCGGGCACGCCGAGGCTGTGCGGATCCAGGCCGCTCGCGACGGCCACCAGTCGTGACGCCGCACGCGCCACGACACCGTCGGCGGAACCGAAGGGGCGCAACGACATCAACTCGCCGTGCACCACCGCGGCCAGCACGGGGGCCGGCGCAGTCGAGGTCAGCACGGTCTGAGCCAGCAGATCGAGTCGTTCGGCGACACCCGGTTCGGGTCGCGGGCGGCCGAGACCGATTTCGTCGTCGACCAGATCGGCCGCGGCGAGCAGATGCAGACGAGCCAGCGCCTGCAGCGGCGCCCGCTGCCACACACCGACCAGATTGCGCAGCGCGTCACCGTCGAGGGCCTGCCCGACCCGCAGCGCTCCCGCGAGAATCGGGTCGGCGACCCGGCCGTCGGCGGGCAGTTCGGTGGCCCCGCCGTCGATCGCCGCCGAGGACCGCGCCGCACGGACCGCCGCCTCGGCCGCCGTCGTCGGCCAGCCCCGCCGGTTCGCCTTGTGCCGGTGGACTTCGGCGAGCGCATCGCGGGCGCGGTCGGCCGCATCGCGGACACCGGGCAGCTCGACCAGGGGTTGCAGCACGTCGGTCACGACCCACACGCTAGCCGAGCGCATCACAGGGCCGACCGGGGTCCGCGTCCCGGGCCCGCCGTTCGGGACCGGTACGCGGCGCAGGTCACAGTCCGTTAGGGTCACATCGTGGCCGCGGTCACGCTGCGGCCGACGCGTATCCGATGGACAGGCCCGATGGAGGCGAGATGACCGACACCACCGCTGAGCACCGAGACGTGTACCCGCCTACCGCCGAATTCGCCGCGGCAGCCAATGCCGATGCGTCCATCTACGAGCGGGCGACGGCGGATCGCGACGGGTTCTGGGCCGAGCAGGCGCAGCGGCTGCACTGGCATCAACCGTGGGATCGCGTGCTGGACTGGGACGACGCCCCGTTCGCGCGCTGGTTCACCGGCGGCAAGCTCAACGTGGCCTACAACTGCGTGGACCGCCACGTCGCCGACGGCCACGGCGACCAGGTCGCCATCCACTGGGAGGGTGAGCCCGGCGATTCGCGCTCGATCACCTACGCCCAGCTGCAGGCCGAGGTGAGCCAGGCCGCCAATTACTTCACCGAACTGGGCCTGGTCGCCGGCGACCGGGTCGCGATCTACATGCCGATGGTCCCCGAGGCCATCGTCTCGATGCTGGCCTGTGCGCGGCTGGGCCTGACCCATTCGGTGGTCTTCGCCGGTTTCTCCCCCAGTGCCCTGCGCCAGCGCGTCGACGACGCCGAGGCCCGCCTGGTGATCACCACCGACGGCCAATGGCGCCGCGGCAAGGCCGCACCGCTGAAGGAAGCCGTCGACGAAGCGCTCTACGCCCACGGCGACGTCCCGCACAGCGTCGAACACGTCCTGGTGGTGCGGCGCACGAACATCGAGATCCCGTGGACCGAGGGCCGCGACCTGTGGTGGCACGACACCGTCGCCCAGGCCAGTCCCGAGCACGAGGCCCAGCCTTTCGACGCCGAGCACCCGCTCTACATCCTCTACACCTCCGGCACCACCGGAAAACCCAAGGGCATCCTGCACACCTCGGGCGGCTACCTGACCCAGGTCGCCTACACCCACCACTACGTGTTCGACCACAAACCCGGCGCGGACGTGTACTGGTGCACCGCCGACATCGGCTGGGTCACCGGGCACTCCTACATCGTGTACGGCCCGCTGGCCAACCGTGCCACCCAGGTCGTCTACGAGGGCACCCCCAACTTCCCCGACGAGCACCGGCACTGGCAGATCATCGAGAAGTACGGTGTCACAATCTATTACACCGCACCCACGCTGATCCGCACCTTCATGAAGTGGGGCCGCGAGATCCCCGACGCCCACGATCTGTCCTCGCTGCGCGTGCTCGGCTCGGTCGGCGAACCGATCAACCCCGAGGCCTGGCGCTGGTACCGCGAAGTCATCGGCGCGGGCACCGCACCCATCGTGGACACCTGGTGGCAGACCGAAACCGGCGCCATCATGATCTCCCCGCTGCCCGGCGTCACCGCCGCCAAACCCGGCGCCGCCATGGCCCCGCTGCCCGGCATCACCGCGAAAGTCGTTGACGAGGAAGGCAATCCGGTGGAACGCGGATCAACGGAAGCCAACGGATATCTGGTCCTCGACCAGCCGTGGCCGTCGATGCTGCGCGGCATCTGGGGCGACGACGAACGCTACAAGGCCACCTACTGGGAACGCTTCGCCGCCCAGGGCTGGTACTTCGCCGGCGACGGCGCCAAGATCGACGCCGACGGCGCGCTATGGGTCCTCGGCCGCGTCGACGACGTCATGAACGTCTCCGGCCACCGCATCTCCACCGCCGAAGTCGAATCCGCGCTCGTCGGCCACCACAGCGTCGCCGAGGCCGCGGTCGTCGGCGCCAGCGACGCCACCACCGGCCAGGGCATCGTCGCCTTCGTCATCCTCACCGGCGGCTCGAACAACTCCGGACAGCAGCTGGTCGACGAGCTCAAGGCCGAGGTCTCCCGCGAGATCAGCCCGATCGCGCGCCCCCGCGAGATCCACATCGTGCCCGAACTGCCCAAGACCCGCTCCGGCAAGATCATGCGGCGCCTGCTGCGCGACGTCGCCGAGGGCCGCGAACTCGGCGACACCTCCACCCTGGTCGACCCCAACGTCTTCGAAGCCATCCGCGCCTCCAACGCCTGATCGACCGCGCTTTTCGAGCCCACGTCCGGTGCCGCACCGGGCGTGGGCTCGCCCGTTCGCGCCGATGGAACCGGAAGGCGGCCGTAAAAGGACACCTCGGGACCGGTAAAATTTCGTCGAGGAGTGCCGGGAAGTCTGGTCGGCGTGTGGTTGGTGAGCCCGTTGCGGGAGTGCCCGCCGCAGTCGCCGTCCGCTCCCGAAAGGATCTCCGTGATCGTCGCGCTGCGCTCCGAGCTCGCTCGTTATCTCCGTACCGAAACCGTGGGCGGCGCATTGCTGCTCGTCGCCGCGGCGGTGGCGCTGCTGTGGGCCAATTCTCCGCGGCGCGACAGCTATTTCGCGATGGTGGACACGCCCCTCGCGATCCCGCCGCTGCATCTGGACCTCACTCTGGGCGATTGGACCGAGGACGGTCTGCTCGCGGTGTTCTTCTTCGTCGCCGGGCTCGAACTCAAACGCGAACTCGTCGTCGGTGAGCTGGCCGATCGCAAACGGGCCACGCTGCCGGTGGTGGCCGCGGTGGGCGGTGTGATCACCCCCGCGGTGATCGCCTTCACCATCGGCTGGGGTGTGCCGGGGATGGACCGCGGCTGGGCGATTCCGGTGGCGACCGATATCGCCTTCGCGCTGGCGGTGCTGGCCATGACCGGCTCGCGAATTCCGGCCGGGGCGAGGGTGTTTCTGCTCAGCCTGGCCGTCGTCGACGATCTGATGGCGATCGTCATGATCGCGGTGCTGTTCACGACCACGGTGGCCGTCGGCTGGCTCGCGGGCGCGGCCGCCTGCTTCGCGGGCTGGGCCGTCGCGCAGCGGCTGCGGATTCGGTCCCCGCTGGTGTATGCGCCGCTGGCGCTGCTCTCGTGGTACGCCCTGCACGAGGCGGGGATTCATCCCACGCTGGCGGGAGTGATCTGCGGGCTGCTGACCCGGGTACGACCGGATCCGGAGGAGGACGAGGCGCCGGCGACCCGGCTCGAGCATCTGTTCCAGCCGATCTCCGCGGGCGTGTGCGTCCCGCTGTTCGCACTGTTCGCCTCCGGAGTTCCGTTGTCCACCAAGGTGTTCGGCGAGATGTTCACCTCGCGGCTGTCGCTGGCGATCATCGCCGGACTGCTGATCGGCAAGACCGTGGGCATCTTCGGCTCGAGCTGGCTGGCGATCCGGTTCGGAATCGCCAGGCGGCCCGCCGGTCTCGGCAATCGGGATATGTCGGCCCTGTCGGTACTGGGCGGGATCGGTTTCACCGTTAGCCTCTTGGTGGCAGAACTCGCGTTGCCCGACCGGGCCGCGACCGAACTGGCGAAAGCCGCCGTGTTGATGACGTCCTTGGCGGCCTCTCTGCTCGGTTCGGCGCTACTGTTGCGGCGTGGGCGGGCGCATCAGGCGCGGCGAGACGCGAGTGCGGCCACCGAATACGAGTGAAGGCCGGACAGCACCGGGACATGGAGAAGGGTCGAGCAATTGAGCTTCACAAACGGCGGTAACGACGCGGGCCGAAACCGGACCATCACCTCGATTCCGCTGTCCGAGGTCGATACCACCGCGAATGCCAGCGTCGGGGATCTGGTGCGCGACGCCGCCGAGCAGATGTCGACCCTGGTCCGCGCCGAGGTGGAGCTGGCCAAGGCCGAGGTGACCGGCGAGATCAAGAAGGGCCTGCAGGGCAGCGTCTTCTTCATCGGCGCGCTGACGGTGCTGCTGTTCTCGTCGTTCTTCTTTTTCTTCTTCCTCGCCGAGTTGCTGGACGTGTGGCTGTACCGGTGGGCGGCGTTCCTGATCGTCTTCGTGCTGATGATCGTGGTGGTGGCGGTGCTGGCCCTGCTCGGCTACCGGAAGGTCCGCAAACTGCGAGCGCCGGAGAAGACGATCGAATCGCTCAAGGAAACCCGGACGGTGCTGCCGCACGGCTTCGGCTCACACGCCGAGAGCCCGGCCGGCAAGCCGACGGCATAGTCCGGCGATTACGCTTTCGGCGTGTCGTCGAATCCGCTTCCCGATCCGTCCAGCGTCCGCTTCGACGGCCCGTGGACGCATCGCGACGTGCACGCCAACGGCATCCGATTCCACATCGCCGAGGGCGGCGCGGACGATGCGGTGGGCGATCCCGGGCGGCCGCTGGTCGTCCTGCTGCACGGCTTCGGCGATTTCTGGTGGTCGTGGCGGCACCAGCTGACCGGTCTCACCCAGGCCGGCTATCGCGCGGTCGCGGTCGATCTGCGCGGATACGGCGATTCCGACAAACCTCCGCGCGGCTACGACGGCTGGACGCTGGCCGGTGATATCGCCGGCCTGGTGCGGGCGCTCGGGCATACCGACGCCACCCTCGTCGGCCATGCCGAGGGCGGGCTGGTGTGCTGGGCGACCGCGGTGCTGCATCCGCGGGTGGTGCGGTCGATCGCGCTGATCGCCTCACCGCATCCGGTGGCGTTGAAACGGGCCGTGCTGCGCGATCGTCGCCAGCGTGCGGCCTATCTCCCGAATTTTCTGCGATATCAGCTGCCGCGGTACGGCGAGCGCCGGCTGACCCGCCAGGACGGATTCGAAATCGAACGTCTCGTGCGCGAGCGGGTCGCGCCGCGGTGGGCGGGCACTACGGAGTTCGTCGACACCGCCCAGCGCATGCGCTCGGCGATCCGGATTCCCGGCGCGGCGCACTGTGCCCTGGAATATCAGCGCTGGGCCTTCCGCAGTCAATGGCGTCCCGACGGCCGCCGCTTCCTGGCGGCGATGCGCGAACCGGTCCGCGTGCCCACGCTGATCCTGCGCGGCGACGCCGACCATTACATGCTCGAATCCACCGTGCGCGGCGCGGGCAAACTCTCACCGGATCGCCGGGTGGTCACGATCCCGCAGGCCGGGCACTTCGCTCACCAGGAGAATCCGGACGCCGTCACGACGGAACTGTCGAAACTGCTGGGGGATCAGGCGACCGCGCAGTACGTCTAACGCATGGCGGGCCCCCGTCCACGCGTGCCGTCAGCGGGTCAGCTCAGGACGCAGTCACCGGTGCCGACGGGCGCGGTCGAATTCGACGCGGCCTCCAGATCGGATTCGACCTCCTTCAAGGTGAGCACATAGCCGGTGTCGTCGTCGGTGACCGCCGCGCCGAAGACCACGCCCAGCACCTCACCGTCGGTGTCGACCAGCGGGCCACCGGAATTGCCGGCGCGGACCCGCCCGCGCACCGTGTAGACCTGGCGTTCGACGGTGTTGCTCTTGTAGATGTCGGGACCGGTCAACTCGAGTGTCTCGCGCACCCGGGCCGCGCTGGCGGTGTAGGGGCCGCCGCCGGGGTAGCCGAGGACGATCGAACTCTGGCCGGATTTTCCGGGCGAGGGCGCGAGCGGGATCACCGGCGCGTTGAGGCCGGGAACGGCCAGGATGGCGACGTCCTTGGACGGGTCGAACAACACGACCGTCGCGTCCAAGCGACCGCGCGCGGTGTCGACCTGCACGGTGGAGGTGCCCGCGACCACGTGCGCATTGGTCATGATGCGCTCGGGCGCCACGACGAATCCGGAACCCTCCAGCGCGCGCTGGCAACTCGGCGCGACACCGTTCACCCGCAACACGCTGTGCTGAAGGTTCAGCGCGACGGGCGTGTCGAGAACGCTCGGATCCGGCGGTTCGACCGCGGCGATCGGCGCGCGGCCGAACGGGCCGATCACCTCCGGCAGACCCGAGGTGTTGAGCAGTTTGGAGAATTCGTTCGGCACGCGGCGCAGCCAGTTCGGCGCGACCTGATTCACGTCGGCGAGCACCCGGGAGCCGTTGACCGCGGCCGCGATACCCGGCTGGGACGACGACGCCAGCGGCAACGCCAGCAGCCAGGCGGTGACCATTACGGCCACACACTGCAGCGCCGCACCCACCACGCTGTCGATGCTGCGGGTGAACGGATGCCGCATACCGCTGCGCGCCGCGCGGCCGAGCACCATGCCGGCCACTTCGCCGACGATCACCAGCGCGACGATGAGGACGACGCCCACCAGGACGCGCTTACGGCCCTCGCTGATGTGCTGCAGGATGTGCGGCGCGATCAGGATGCCGGCCACCGCGCCGAGCACCACGCCGAGAAATCCGAGCGCCGAGGCCACCGCGCCCTGTCTCCACCCCGAGGTGGCGGCCAGCAGCGCGATGATGACGACCGCGAGGTCGAGCCACCCGGAACTACTCATAACGTCATCCCCACTGCCGCGAGCGAAGCCTGCAGATCACGCACGTCGTGGTGATCCCAGTCCCGCTCCCATCCCGATACCGCAAGCAGACCGGCGAGCACGCCGGCGGTGAAACCCCAGACGAGCATGCCATCGACCGCGAAGGCCGGCCCCATGTACCCCAGGGGATGGCGAACGACGAACCGGTTCGCCGGGTCGATCAGATCCGCCAGTGGCACCCGCACCACGCGAGCGGCCTCGGTTTCGCTGACCACCCCCACCTCACCGGGCGTGCGCCAGTACGCGACGACGGGCGTGACGTCGAACCGGGACGGCGGGACGAAGATCTTGGGCAGGACGGCGAACGGCTCCACGCCCACGGGGTCCAGGCCGGTCTCCTCGCGTGCCTCGCGCAGTGCGGTGCCGACCGGACCGTCGTCACCCGGCTCCACTCCGCCGCCGGGGAAGGCGACCTGCCCGCGATGTTGGCGCAGGGTGGCCGCGCGCTGAGTCAGCAATACGTCCGCGTCGGCGGGCAGGCCGCCACGAGCTCCCGGATCGGCGTCCGGCGAACCGCCGAACAACACGAGCACCGCGGCCTCCCGAGGTCGCAACGCGGCCGATACCAGCTTGCCCGCGGTGCGATTGAGCACCTGATTCACGCCCGTCGGATCGGCCGGTTCATGTTCGGCGACTCCGCGCAACCAGCCCGGGATGTCGGTGGCGAGCAGGTGCGGCCGGTGCTCCGCTGTCGAATTGTCGTTCATATCGGATCTATCGGGCACGGACGAGGCCCTCCACGGTCGTGCGTACTGCCTCCGCTGCCGGTCGGTACCGGATCAATCCCTCGCCCGTTCTCGAGTCCTGCCCGTTCACACCCGCACTCCCAATTCCTGCGCGACGGTGGCGGCGACGTCGTCGGCGGTATCGAACGGCCGGACCACCACCTTCGCGATCGAACCGTCGGCGCGGACCAGTACCGAGACCGGCAGCACGGCCGGCGCCCGCACCGCCGTGCGCACCTTTCCGGCGCCGTCCTGCGTACCCGGCAGATGCACGTCGAGATCACGCAGGCGGGCCAGTGCCTTGCTCTCGTCGGGATCGCTGTGCACGGTCAGCACCGTCAGCGCGCTACCGGCGCGGGCCGAGAATTGCTGCAGCGCGGGCAGTTCCCGCGCGCACGGCTCACACCAGTAGGCCCACAGATTCACCAGGGCCGGACGTCCGGCCAGCGCCTCGCCGAGGTCGACCGGACGCCCGTCGGCCAGACAGTCGAGAGTGATTCCGGCCAGCGGGCCGGCGGCCGGCGTCGGCGGCCGGCCCGACGGATCTCCCGGGCGCGGACACTCGGCCAACGCCGCCGCGGCACGCTGACCGTCGGAGGGGGAGGCGGGACCGCCCCGCACCGCGGTGGTGGTCACGGACGGAGTGTGGTCGTCGCCGCGCGGCCAGACCGCGACCGCGAGTGCCACCACCGCTATGAGAATGACGAACGCCCATCGCCACGCCGTGGGAACCGATTTCACCGGCCCACCAATTCGAGCAGATGCTCGGCCTCGGGTCCCTTCACCAGTGCGGCGGCCGTCACGGGGTCGGTCGGGCCGATTCCGAACGAGGGGCAATCCTTGGCCAGCAGGCAGGCGCCGCACGCCGGTTTACGGGAGTGGCAGACGCGACGGCCGTGGAAGATCACCCGATGCGAGAGCATCGTCCATTCCTTGCGCTCGATCAGTTCGCCGACGGCGTGTTCGATCTTTACCGGATCGTCCTCGGTGGTCCATTTCCACCGCTGCACCAGCCGCGAGAAATGGGTATCGACAGTGATTCCCGGCACATCGAAGGCATTGCCGAGGATGACATTGGCGGTCTTGCGCCCGATTCCCGGCAATTTGACCAATTCGGACATCGTGTGCGGGAGCACGCCGTCGTGTTGTTCCACTAGCGCCTGTCCCAGCCCGATCAGCGAACTCGTCTTGTTGCGGTAGAAGCCGGTGGGCCGGATGTATTCCTCGAGTTCCGTGCGGTCGGCCGCGGCATAGGCCTCGGCGTCGCGGTACCGGGCGAACAATGCCGGCGTCGTCTGATTCACCCGGACGTCGGTGCATTGCGCGGAAAGGATTGTGGCAACGGCCAATTCGAGTGGGGTGGTGAAATCCAGTTCGCAGTGCGCATCGGGAAATGCCAGCGCCAGCGTGCGATTCATCCGCCGCGCACGGCGTACCAGACCCAGCCGGGTTTCGTCGGCGAATCGCGCGGCCGGTTTCACGTTCACGCGCGCGGATTTCCGCGGAGATTTTTTTCGAGCCGCAGAACTCGATTCGATCGATGTGACCGACGCCGCATCGGTGGCCGTCGCGGCCGTCTCGTGCCCGTTCACGGCGGTGGATCTGGGTTCACGCACTCGTCCACCATACGGAACCGCACCGACGTGAGCGCGATCGCGAACAATCCCCGTGTTCCATCTGAGACCTTCTCCGTGTTTACTCACCCGTATGCAAGGACTCGCTGTGGTGCTCTTCCCGGTGGTGTTGATGCTTTTCGCACTGTTCATGGAACGTGTCGAAAACCGCCTGCGCAAGCTGCTCGAACCGGGTGAAGAGGTCCAGCAATATCTGGACAGGGCCAGCAATGCCGAGGTCAACGAGCTGGCCAAGTTGGGCGTGCCCGCACACGCCGGCTCCGGGGGCCGCCGCCGTAATCGCGACGAATTGGACGTCGCCCAGGCCAGCTGACCAGATTTCGCCGTCCGGCGATACCGCCGCCCCGACCCGCGAATACCCGAGCCCGGGAACTTTCCGCGACGCCGCGCCCGTTCACAAACCGCACGTTACGTGGTGTCTGTCACTACGCTGCGTGGATGGCAAGTAGACTGCACTGTCGGCCGAACGCTTCGGTCCAGCACTGTGGCGAGCGACGCCGAGCCAGGCGGCAGCCTGCGTACCACGTAGGGACCCGCTGACGCCGCAGTAAGCACCGTCAATTCCCATAAGGAGCACATTCGTGGACGAGGCCCTCGCCAGAGCAGGCATCTTCCAAGGCGTCGAGCCCACCGCGGTGGCTGCTCTCGCCAAACAGCTTCAGCCTGTGGATTTTCCACGCGGCCATGTCATTTTCAATGAGGGCGAGCCCGGCGATCGGCTGTACATCATCACGTCGGGCAAGGTGAAGATCGGCCGCCGTTCCCCGGACGGGCGCGAGAACCTGCTGACCATCATGGGCCCGTCGGACATGTTCGGCGAGCTGTCCATCTTCGACCCGGGCCCGCGTACCTCGACGGCCACCACGGTGACCGAGGTGCGCGCGGTGACCATGGATCGCGATGCGCTCAAGGCCTGGATCGACCAGCGGCCGGAGATCGCCGAACAGTTGCTGCGGGTGCTCGCCCGTCGCCTGCGGCGTACCAACAACAACCTGGCCGACCTGATCTTCACCGATGTCCCGGGTCGAGTCGCCAAGGCGCTGCTGCAGCTCGCGCAGCGGTTCGGCACTCAGGAGGCCGGTGCCCTGCGGGTCACCCACGACCTCACCCAGGAAGAGATCGCCCAGCTGGTCGGCGCCTCGCGCGAGACGGTGAACAAGGCCCTGGCCGACTTCGCCCACCGCGGGTGGCTGCGGCTCGAGGGTAAGAGCGTGCTGATCTCCGATTCGGAGCGGCTGGCTCGCCGGGCGCGGTAGGGATTTCCCACCGCGCTCCGGCGCATCCGGCTCAGTTCCGGCCGCGCAGATAGGCGAGCTGGGCCTTGACCGAGCTGCGCGCGGCCGGCCACAGCCGTTTGTCCACATCGGCGTAGACCTTCGCCACGATCTGCAGCGGTGTCGCGTTCTCACCCAGTTCGCGCAATGCCGCCCGCACCTGGTCCAGGCGCTGATGCCGATGTTCGATGTAGTAACCGATCACCGGCTCGGCCTGCGGGTGGTCGGGGCCGTGCGCAGGGAGCAGCGCACGGCCGGGGGCGTGCCGGGCGAGCAGCGCGAGTGAGTCGAGATAGTCGCCGAGTGCGCCGTCCCGCGATTCCAGCACCGTCGTACCGCTGCCGAGCACGGTGTCGCCGGTGATCAGCGCGTCGTCGAGCAGCAGGCTGACCGAATCCTGGGTGTGCCCCGGGGTGCCCAGCACCGTCAGGCGCAGTCCGGCCGCCTCGACGACCTCGCCGTCGGTGAGCGGCGCCGAGGAGCCGGACAGATATTTCGGATCCATCGCCCGTACCGGCGTTCCGGTCAGCTTCACCAGCCGATCGATGCCGCCGGTGTGGTCGTGATGGTGATGGGTGATCAGCGTCAGCGCGATATTGCCGTCGGTGGCGCGGGCGATCGCCTCGCTGTGCGCCTTGTCCTTGGGCCCCGGATCGATCACCACACAGTCGGATCGATCCGGCGCCCGCAGAATCCAGGTGTTCGTACCCTCCAGGGTCATCTGGTTCGGATTGTCGGCCAACAGCACCGAAGCGGTCCCGGTGACCGGCCGCAGTTGCCCGTACGCGGGATGAGTGAGGGTCATCTACCTTGCCTACCGCACTTCGGCGATCAGCTCCACCTCAACCGGAGTGTTCTTGGGCAACTCGAAAACGCCGACCGCGGACCGGGCGTGCACTCCCGCCGCGCCGAAGAGCTCGCCCAGCAGCTCGGACGCGCCGTTGATCACCAGCGGCTGATCGGTGAAACCCGGCGCCGAGGCGACGAATCCCACCACCTTCACGATCCGCACGACCGCGTCCAGACCGACCAGATCGTGGACCGCGGCCAGCGCGTTCAGCGCGCACAGGCCGGCGGCGCGTGCGGCGTCCTCGACGGTCACGTCGGCGCCGACCTTGCCGGTCGCCGACAGCGCGCCGTCGACGAAGGGCAACTGGCCGGCGGTGTAGACCAGCGAACCGCTGCGCACGGCCGGAATGTAGGCGCCCGCCGGAGCCGCCACCGGCGGCAGGGCGAGACCGAGCCGTTCGAGGTTGGCCCGCCAGTCGGTGCCGGCCGTCACTGCTTGGGCCGCTTCAGATAGGCCACGTGCTGTTCACCGGTCGGCCCCGGCAGCACGGTGACCAGTTCCCAGCCGTCGGCGCCCCACTGATCCAGAATCTGTTTGGTCGCATGCGTCAACAGCGGCACCGTCGCGTATTCCCAGACCGTCACATCGCTCATGTCGCAGAAGCGTACTGGGTGAACCGGCGGTGAATTGTCCGGCCGAGCGACTCGTCGCGGACCGATCAGCACATTTCCGGCTCGCACGGAAGTGCGCTGTGGCCTACGAGACAGTAGGGCGATCCTCTGGTCGCTGTTTCGTAACGGGTTATAGGCTCGCGAGCGTGGGAGTACCGACAGCAGTACCCGTTTCGCAAGAGCCGGGACTGAAATTAGGGTGGCCGGACCGAGCCGACAAAGCGCGGCTGCATTACGTGTCCGGCAAGGGCGGGACCGGAAAATCTACGGTCGCAGGCGCTTTGGCGCTCGCATTGGCCGCCGGCGGGCGGCGGGTGCTGCTGGTCGAGGTGGAGGGCCGCCAGTCGATTGCGCAATTGTTCGATCTGCCGCCGCTGCCGCCCACCGAAACCAAGATCGCCACCGCCGACGGTGGCGGTGAGGTGATGGCGCTGGCCCTCGATATCGAACACGCCTTCCTCGAATATCTCGACATGTTCTACAACCTCGGCTTCGCGGGCCGGGCGATGCGCCGGATGGGCGCCATCGAATTCGTCACGACCATCGCGCCGGGTCTGCGCGACGTGATACTGACCGGCAAGATCAAGGAATGCGCGGTCCGCACCGACAAATCCGGTAAGCGCGTCTACGACGAGATCGTGGTCGACGCCCCGCCGACCGGTCGCATCGCAGGATTCCTCGACGTCACCAAGGCCATGGCCGAGGTCGCCAAGGGTGGGCCGATCGCCGGGCAGGCCGAGGGCGTGGCCGCGCTGCTGCATTCCGAGCAGACCGTCGTCCACCTGGTGACGCTGCTCGAGGCACTGCCGGTGCAGGAGACCGCGGACGCGATCGCCGAGTTGACCGAATCGGATTTCCGGATCGGCACGGTCATCGTCAATCGGGCCACCGAGGGCTTTCTCCCCGCCCCGGTGCGCGCCCGTGTCGCGAGCGGTGACCTCGATCTGGACGCCGTCCGCGCGGGGCTGGCCGAGGCCGGAATCACGGTGGACGACAACGACTTCCAGGGCCTGATCCAGGAAGCCGTGGAACATTCGGCCACCCTGCAGGCCCAGGACGACAGCTCCGCCGAACTGGCGAAGGTGGATATCAGCCGCTTGTATCTCCCGGCGCTGCCCGACGGTATGGACCTGGGCGGACTGTACGAACTGGCCGAACATCTGAGCGCGCAGGGAGTCCGCTGATGAGCCATCCGAGCCCCCTGATCCCGCCGGCGACCCCGCTGCTGGACGTCGAGGCCGTCATCGCCGACCCGACCGCCCGGGTGGTGGTGTGCTGTGGTTCCGGCGGCGTCGGCAAGACCACCACCGCCGCGGCGATCGCCCTGCGCGCGGCCGAACAGGGCCGCAAGGTCGTGGTGCTGACCATCGATCCGGCGCGGCGGCTGGCCCAGTCCCTGGGCGTCAGCGACCTCGGCAACGCTCCCCAGCGCGTCCAGCTGCCCGAGACGGCCGAGGGCGAGCTGTACGCGATGATGCTCAACATGCGCCGCACCTTCGACGACATGGTGCTCGAGCACACCAGCCCGGACAAGGCCGAGCAGATCTTCGCCAACCCCTTCTATCAGACGGTCGCGTCCTCCTTCGGCGGAACGCAGGAGTACATGGCGATGGAAAAGCTGGGCCAGCTGGTCGCCAAGCGCGAATGGGATCTCGTCGTCGTCGACACCCCGCCCTCGCGCAACGCCCTGGACTTCCTCGACGCGCCCAAGCGGCTCGGCAACTTCCTCAACGGCCGGATGATCCGCGTCATCATGGCGCCGGGCCGCGGCGTGGGCCGCTTCGTCACCGGCGCGATGAGCCTCGCCGTGCGCGGGGTGTCCACGGTCGTGGGCGGGCAGATGCTCAAGGACGCGTCGCTGTTCCTGCAGTCGCTGGAGTCGATGTTCGGCGGCTTCCAGGACCGCGCCGAGCGCACCTACGCCATGCTCTCGCGGCCCGGAACCCATTTCGTGGTGGTCGCCGCGGCCGAGCCGGACGCGCTGCGCGAGGCGTCGTTCTTCGTGGACCGTCTCTCCACCGACGGAATGCCGCTGGCCGGGCTGGTTCTCAATCGCACCCATCCGGTGCTGTGCACCCTCTCGTCGGCTCAGGCGACCGCCGCCGCGGACCGGCTGAGCCCCGGCCCGGGCAGCGCCTCCGACGGCACCGCCGAGGAGGCCGTGGCCGCCGCGGACGCCGCCACCGATCCCGCGACGCTGACCGCCGACATCCTGCGCATCCACGCCCATCGCGCGGTCACCGCCAAACGCGAACAGCATCTGCTGCACCGCTTCACCGGCGCCCATCCGCGGGTGCCGATCGTGACGGTGACCGCGCTGCCGTTCGAAGTGTCCGATCTGGACGCGTTGCGCGCGGTCGGCGAACAGCTCGCCGGATCCGGCGCGGCCTGACTTCTCCAGTGGTGCTGACGTGCGGCCCCGATTCCGCACGTCACCGGGCGAAAAACGGTCCGAGCCCGGACACGCGGGCTCGGACCGTACGGTTACTCGACTACATCGCGACCTTCTGCTGACGCTGGGCGCGGAAGAAGTCCGCCCAGGAGGTCACCTCGGGATGCTGCTTGAGCAGCGCACGCCGCTGCCGCTCGGTCATCCCACCCCACACACCGAATTCCACTCGATTGTCGAGGGCGTCGGCACCGCACTCCATGAGCACCGGGCAGTGCCGACAGATGGTGGCCGCCTTGCGCTGGGCGGCACCACGCACGAACAACTGGTCGGGATCCACTTCCTTGCATCGGGCCTGGGACACCCAGGCGATTCTCGCTTCGGCCTGCTCCACGTCCAATCGAGCGATGGGGGTAGTCATGTGCATTTGGTGTGCCCCTTTGCAGTCCGAACACCGGGTCAACGGCGCTCCGGAATCGCGTGCAGCCCACAGCAACCCAACCCCGCTGCGCTCCGCACCACATTCCACTTTGAGTGTTAGCTCTATCACACTGGGTTCTCAATCTAGGTAAAGGTATGGGCCCAGCGCAAGACCGTGCCCGTAATTTCTGGTACGCCCGTCCCTGCGAAGGGCGCGCGACCAGGGGTCATGGCGCGCCGCCGACCGCGCACCGCGCGTGTGACGGCGGGCCAATTAGGCTGGGGCGCGTGCCGATCTCACAAACGCTCGCGAGGCTCGCCGGCGCCTGCGTCCTAGCGGCCGTACTCGTCGCCGGATTGCTGTTCCCGCTCGCCGGCGGCTTCGGGTACCTGTCGAACCGCGCAGCCGACGCCGTGGACAACGTTTCCGCGGAATTGGTGGCGGGCACCGCACCGGCGGTGTCGACGATGGTCGATGCGACCGGAGCCCCCATCGCGTGGCTGTACGAGCAGAGACGTTTCGAGGTTCCCAGCGACAAGATCTCCAACGATATGAAGTTGGCGATCGTCTCGATCGAGGACAAACGCTTCGCCGAACACGGCGGCGTCGACTGGCAGGGCACGCTGCGCGCATTCCTGACCAACACCTCGAGCGGTGAAGTCCAGCAGGGCGCCTCGACCATCGACCAGCAGTACGTGAAGAACTTCCAGCTGCTGGTGGTCGCGAAAACCGACGCCGAACGCCGTGCCGCCATCGAAACCACGCCGGCCCGTAAACTGCGCGAAATCCGAATGGCGCTGACCTTGGAGAAAGAACTCACCAAGGACGAGATCCTCACCCGCTATCTGAATCTGGTGCCGTTCGGCAACGGCTCCTACGGCATTCAGGACGCAGCGCAGACCTATTTCGGCGTCGACGCCAAGGATTTGAAGGTCGCGCAGGCCGCCATGCTCGCCGGTATGGTCCAGTCCAGCTCCAAACTCAACCCGTACACCAACCCCAAGGGCGTGCTGGAGCGGCGTAATACCGTGCTGGACACCCTGATCCAGAACATTCCGAGCCGGGCCGACGAATTCCGGGCCGCCAAGGAGCAGCCGCTGGGTGTACTGCCGGAGCCCAAGGGCCTGCCGCGCGGATGCATCGCCGCAGGTGACCGCGGTTATTTCTGCGATTACGCGCTGCAGTATCTGGCCAATGCGGGAATCAGCAAGGATCAGATGGACAAGGGCGGATATCTGATCCGCACCACCCTGGATCCGGCGGTGCAGAATTCGGTCAAGGCCGCCGTCACGGCGAACACCGATCCGAATCTGGAGAATATCGCCGAGGTCATGAGCATCATCGCTCCCGGCCAGGACTCCCACCACATCCTGGCGATGACCTCGAGCCGCACCTACGGCCTGGATCAGGGCGCCCATCAAACCGTCCAGCCGCAGCCGTATTCGATGGTCGGTGACGGCGCCGGATCGATTTTCAAGATCTTCACCACGGCCGCCGCGATGGAAAAGGGCCTGGGCACCAGCGCTCAGCTGGATGTACCCTCGTTCTTCGCCGCGAAGGGTATGGGTAACGGTGGCGCCCCGGGCTGTCCGCCCGCCACCTATTGCGTGAAGAACGTCGGCAATTACAGATCGCCGGAGTCGGTGACCGAGGCGTTGGCGCAGTCGCCGAATACCGCCTTCGTCAAGCTCATTCAGGATGTCGGCGTGACCCCGACGGTCGATATGGCGGTACGGCTCGGGATGCGCTCCTACACCGAAGCGGGCACCTCCGGTCACGGCAATCAGAGCCTGGCGGACATGATCAAACAGCAGAATCTGGGCTCGTTCACCCTGGGCCCGGTCGCGATCAATCCGCTGGAATTGTCCAATGTCGCCGCGACGCTGGCCTCGGGCGGAAAGTGGTGCCCACCCTCGCCGATCGCCGAGGTGATCGACCGCGACGGTAAGCAGGTGCCGCTCACCCAGCAGGCCTGTGAACAGGTCGTCGAACCCGGGTTGGCGAATACGCTGGCCAATGCGCTGAGCCAGGACGCCGTGGGCGGTACCGCGGCCGGTTCCGCGCACGCGGTGGGCTGGAACGCTCCGGTGTCGGCCAAGACGGGAACCACCGAAACCCACCGGTCCTCGGCGTTCCTCGGCTTCACCAATTCGATGGCCGGCTCCGCCTACATCTACGGCGACTCCCCGACGCCCGGCGAGATCTGCTCGTTCCCGCTGCGCACCTGCGGCGACGGCAACCTCTTCGGCGGTAACGAACCGGCTCGCAGCTGGTTCGGCGGTATCAAGCCGGTATTGGACAAATTCCCGCCGCCCGCGCTGCCGCCGCTGGACGACAAATACGTGCGCGGCTCGAACAACGCGCAGATTCCGGATGTGAACGGTATGTCGGAGTCCGAGGCGCGTTCGGTGCTCATCGGCGCCGGCTTCCAGGTGTCGACGGTCACCACACCCGGTTCGGCGGCGAAGGGAACGGTCACCGCGACGACGCCGAACGGCTCGGCCATTCCCGGATCGGTGATCACGGTGCTCGTCAGCGACGGCACCCAGCGAGAGATTCCGCGGCCCGGACCGCCGCCCGCGCCGCCGGCGCTCCCGGGTCTGCCGCAGATACCGAGGCTGCCACCGATTCCGATTCCGATCCCCCGGTAGCGATACACGAGAGGCCGGCGAATGTGCGTCACATTCGCCGGCCTCTCGCTTTGTCCGGGCAGCCGCCCTACAACCGGGCCTTGACCGCGGCCGAGATCCGCGAACCGTCGGCCCGGCCCGCGGCCAGCGCCGTCGCGACCTTCATGACCTGGCCCATCTGCTTCATGCTGGGGCGCTCACCGAGCTGCTCGGCCACATCGGCGATGGCGGTGTCGGCGATGTCGGCGACCTCGCCTTCGGTGAGCGGGGTCGGCAGATATTCGTCGATGATCTCCTGCTCGGCACGCTCGTTGGCGGCCAGCTCGCCGCGACCGTTCTGTTCGTAGACGACGGCCGCCTCATTGCGCTTCTTGGCCTCCTTGCCGAGGACCGCGATCACCTCGGCATCGGAGAGCTCCTTCGCCTCGGATCCGGCGACCTCGGCGTTCTGCACGGCTGCCAGCAGCATGCGCAGCGTGCTGAGGCGCAATGTGTCCTTCGCCTTCATCGCCGCGGTCAGATCGGCGCGCAACTTCGATTTGAGTTCCGACATGCGCCACACGCTAGCCGTTGCGCGCGGACCCTCCCACCGCATTTCCGCGTGTCGAGCCGGGTGGACGGGCACGACAGCCCCCGACAAACCGGATGCCTGTGCGGAATCACACTCGGTATTCGTCACAGTGGTCGCCTATTCTGGGCTGATGCCCGTATTCTCGTCCCCCGCACTTCGACGAGCAGCGCTGGGCTCCGGAGCTAAGGTCGCCGCCGCGGCCGCCGGTACCGCAGTGGCCGGAATCGGCTATGCCTCGCTGATCGAACGCAATGCCTTCGTCCTGCGCGAGGCCACGATGCCGGTGCTGCAGCCGGGCTCGTCGAGCCTGCGTGTGCTGCACATCAGCGACCTGCACATGACGCCCGGCCAGAAACTCAAACAAGCCTGGGTGCGCGAACTCGCCGCCTTGGAACCTGACCTGATCGTCAACACCGGTGACAATCTCGCGCATCCGAAGGCGGTGCCCGCGGTGGTGCAGTCGCTGACGGCGCTGCTCTCCCGTCCGGGCATCTTCGTGTTCGGCAGTAACGACTACTTCGCGCCCGTGCCGAAGAACCCGCTCAAGTACTTCGACAAGAACCACAAGCGCGTGCACGGCGATCCGCTGCCCTGGCAGGATCTGCGCGCGGCGTTCACCGAGCGCGGCTGGCTGGATCTGACTCATGTGCGGCGCGATCTCGAGGTCGCCGGAATCAAGATCTCCACGGCCGGCGTCGACGACCCGCATCTGGCTCGCGATCGCTACGACACGGTCGCCGGCTCGCCGAACCCCCTGGCCGATCTGAGCATCGGACTCACCCATTCGCCCGAACCGCGGGTGCTCGATCGGTTCGCCGGTGACGGGTACGACCTCGTGCTGGCCGGTCACACCCACGGCGGGCAGCTGTGCCTGCCGGGATTCGGCGCGCTGGTCACCAACTGCGGTATCGATCGATCCCGGGTGAAGGGGCCGTCGCGCTGGGGCGCGCACACGCGGCTGCACGTGTCCGCGGGTCTGGGCACCTCGCCGTGGGCGCCGTACCGCTTCTGCTGCCGCCCCGAGGCGACCTTGCTGACGCTGGTGGCCGCCCCGCCGAAAGGCCCCATCGCCGACAGTGGCCATGGCGTCTCGGAATCGGAGGCCGTGGCGCGCTAGGGTGGCGTGCCGAGGCACGACATCAGGCAGGGGTACACGGTGAACAGTGGGTTCGAGCGGAACGACGATCCGACCGCGCGACGAGAACCCACTCCCGACTCGAACGAGACCCCGCCGACACTGGCGATCCGGCGGGTGCCGGGCGCGAATTTCCCTGTGTCGCAAGGGTCTCCGTGGGCCCGGCCGGGTTCGGCCCCTACCGCTCCCGGCGGCGCTGCCGAACCCGCACGGTCCGGCTCACCGGCCGAGCCCGCGAAGCCCGCGGCGCCGGACGCGGGCCGGTCGCCCGGATCGCCGTTCGACGGGAACGACGCTGCCGGAGGACAATCCTCGCCGCCCCATCCGTGGTCGCCGCAGAGCAGCGCCGCCGGAGACGCCTCTCGCGGCCCGAATGCCGCCCCCGGTTCCGGCAACGGTCAGCCGAATTCCGGTGCCCCTACGGCTTTCCAGGCGCCTCCTATCGGCCCGGAGGGGTCGGCGCCCTACTATCCCGACGCTCCTGCGTCCTCGCCGGGCACGCCGCCCGGATTCGCGCCGTCGCCGCAGGGTTTCGGCGGGCCCGGCGGGCCACACCACTCGAATCCCTTCGGCGGGCAGTGGAATTCCGGTGCACCGGGCGCACCGCCGGGGCCGGGCGGAACCGATGCGCCCACCACCGCCTTCGGGGCCCGATCCGGGCTGCCGCAGTGGCCGGGCAGCGCGATGCCGGGCGCGAATAGCGCCTCCCAGCAACAGTTCTCGGCACCGCACGGTAACGGTCGCCCCGAGCCGGATTGGCACTTGGGGGTCGGATCGCACCCCGCGCCGCAGCAGGCGTCCTGGGGACCGCCGACGGCCCAGCATCCGCACACCGCGCTGCCGCAGGTACCGGCCGAACAGCAGCCGCGGCGACGAAAAGCTCTGCTGCTCAGCGGAATCGGAGTGCTGGTCGTCGTGGCGATCGGCGTGACCGTGGCGGTGGTCGCGAGCCGGCATTCCGGCTCGCCGGCCGCCGCGGGGTCCGGTAAGCCGTCCATGGTCAGTGCGCTCAGTAGCGGAAACCAGCCGCCCCCACCGCCGTCGCGGCCGCAACAGACGGCGCCGCAGCAGTCTGCGCCGAAGCCACAGCCCGGTGCCGCGCCCCCGCCGATGGTTCCGGGCTATCAGGTCGTTCAGATCCTCGATCGCGGTGCGGCCTACGACGCCCCCGCGGAGTGGAAGGTCGATCCGATCGGGACCGCCGCCTGGGGTTCGGGATCGAATCCGCTGGAAATCGCCGGCCTGGCGCAGGACGGCAAGAACTACTGCCCGAACTACACCCGGACCAACGCCTTCCTCACCATGTCTCCGCAGGCGGACCCGGCCGCGGCCGCGGCCGATATCGGGGCCCGGATGGCCAAGTTCGGCTGGTCGAACGCCACCGTCGCCGCCCCGGCCCCCGCCCAGCCGATGGTGTCGCTGGACGGGCAGTTGCACGGCGCCTTCGTGGAGACCACCGGCAGCGCGCCCCCGCCGGCCCCCGGCTGCGCCACGACCTTCGCGGTCTACACCTTCGCCTTCCCCAGCGAGAACGGGAACTTCGTCATGACCGTCGCCGCCGACACCGGCGTGGACAAGTCCGTGGACAAGGAAACCGCCAAGCGCATCCTCTCCACCATCCGCCCCTTGCCTGCCCGCTGACCAGCGGATTTAATGATCCGCTCCCCCCTGCTGTAAGCTACGACAGGCTCAACTCACGGGGTGTGGCGCAGCTTGGTAGCGCGCTTCGTTCGGGACGAAGAGGTCGCAGGTTCAAATCCTGTCACCCCGACTCGTGTGTGGAGACACGGCAGAGGCCCTGACCAATCCACTGGTCAGGGCCTCTTGCTTTGCCGGATGCGTATCGGGGTCGGGTTCGGGAGATTTCACCATCCACGGCCCGATCCCTTGGACGAGCTCGCTTCCCATTTCCGGGACCATCGGAATTGCCTGTGCTACAACTTTGTTCGTGGCGGCACTCATCGGCTTGGTGGCGATTCTGGGGATCATCATCCTCATTGCGGGAGCGGTTCTTCTGGTCGTCAGTGTGGTCAAGACGTCCGGGCGAAGGCAGGGTGGTGCGGCGCCGGTCGCGTCGCAGAACCAGGACCTGCCGATGTGGACGCCCCCGCAGAACCGGGATGTCCCGCTGTGGACGCCGCCGCAGCGGCAGGACGTCCCGCTGTGGAGCCCGCCGCAGCAGAGTTCGGCCCAGCAGAATTCGGCCCAGCAGAGTTCGGCCCAGCAGTCGCAGACGCCGTATTGGTCGCCCGGACCGCGATAGACCGGCGACGGGCCCGAGGCGTGGGCCGGTACCGTATCCTGCTCACTCCAGATTCGCCAGCATCTCGCGCTGGTGCCGGTAGCCGATGGTTTCGTAGCCGACCACCGTGATGAACGGGGAGAGCATCACGACCAGCAGGCAGACGGAGATCGAGACGCCGAACGCGGCC
Source organism: Nocardia cerradoensis NBRC 101014 (assembly GCF_000308535.1). Taxonomy (GTDB): domain Bacteria; phylum Actinomycetota; class Actinomycetes; order Mycobacteriales; family Mycobacteriaceae; genus Nocardia; species Nocardia cerradoensis. The sequence goes on along the minus strand of NZ_BAFW01000005.1, from coordinate 80,397 downwards.
AGGACCACCGCGAGGGCCAGGACCACGGCCGTGAGGGTCAGCAGCAGGATGTGGAACGGGTCGGGCGCCGACAGCAGCAGCGTGTGCAGCAGGTAGACCATCAGCAGGTAGACGCCGACCGGCAGCGCCAGGGCCAGGACCACCGCGGCCGGGCCGATATGGGAGTGGTGCTCGAGTGACAGGCCCGCCACGTGCAGGCCCGCGCCGGCGCCGGCGATACCCATGTAGAGCGGGATGTGGCCGTATCCGAACAGGTAGCCGCGGTTGCGGCGGTGCACGAGGATCTCGCCGAACGGGGTGGTGAAGTACACCCACCACATGCCGAAGGTCAGGCCTACGCCGGCGACCACGATCGCGATCGCGTCGAGACTCCAGCTTCCACCGTCGCGGCCGCCGAGCAGCCCGCCCGAGGACGCGACCGTGCCGACCACGCCCTCACCGAGCGCGATGATGGCGAACAGGCTGTAGCGTTCGGCGACGTGGTGCGGATGCCACGGAGTGCCGCTCGCGCGGCCCTGGGTCAGCACCGGTACGAGCAGTTCCAGCACGCCGAGCAGTACGCATCCCACACCGGCCACGAGCAGCGGCATGTGCACGAATGCGATGATCACCCAACCGATTTGGGCGATGATCGTCCAGCGGATACTCCCGTAACCGACGTGCCGGAAGGAGGGCGACTCCCGCCCGGCGCGCCACCACTGCAGCACCATCGCGATCCGCATCACGATGTAGCCGACGACCATCACCCGCACGTCGAGGTGCTCGCCCACGTCGACCGAATGGAACATCGCGGGCAGGCCGAGCGCGAAGACCACGACGCCGATCATCACCACCATGGTGAGCACGCGGTACAGCCAGTCGTCGGTGTCGAACGCGGAGGCGAACCAGCTGAAATTGATCCAGGCGTTGACGATCGCGAACATCGCCAGCACGAAAGCGACCAGCGCCTTGCCCGCATGCCCGTCGGCCACCATCTCGGCGAAATACGACGCCGAGGTGCCGACCGCGACCACGAAGGTCAGATCGAACAGCAGCTCCAGCGGTGAGGACACGCGGCCGGGTTCGTCGGGATCGCGGCCGGTCATCGGGATGCGGCGGTGCGCCGGTCCGCGCGCGCCGCCGGTGGTCACGGAGTCGCTCATGGGCACCGATGATGCCGTACCGGCGGGTCGGCTCGCCGCTACCGACCCGCCGGGGCACGACGTGCGTGCGCGCTACTTCCCGGACGCGTCCGAGGACTGCAGCAGCGAGTTGAACTTGTTCGTGTAGAACTTGCTCGGATCCAGCTTGTGATCGATGGCCCCGGTGTCCTCGAGCCAGCTCTGCCAGCGGGTGAAGTCCCCGTCCGACAGCTGGCCGTAGCGGGCCGGAACACCCACGGACAGCCAGTATTTCAGCGTCGAGGTGTCCTCACCGGCGCGGTGGCGGGCGTTGATGATCTCGGTGAATTTCGCGATCACCTGTTCGCGCGGCGTACTGCGCTCCCACTCGATCGCCTTCGCGACGCCGGTGGTGAAGGCGCGGACCACGTCGGGGTTCTTCGCGATGAAGTCGTTGCGGAAGACGTAGGGGCCGCCGTTGATGGGACCGCCGTATTCGTCGAGTTCGGTGAAGATCGGACGCACCCCGCCGTTGGCCACCGCACGCTGCTGGAACTGGCCGTTCAATGCCGCGGCGTCGATCTGTCCCTGTCGCAGCGCCTGTTCGATATTCGGCGGCGGCAGCGCCACCAATTGCACCGATTTGATCTGGTCGATGCTCAGTCCGGCCTTTTTCAACGCATCGTGGATATCGGCCTCGTTCTGGCCGCCGAGCGTATTCACGCCGACCTTCTTGCCGACCAGATCGGCGGCCGTACGAATCGGGCTGTTGTCGAGCGTGTAATAGCCCTGGAAGGACTTTTCGTCCGACCCGTAGTAGTTGACCACCGCGGTGATGGGCGCCCCGGCGCCGGCCAGCTTGGCGACCGCACCGGCGAAGGCCCCGCCGAAGTCGATCTGCCCGGTCGCGGCGGTCTGGATTTCCTGCGGTCCGCTGATGGTGTTGCCGACGTAGTCTAGTTTGATCTTGCCGTCGAAGAATCCGAGGTTCTCCGCGAGTTCCGGAATGGTGACCTGATCGGTCCAGCCGAGATACCGCAGCGAGGTCACCCCGTTCTCGGTATGGGCGGACCCTCCGCTGCCGCAGGCGGTGAGCAGCACAGCGGCAGCCGTACCGGCTGCGAATACGGATAATGCGGTGCGGATACGTCCGGACATCAGGTAGTTCCTCTCGACACTGCGCACGACGGCACGGCGGTGCGCGTCGGCCCGGCCGAGCCTAGGGGGTGTGAATTGCGAAGCCTCCCCTTTGAATCACGACGATTCGGTTGCGGCTGAATCACGACGATTCGGCTGCGGCGATTGCATTCCGGCCGAGTCGAACCCTTTCGGATACCCGCGCGAATGCGGTAGATCTGGGGATTGCCGCCCGCGAACGAGGATAAGGATGTGCGATGACCGAGCGCGTACTCCCGGTACTCGATCTGACGACCGCGGATTCCGATCCCCAGCGGTTCCGCACCGAATTGCGCGCGGCCACACACGAATTCGGATTCTTCTATCTGGTCGGTCACGGCGTCGCACCCGAGCGCGGCGCCGAACTGCTGGCGTTGGCCCGGCGGTTCTTCGCGCTGCCGGAGGCGGCCAAGCAGGAGATCAGTCAGTTGCGCAGCCCGCAGTTTCGTGGCTATTCGCGACTCGGCGGCGAGCTGACCAACGGCCGGGTCGACTGGCGCGAGCAGATCGATATCGGGCCGGAGGCCGAGGCGATCGCCGGGGCGGAGGGGTACTGGCGACTGCAGGGTCCCAATCTCTGGCCGACGGCGCTTCCGGAACTTCGTCCCGCACTCCGTGTTTGGGACGAATCCCTCGCTCGGGTCGGGCGTGCCCTGCTGCGGCACTGGGCCGCGGCACTGGGTGCGTCGGAAGACTTCTTCGATCCCGCGTTCGCGGACCGCCCGGCCACCCTGATCAAGGTGGTCCGCTATCCCGGCAACCCGGACAATCCCCAGGGCGTCGGCGCGCACAAGGATTCCGGGGTACTCACGCTCCTGCTGGTGGAACCGGATTCGCACGGTCTGCAGGTGGAACTGTCGTCCGGGGAGTGGGTGGACGCGCCGCCGCTTCCGGGCGCCTTCATCGTGAATATCGGCGAATTGCTCGAGGTGGCCACCGGCGGCTATCTGCGAGCCACCCGGCACCGCGTACTCGCCCCCGAACCGGGCACCGACCGCATCTCGATCCCATATTTCCTGAATCCGGCGCTGGACGCCCGCATACCGCTGCTCCCGCTGCCGCCCGAATTGGCCGCGGCCGCACGCGGAGTCACGACCGACCCGGACAATCCGATTTTCGACACCTACGGGCAGAACGCCTGGAAATCACGCATCCGGGCCCATCCGGACGTCGCCGAACTGCATCACGGCATCGCCCCGGGCGCACCCGCGTGGGCGTACTGACTCAGGGCTTGCGACCGACGCCGCCCAGGATGCACTGCCGCACATCCGACAGCGGTGTGAGTCGCGGGCCGTCCGGCCACCAGTCGTCGCACAGCACGAGCCCCGGTTCGATCATCTCCAGCCCGTCGAACAGGCCCTGAATCTCCTCGCGGGTGCGGAATCGCCCGCTGCCCATCGGACTGTGGACGAACCTGTCCTCCATCTTGCGAGCCAGTTCGCCCGGACCGGAGTCCTCCGGATCGTAGAAATGCGCGATCGCCACATACGAACCGGACGGCAGCGCGTCGATGTAGGTCTGCATGAGGGCCGGGGCGTCGTCGTCGAGATAGTGCTGCAGGGTCCCGATCTGGAAGAGCGCCAGCGGCCGGGAGAAGTCCAGATCGTCGCGCACGGTCGGGTCGGTGAGCACCTCGTGCGGGCGGAAGATGTCGCAGGCGACGATGCTGGTCTGCGCATTCGCCTCGAGCAGCGCCCGGGCGTAAGCCAGCACCATCGGATCGTTGTCGACGTAGACCACCCGGGCCTCGGGCCGGATCCGCTGCACCACCTGATGAGTGTTCTCCGCGGTCGGCAGCCCCGAACCCAGGTCGAGATACTGGTCGATCCCGGCCTGCGCGGCCAGGAATCGGCACGCTCTGATCAGGAAGTCACGGTTGGCCCAGGCCAGATCGTTCACCTGCGGGGCCACGGCACGCACCTGGGCGAGCACTTCACGGTCGATTTCGAAGTTGTCCTTGCCGTTCAGCGCGGCATCGTAGACGCGCGCGATACTGGCACGAGCGGTATCCACCCCGACCGGCACCACACTCGGGTACGCGGCAGAAGACTGCGACATGAAGGCTCCCCTGGCATTGCTGAAACGGCATTGCTGAAACGCTGACCCTGTGGAACTGGTACCCGGCACACAGCCGTCGCACTACAGACTGTGTTACGCCGAGTCTCCCCTATTTCCTGGGCTTACGGGCGCATACCCGACATTTCATCGCCCGTAAATCCTCTCGCCCCGTCGCCGCGACCTGCGATGACCGTGGCCGCACGGGTGCCGTTCGTTGGTATAGTCCGCAGAGTTCTCGCGATGGGAACGGGAAACCGGTGTCAATCCGGTGCGGTCGCGCCACTGTGTTCAGCCCATGCTGTCAGCCAGACCCCTTTCGTCGCTGCGCACGGACGGGGACGCGGGTTCCCCAGAAGGGTTGGGGCCCATGTCCTCTCGTCGCCGTCTACTTCGCGATGTCCTGCGGGACTGGTCCCGGCGCGACTGGCTGGAGGCCGGGGTGCTGCTCGGCGTGGTCGCGCTGATGCATCTGATCGGATTCGGCCTGCTGTTCGGCGCGATCGCTCCGCACGGTTATCGCATCGGCACCGAGGTCTTCGGTATCGGGCTGGGCATCACCGCCTACACCTTCGGGCTGCGCCACGCCTTCGACGCCGACCACATCGCCGCCATCGACAACACCACGCGCAAGCTGATGAGCGACGGCAAACGCCCCAAATCGGTCGGATTCTGGTTCGCGATGGGCCATTCCACGATCGTGTTCGTCCTCGCCGCGCTGGTGGTGGCGGGTGCGCACGTGGTGGGCACGCTGGTCGACGAGGACTCGCCGACCCGCAGGACACTCGGCACCATCTCGACCGTGGCCTCCGGCTCGTTCCTGTATCTGATCGGTTTGCTCAATGTGGTTGCGTTGATCGGGATCTGGCGCGTGTTCCGCCGGCTGCGCGACAGCGGGCACTACGATCGCGCGGAGCTGGAGGCGGCGCTCGATTCGCGCGGATTCCTGGCACGCCTGCTGGCGCCGGTGATGCGGATGGTGGGGCGGCCGGTGCACGTCTATCCGGTCGGCGTGCTGTTCGGCCTGGGTTTCGACACCGCGACCGAGGTGGCGCTGCTCGCACTGGCCGGATCCGGCGCGGCGGCCGGTCTGCCCTGGTACGCGATCGTGGTGCTGCCGCTGCTGTTCGCGGCCGGGATGAGTGTGATGGACACGATCGACGGCCTGTTCATGAACGTCGCCTACGACTGGGCGTTCTCCGATCCGGTGCGCAAGATCTTCTACAACCTGGCCATCACCGGCCTGTCGATCGCGGTGGCACTGTTCATCGGCTCGATCGAGCTGATCAAGGTGCTGCACGACGACACCGGATTCGGCGGTCCGGTGGCGGAGTGGATCTCCGGTATCGACCTCAACAACGCGGGATTCGCGATCGTCGGATTGTTCGTCGTCGCCTGGGTTGTCGCGGTCGCCTACTGGCGGCTGGCGAAGGTGGACGAGCGCTGGACGCCCGCGCCGACCGAAGAATCGGCCTGACCGGCGAACCGCACCTCGAAATTCTTGCGACGGCGATCACACCTGTGCCATAGTTCGCTGCATATGTGAGACGGAGCAGTCTCGCATTAGCGAAGGAGCCGAGTGTGACCGAACCCTGGACGCGCCGCATCCGCCGGACGACCTGCGTACTCGCCGCGGCGACGGCGTTGACCGTCCTGGCCGCGGTGGTGGCCCATCCGCCCAGCGCCACCGCCGAACCCGCGCCGGTCGCACCCGCGGCCCCGATCCCGTTACCGCCCGAGCTGGATCCGGGCTTCTACCACCCGGCAGCAGAGATCGTCGCGGCGAAACAACCCGGCGAGATCATCGCCGCGCGGCAGGTGCGGGTGGCCAATCTGGGGCTGATCCCGGTCAACGTCGACGCATGGCAGATCTCCTACCGGTCCAACGACAGCCGCGATCAACCGATCCCGGCGGTGGCGACAGTTCTGAAACCACGCGGTTCGGCGCCGGACAAGCTGGTCTCCATGCAGATCGCCGAGGACTCCCTGGCCGGTTACTGCGCACCCTCCTACGCGATCCAGCACTTCTCGGCCGGTCCGTTCCTGGGCCAGATCGTCGCCCCGGCCGAATTCGTCATCGCCCAGGGGGCGTTGCAGCAGGGCTGGGCGGTGGTGATTCCCGATCACGAGGGACCGAACAACGCCTACGCGGCGGGTCCGCTCGCCGGCCGGATCACCCTCGACGGCATTCGCGCGGCCCGCGACTTCGAGCCGATGCGGTTGAGCCCGCGGACCAGGATCGGTCTCTACGGCTACTCCGGCGGCGCGATCGCGACCGGCCACGCCGCCGAACTGAAAAGCGGCTACGCCCCGGAGCTCGATATCGTCGGCGCGGCCGAGGGCGGTGTGCCCGCGGATCTCGGTATGACACTGAACGTGGCCGACGGGCAGGCGACCTCGGGCCTGGTGCTGGCCGCCGTGATGGGCCTGACGCGCGAGTATCCGGAGTTCGCCCGCTTCGTCGCCGAGCATATGGACCCGCTGGGCAAGGGCCTGACCACACTGCAGAGCGGACTGTGCGTGCAATATGTCAGCGCGTTGCTGCCGTTCCTGAATCTGAAAGGGATGCTGCGGGTTCCGGGCGATCCGATGCAGCAGCCCGCGGTCGCCGCCGTGCTCGACGAGACCCGCATGGGGAAATCGGTGCCGGATATGCCGATGTACATCTGGCAGGGCAATCCGGACGAGATCATCCCGGTCGGCCAGGTGAACACCCTCGTCGACACCTACTGCCGAAACCCCTCCGCCACAGTGCAATACACCCGCGAACACTTCGCCGAACATGTCGCCACCGAGATCTCCGGCGGCGGGGCCGCGATGCTGTGGTTGCGCGACCGTCTCGACGGTGTCCCGGCCCAGCCGGGGTGCCACACCGCCGATGCCGGATGGTTGTTGCTGGACCCCAACGGTTTCCAGATGCTGGCCTCGACCTTCGGTGAGACCTTCGCGTCGTTCTTCGGCAAGCCGATCGGCGTGAGGTAGGCCGGAGCGCACGATCGGCGCGAGACGCCCGGCACAACGAGGTGCGGGCACCCGAAGGGCACGTTCGACGGGGCGAACGGGCCCTTCGGGTACCGGTGCTCCGGTCAGCGAATGCGCAGCCGCCGGCTCAGACGCAGTGTCAGCAGCGTGCTCTTGAGCTGCTTCTCGAACGGCATACCCGCCCGCGCCGAGAGCACCTGCTTCCTCTGCACGCCGACGTTGACCGTGTCGGTGTACTTGAGCAGACCCGCATCGCCGTGGCGGGTGCCGACGCCGGACTGCTTCACGCCACCCGAGGGCGTCATCTTCGCCGAATAGGTCGCGACGAACCCGTCGTTGACGTTGACATTGCCCGCCTCGAGCCGGTCGGCGAGCTTCTCGGCGCGAGCGAGATCCGAACTCCAGATGCTGGCGTTGAGTCCGTAGGTGGTGGCGTTGGCCAGCCGGACCGCCTCGTTCTCGTCGGTGTAGCGGTAGACGGTGACGACCGGGCCGAAGGTTTCGACGGTCGCGTGCTCCATCTCGGGGGTCACACCGGTCAGCACGGTCGGCTCGTAGAACGCCGGGCCGATATCCGGGCGGGCCTTGCCGCCGGTCAGCACGGTCGCGCCCTTCGCGACGGCGTCGTCGACGTGGGCGGCCACCCGCCGCAGGTGATCGACCGAGACGAGCGAGCCGAATTCCGGATCGGCGGTGTACGACGCACCCGCCTTCGACCCCAATTCCTCTGCCGCGGCGACGAATCGGCGCACGAACTCGTCGTGGACCCGATCGTGCACGTAGATGCGCTCGATATGCATACACGCCTGGCCGGAGTTGCCGTACACCGCGAAGATGGCACCCGGGATGACCTCGTCGAGATTGGCGTCCTCCAGCACGATCATCGGATTCTTGCCGCCGAGTTCGAGACTGCAGCTGATCAGGTTGCGGCCCGCGCGCTCGCCGATGGTGCGGCCGGTGGCGGTGGAACCGGTGAACATCACGAAATCGCTGTGGTCGATCAGGGTGGGGCCGACGTCGGGTCCGGTACCGCAGACCACCTGGATCAGATCACGCGGCAGCCCCGCCTTGCGCAGCAGTTCGACGCCGTAGAGCGTGCACAGCGCGGTCTTGTTGTCCGGCTTGATCACCACGCCGTTACCGGCGATGAGGGCCGGGATCGAATCGGAGATCGAGATCGCGAAGGGGAAGTTCCACGGCGCGATCACCGCGACGACGCCCTTGGGCCGATGCTGTTCGGTGGAGGTGGAGATGATGGGCATCGCGCCACCGCGCCGGATCGGTTTCAGGATCCGCTCGGCGTGTTTGAGGTAGTGGCTGATCACCATCACCGGATCGCACGATTCCTCGATGGCCATCCGGCGGGTCTTGCCGCAGCCGATCTGAATCAGGTCCGCGATGGTGTCGAGGTCGGAGAGAATCAGCTCATGGGCCTTCTCGAAGACCTGCAACCGGCGCTTGACCGGCCAGTTCGCCCATTCCCGCTGCGCCGCGCGCGCCTTGTCGGCCGCCGCGGCGACGTCCTCGGGCGAGGACTGCGGCAGCTCACCGACGACCGCGCCGGTGTACACCTCGATCATGTCGTAGGGTTCGCGCTTCTCCCCCGCGGTGCCCGCGGTGATCAGCCCGGTGAGGCGGTCGATCAGCGTCGTCGTGATCCGCGGCGGCAGCGTGCTCGCGGCGCCGCTGTGCGACGTCGCCTCGGCGCCGCTGTGCGTGGTTGTCTCCATCAGCGATCTCCATAACTTGCCGCCCGTGACGGCGGTCACCATGATCCAAACTAGAACACGTTATTGTTCTGTACAACGTTGCGGGGTAACTTCGTCCGCAAAACGCGAGTAATACCATGAGGAAAGTGGGTCGGCGATGACGACGGCAGCAACTGAAACAGGTAGCAACACGGAACCCCATGCGCTGCTGGAGCGACGCGGTGCCACCCTGATCGTCACCATGAACCGCCCGGCCGTCCGCAATGCGCTGTCGGCCGAGATGCTCGACCTGATGGTGCAGGCCTGGGACACCGTCGACAACGACCCGGAGATCCGCTCCTGCATCCTCACCGGCGCGGGCGGCGCGTTCTGCGCGGGCGCCGACCTCAAGGCGATGACCAAACAGGATCCGGCCAAGAATATGAGCGCGGGCGGCGCGTTCGACCCGACCAACATTCCGGGTCTGCTCAAGGGCCGCCGCCTGACCAAACCGCTGATCGCCGCCGTCGAGGGCGCGGCCATCGCCGGCGGAACCGAGATCCTGCAGGGCACCGACATCCGGGTCGCCGGCGAGAGCGCGAAATTCGGTGTGTCCGAAGCACGCTGGAGCCTGTTCCCGATGGGCGGCTCGGCGGTGCGTCTGCCCCGGCAGATCCCCTACACCGTCGCCGCCGACATCCTGCTCACCGGCCGCCACATCACCGCAGCCGAGGCCAAGGAGTACGGCCTGATCGGTCACGTGGTGCCGGACGGGACCGCGCTGGACAAGGCGCTCGAACTCGCCGAGAAGATCAACGCCAACGGCCCGCTGGCGGTGCAGGCGATCCTGAAGACCATGCGCGACACCGAGGGCATGCACGAGAACGAGGCCTTCAAGATCGACGCGCAGCTGGGCCTCACCGTCTTCCGCAGCGAGGACGCCAAGGAAGGCCCGCGCGCCTTCGCCGAGCGCCGCAAGCCGGAGTTCAAGGGCCGGTGACGCCGCCGCCGGTCGCCCACCGGCCGCGGGGAGGGTGAACACATCGTGCAAACCTCGACGAGATTGCGAGAAAACTCGTTTTCGCGCCGAGGTTTGCACGATCAGTTCAGCACCGTCACAGTTCGGGCTTCACCATCCGAGTGACCTGCTTGCGCAGGAAGTTCGGGGCGAAACGCCGTGCCAGCCACAGCGGCTTGGCCGGTCCGGGGAAGATGAACAGCGGCGCCTTCGGGTCGGCGACGGCGCGTTCGGCGGCATCGAGCACCCGGTCCGGCGTGATGCCCTTCTGACCTGCGACCACCGCCTCGTTGGCGGCCCGAATGCCGTCCAGCAGCGGGGTTTCCACGATCGGCGGGCAGATCGAGATCACGCGTACCCCGGTCCCGTTCAGCTCCTGCGCCAGGGCTTCGTGATAGCAGACGACGGCGAATTTGGAGGCCGAGTAGGCCGCCAGGCCGGGCGAGGGCAGCCAGCCCGCCACCGAGGCGAACAGCACCAGGGTCCCGCGACCGGCCTCCTTCATTTCCGGCACGACGGCCTGGCAGATGTTGATCGTGCCGCCGTAGTTGATGTCCATCACCCGGCGCATATCCGAAACATCGTGCGTCAGCGCCGAACCCACTCGGCACAGCGCGGCCGCGTGCACGACGTGCTCGATCGGGCCGAGGTCGGAGCGAACCTTGTCGACCACTGCCCGCACCGCCTGCTCGTCGGCGACATCGCAGGTGTAGGTGCTCATATTCGGTGAGCGCCGGGCCGTCTCGGCCAGGCCGGTCTCGTTGATGTCGAGTGCGGCCACCCGATAGCCCCCGGCCGCCAGCCGCTGGGCCGCCATGCGCCCCATGCCACTGGCCGCACCGGTCACCACTGCCGTCTTGCTCATCGAACCTCCACCGCGTCTTCGAACGTCATGCGCAGCAGACCGATCCGGCTGCTGAAGAGTGCGCGCTTGGGCAACCCCAGCGCGCGCATCTGTTCGGCGACGGGGTGATCACCGAGCTCGATTGTGGTGCCGCCCAAGCCCATTCGCACCTGCGACGGGTTCATCACCCATGGCGTGCGGCGCAGGATGCCGTCCATATGGGTGTAGGCCGCGATCGACGCGCCGCCCATTCCGCCCGGCGACGGCACACCGCCACCGACCTCCATCGCCACCACCAGGCGATCGTCGATGCGGACCTCGCAGCGCTTGCCGCGACGCACCGGCGTGATCCGGATATCGGCGATCTCCTTGGGAAAGCCCCAGATTTCGCGGCCGGCGGCGCAGGTGAAGGTCTGGTTCACCGGCAGCCACGGAATGTAGACACCGAGGTCCCGATCCCGCCCGCGCACCATGAGCGTGAGGCCGAATTCGTGATAGGGCCCCAGGTCGCCGTCCACGTAGCGCACGAAGACGAGCGAGCACACCCCGCGTCCGGCGACCGTGAGTGGCTCGAGTCCGGTCGGCGCCACGATCTCCCGGGCCGCTGCCGCGTCGACGAGAAAGGTCGCCGCACAGGCGTCGGCGTCGCGGATCTCGACCGGCATCCTGACTTTTTCACCGAGTACGGAATGCACCGCTGTCATCCTCCAAGTAGAACACGTTACAGTCTGATTCGGCAGGCCCTCCGGACGGGGAAATCCCATTCACCGGGATCGCCCGGACACGGCTGCGCCGGACGCCGCGTAGAGCGACGTCCGGCGAGGGACCGTGCGAGGTTCAGGAGCCGACGGTGTAGGTCGGCGGGTGGGATTCGGCGTGGCCTTTCGCCCACCGGTAGTCCGGTTTGCCGCTGGGCGTGCGCCCGACCGCGTCGACCACCCAGATGCTGCGCGGCAGTTTGTATCCGGCGAGGTGTTTGCGGACATGCGCCTCGAGGTCGGCGAAATCCAGCGGATCGGCGCCGGCGACCGACACCACCGCCGCGACCTGATGGCCCCAGCGTTCGTGCGGCACCCCGATGACCACCACGTCGTAGACGCCCTCGTGGGCCTTGACGACGGCCTCCACCTCTTCGACGAACACCTTCTCGCCGCCGGTGTTGATCACCATGTTGCCGCGCCCGATCAGCGTGATGGTGCCGTCGGCCTCCACCCGCGCGCGGTCGTCGGTGATGACCATGCGGACGCCGTCGACGGTCTTGAACAACTTGTCGGACTTGGTCTGGTCCTTGTAGTAGCCGAGCGGGACCGCCCCCTTCTTGGCCATCCAGCCCTCTTCGCCGGGCGCCACCTCCCGGCCCTCCTCGTTCACCACGACCGCGCCGCGCCCGGTCTGCACGCGCGGCCCGCGGGACGGGTCGTCGTCCTTCTGCGCCACGCCGATACCGCCGAATCCGGTCTCGGAGGATCCGATCGAATCGGTGATCACCGCATGCGGGAACAGCTCCAGCATCTCGTTCTTCACCGGTTGCGACAGCAGCGCCGCGCCGGAGGCCAGGGCGACCATCGAGGCGGCGTCCACCGGCGACTGCCGATAGGAGTTGAGCAGCGGCCGCGCCATGGCGTCACCGGTGATGACCACGATGTTGGCGCGCCGGGTCGCCACCACCTGCCAGACCCGATCGGCATCGAAGCGGGGTTCGTAGACGACGGTATTGCCCGACCACAGGGCCGTGAACGTGGGCATCAGCGCCGCGGCGTGGATCAGCGGCGGCAGGATCAGCCAGCGCAGCGGGTCGTTCTGCGAGCCGACCCGGGACTGTTCGAACTCGTCGGCCACCGGCACATTGGTGTAGAAGTCGATGCCGCCGCCGAGCACCCGCCACATGTCCTCCTGGCGCCACATCACGCCCTTGGGCATGCCGGTGGTGCCGCCGGTGTACATCATGAACAGGTCGTCGGCGCTGCGCTCAGCGAAATCGCGTGCGCTGGAGCTGTTCTCGAAAGCCTCGGCGTACGGAGTGGATTCACTGGGGAGGCCGTCACCGCCCTGGTCGTCGTCGACGACGAAGGCGTGGCGCAGCGTGGTCACCTGCGGACGCACCTGATCCACGACCTGCGCGTAGCAGCGGTGGTGCACCACCGCCTCGAGATCGGCGTTGTCGTAGACGTAGCGCAGTTCGTCCGCGCCGTAGCGGTAGTTGATGTTGATCGGGACCGCCCGGATCTTGAAGGCGGCGATCAGGGTTTCCATCGTCTCGATGCTGTTGTGCATCTGGAAGCCGATGTGGCTGCCCTCCCCGAGCCCCACCGCGGCCAGGTGGTGGGCGAGCTGGTTGGCGCGGCGTTCCAGCTCCTGATAGGTGACCTGGCGCTCGCCCTGAATCAGCGCCACCCGATCCGGCATGGCGTCCACGGCGTGCTCGAACAGGTCGGCGAAATTGTTCGGCATATCTGAGATCTCTCGTCGGTTGCGGCGGTTCGGGATACTGAGGGCGGTCAGACGACCGTCAGCGGCAGCGACTGCCGGGGGCTGAAGTGGAAGTCCGCCCCGGTGCTGAACCGAGTGATCGCCACCTCCGGCGCTTCCCGGAAAGGTGTTGCGGCGGCGGTGATCTCGACGACCAGTTCGCGCTCGTCACCCTCGCGGGCATGCACGTCGAACCGCGGGTTCACTCCGCGCACCATGGCGGCCAGCGGCTCCAGATGTTCGGCGTCGACCGCGGCCGGCCAGCCGCCGTCGCGCACGCCCGGGCTGTCGCGCGCGATGCGCAGGATCGCCGAATCGTGATAGGCGTCGACCTGCATGTCGACGTAGGGCAGCGGATTCCACGCCGGATGCAGCCGCAGGACCTGAGCGAGATCTTCGAAGCCGGTACCGAGTCCCAGTACCGCGCGCAGCCGTTCGGAGGTGAGCCCGGCGATCCCGGTGAACTGTTTGCGCGCGATCGCGGCGGTGGTCTGCGCATCCGCCCGTTCGCCGACCGCGATCAGGAATCCGAGGTTCAGCAGATGCTGCTGCAGGCACACCTCGTCGGCCATCCGGACCAGCGCCGAATGCGAGAAACTCGCGAAGTCGATATCGCTCAGCAGCGGCCCGCGGTAGTCCGACCGGCCCGGGCCTCCGGCTTCGATCGGCGCCAATTCGATGTCCACAGCGGCGAATTCGGCCATGCGCGCCGCATTGCGCGGAAGCGCGGGCGGTTCGTTGGCGGGATCGATGCGAACCGTCCACGCGCACACCGGTACTCGATCGGCCGGTTGCCGGGGCGGCCGGTGGATCGGGCGCACCTGCGCGTGCGGATTGGTGGCCAGCGCGGTCGCGTCGAAGGTGGGGTCCTCGATGGTGTGGCACATCGCCACCACGTAGTCCTCACCCATCGGCTCGACGTCGGCGAGCGCACCGCAGTGGTCGAGCCAGAATTCACCGTTGTGGTCGTCGTCGACCCGGAACCGGAAGTCCATGAACTGCGGCGGCGCGCCGATATCCAGTTGCAGCCCTTTGAATATGGTGACGACGCCGTCGCCGGGGATGTCGAGGGCCGCGCGCATCCGGCGGGTGTAGATCGGGCTGGCCACCTGCCATTCCTCGATCGCCACCTCGGCCATCCCGTCGCGCCCGAAGGCGCCGATCGAATGCGCCATCCCCGAGCGATCGATGAGATGCCCGCACAGCAGCAGTTCGGGCACCAGGGCCGCCAGCTGCTCCCGGCTCAGTGCGGCGAAGCGACTCGCGCTCACGGAGCTCACCACAGCGGGACCGGCGACTCGCCGATCTTGTACCAGCCCGGCAGCGGTCCGGCACCCGAGCGCTCGATCCGCTTCTGCATGCCCTCGGAGAGCGCGTTCGCGGTGATCATCTCCACGAACAGCGCGGAGACGTTGCCGAAGTCGAAAAAGTCACGCTGCCAGGACCATTGGAAGTTGCCGCCGTAGCGGAACCAGCTGCCGCCGATGCCCTCCGGGCTGTAGTGGCGGCCGTCGGGGCGGGTGTTCTCGTTGACCTGTTTCCACAGTCCGATCACGGTGCCGCTGCGTTCGTCGACGACGAATTCCTGGTACGGGTAGGTCCAGCCCTCGAGGCCGTCCATCTCCTGCCCCAGCGCGAGTTCGCGGATCTCCTCGCGGCCCACCGCCATGAACTCCTGGGTCGGGCCGTAGTTCCAGCCGTAGGTGGCGTCCTCGGTGTACATGTCGGCCAGCGGCCGCCAGTCGCCCGCCGCCTCACAGCGTTCGTTCTCGACCACCCAGCGGCGGACCATCTCGTCGAGTTCGTCCCGGGAAAAACCGGACATCGCAGCTTCCTTCACATTCTGTGTCGAGGGCCGGCGCCGATCTCCGGCGTGGCCTGATCCGGGCGGTCACCGAGCTGCGGCGACCGCGAACGTCGTGGTCCGTCAGCCCGTTTTCGAGAACGAGTTCAGGCCGGGATATCCCCCGCGGACAGGCGCGAAAGACACATCGCTGGACATGTGTCTGGACGGTACCACCGCAAGCGGGGGCCGACAATGGATCGACCATTTTTGCCACCGCGAAGCGGTCGTTCGACCAGGGTTCCGCGAGCCGTCCACGCCGTGGTCGGCGCCAATTCCGCCCCTTCGGCACAGCCGCGGAATTGAAACAAGTTCTTGCGCCAAGATCAGAGTCGAACCTATAGTTCCGTACACGTGTCCAGACAGCTCCGAAAGGTACCCATGAGCGGGTCCACGAACGACAGCACCAGCGCCGCGGGCTTCATCGGCCTCGGCAACATGGGTGCGCCGATGGCCGAGCGGCTGCTGAACCGCCCCGGCGGCCTCATCGTCTGCGACACCCGGGCGGAGGCCGTGCAGCCGTTCGTCGACGGCGGCGCCGAACCGGCGAAGACGGCGGCCGAGGTCGCCGAGCGCGCCGAGGTCATCTCGGTGGTCGTCCTGAATGACGCGCAGGTCAGATCCGTGGTGACCGGTCCGGACGGACTGCTGAGCACCGCGCGCCCCGGCACGGTGATCGCCGTGCACTCGACCATCAGCGACCGGACCGCCGTCGAACTCGCCGGCCTCTGCGCCGAACACGAGGTGGACTTCGTCGACGCCCCGGTCAGCGGCGGCGGCGCGGGAGCGAAGAAGGGATCGCTCGCGGTCATGGTGGGCGGCAGCGCCGCCGCGTTCGAGAAGGTGCGCGAACCGTTCGGCTACTGGGCCGAACTGGTGGTGCACGCGGGCGAGGTCGGCGCCGGCACCCGGATGAAACTGGCCCGCAACCTGCTGCATTTCGTCTCGTTCACGGCCACCGCGGAAGCCCAGCGACTGGCCGAGGCGGCCGGGCTGAACATCGTCGACCTGGGCAAGGTGGTCCGGCATTCGGATGCCATCACCGGCGGCGCGGGCGCGATCATGCTGCGCGACACCACCGCGCCGATCGCCGCGGACGACTTCTGGCATTCGATCTTCACCCACACGCGCGACCTCGGCGAGAAGGATCTGTCCCTGGCCCTGGCCCTGGGCGAGCGGCTCGGCGTCGAATTGCCTTTCGCCCGAATGGCTTTGAGCGGACTCGGCGACGGCCTCGGCGTCGGGCCCGGCGATGTCTCCCGGGCCGCGCGCACCGACACTTCCGAGGAGAGCAATGAGCGCTGACACCGACGGCCTCACCCCCGAGCAGCGTCGCGCGCGCGGGGTGGCCAAGATGGGCGAGGTCTACGGCTGGGAGATGTCCGACGGGCCCGGCGCGCATTTCGCCGTGACGGCGGACCATCTGTTCGCCGATATCTGGAGCCGCCCGGAACTGTCCGTGCGTGATCGCCGCCTGCTGCTGCTCGGCGCGCTGACCGCGCAGGGACATCTGGACGTCACCGAGATCCAGGTCAGCGCGGCCCTGCGCAACGGTGAACTGACCGAGGAACAGCTGCGCGAGATCGCGATCTTCCTGTGCCACTACACCGGCTGGGCCGCCGGGACGAAACTCGACAGCGTCGTCGGCAAAGTCGTGGCCAACCAGAAAAAAGCCGCCGAGAAGTGAGGAACGAACCCACCATGTCCGACACCCTGGGTGTGCGACCACAGCCCGCCGCCGATATCACCGACTGGGACTACGAGGCCGATGTGGTCATCGCGGGGTACGGCATCGCCGGCGTCGCCGCGGCGATCGAGGCCGCCCGGGCCGGTGCCGACGTGCTGGTGCTCGAGCGCACCGGCGGCTGGGGCGGCGCGGCCTCCCTGTCGGGCGGATTCATCTATCTGGGTGGCGGCACGCCGCTGCAGAAGGCGCTCGGTTTCGACGACACCCCGGAGAACATGGAGAAGTTCATGCTGGCCGCCCTCGGCCCCGGCGTGGACGAGGCCAAGATCCACGACTACTGCCAGGGCAGCGTGGAGCACTTCAACTGGCTTGTCGCCCAGGGTGTTCCGTTCAAGGAGGAATTCTGGGGCGAGCCGGGCTGGGAACCCCCGCACGACGAGGGCCTGATGTATTCCGGCGGTGAGAACGCCGCACCGTTCAAGGACATCGCCACCCCGGCCCCGCGCGGCCATCTGCCGCAGATGCAGAACAAGCGCATCGGCGAGCAGGGCGGCGGTTACATGCTGATGAAGCCGCTCACCGACACCGCCGAATCCCTCGGTGTGCGAGCCGAATACGACATCCGGATCCAGCGGCTCGTGGTCGCGGACGACAATCGCGTCGTCGGGGTGGTGGCCAAGCGCTACGGCAAGGAGATCACCGTGCGCGCCCGTCGCGGCGTGGTGCTGGCCACCGGCAGCTTCGCCTACGAGCAGCGGATGATCGAGGGCTACGCGCCGCGACTCATCGGCCGGCCCGCCGCCGCGATCGAGGAGCACGACGGCATCGGCATCCGGGTCGCCCAGGCACTCGGCGCCGAACTGGCGCATATGGACGCCACCGAGGTCGCCTTCTTCGGTGATCCGCAGATGATGGTGCGCGGCATCCTGGTCAACGGCCGGGGACAGCGCTACATCGCCGAGGACACCTATCCGGGCCGGATCGGCCAGGCCACGCTGATCCAGCAGGACAACCAGGCCTACCTGATCATCGACGAGGCCGCGCTCGAGGAAGCGCTGAAGACCGAGACCAGCAGCCCGTTCTTCCGCCAGCCCCCCACCTGGGCGGCGGAGACCATCGAGGAACTCGAAAGCGATATGGGCCTGCCCGCGGGTTCGCTGCAGGCCACCGTCGAGGTCTACAACCGGCACGCCGAATCCGGCGCCGATCCGCTGCTCGGTAAGAAGCCGGAGTGGGTGAAGCCAATCGGCACGCCGGTGGCCGGATTCGATATGCGCAACTTCACCGCCGGATTCACCCTCGGCGGTCTGCGCACCGATCTGGATTCCCGGGTCATCCACGTCACGGGCGAGCCGATCCCCGGCCTGTACGCCGCGGGCCGCTGCACCTCCGGCGTCTGCGCGGGCGGCTATGCCAGCGGCACCTCCCTCGGCGACGGCAGCTTCTACGGCCGCCGCGCGGGCCGCGCCGCCGCCAACGACGGTCCGGCATCGAGCTGATGCCCGACCGAACCGAAAGGAACACCATGCGTTTCGGCATCGTCCTGTTCACCAGCGACCGGGGCATCCGGCCGGCGGTCGCGGCCAAGGCCGCCGAGGAGCGCGGCTTCGAGTCGTTCTTCGTGCCCGAGCACACCCACATCCCGATCAAACGGGAGGCGGCGCATCCGCTGACCGGCGACGAGAGCCTGCCCGACGACCGGTACATGCGCACCCTCGATCCGTGGGTGGCGCTGGCCACCGCGGCGGCGGTCACCGAACGCATCGAATTGTCCACGGCGGTGGCGCTTCCCACCGAACACGACCCCATCACGCTGGCCAAGACGATCGCCACCCTGGACCATCTGTCCGGCGGCCGGGTCAGTGTCGGCGCCGGATTCGGCTGGAACACCGACGAACTCGCCGACCACGGCGTGCCGGGCAACAAGCGCCGCACGGTGCTGCGCGAATACCTCGAGGCCATGCGAGCGCTGTGGACCGAGGAGGAGGCGAGCTACGACGGCGACTTCGTGAAGTTCGGTCCCAGCTGGGCGTGGCCGAAGCCGGTGCAGGCCGAGGTGCCGGTGCTGATCGGCACCGCGGGTACCGAACAGGGTTTCCGCTGGATCGCACGGTCGGCCGACGGCTGGATCACGACTCCGTACGAGACCCACACGCTGCTGGAACGCCTGCAACTGCTGACCAAGGTGTGGCAGGAGGCCGGGCGCGAGGACACCCCGCGGGTGGTCGCACTCGACGGCAAGCCCGACACGCAGCGGCTCACCGAATGGAGCGCCGCCGGAGTGACCGACGTACTGTACGGACTGCCGGACAAGTCCGAAGCCGAGGTGCTGGCCTATCTCGACCGCCTGGCCGGCAAGCTCGCGCCCCTGCGCGCGAGCGCCTGAGACACCACGGCGCGCGAGCGCCTGAACACCCCGGCGCGCGAGCGCCTGAACCACTACGCGACCTGGCGCCCGAACAGGAAGTGAGCCGAAGACGTGCGTATCGCCCTGCTGTCCTACCGCAGCAAGACCCACTGTGGCGGGCAGGGGGTGTATGTCCGGAAGTTGAGTCACGGCCTGGCCGAACTCGGCCACGAGGTCGAGGTCTTCTCCGGTCAGCCGTACCCGGAACTGCTCGATCCCCGAGTGCGGCTGACCGAGGTGCCGAGCCTGGATCTGTACCGCGATTCCGACCCGTTCCGCACGCCGCGGCCCGGGGAGATTCGCGACCGCATCGACCTGCTCGAACTGGGCACGATGTGGACGGCGGGCTTCCCCGAGCCGCGCACGTTCAGCCTGCGCGCGGCCCGGCTGTTGCGTTCGCGCGCAGCGGATTTCGATGTGGTGCACGACAATCAGTGCCTCGGTTCGGGACTGCTCGACATCGCCCGGCGGGTGCCGCTGGTGGCCACGATCCACCATCCGATCACCCGCGACCGGGCCGTCGATCTGGCGGCCGCGCCGTGGCGGCGCAAGGCGTTCGTCCACCGCTGGTACGGATTCCTGGGCATGCAGCAGCGCGTCGCCCGGTTGATTCCGGATCTGATCACCGTCTCCTCGACCTCGGCCGCCGATATCGCCGACGACTTCGGCGTCGACGCCTCCCAGTTGCGGGTGGTCCCGCTCGGCGTCGACACCGAGCTGTTCCGGCCGCGCGAGCGCCGCGTACCCGGCCGGATCGTCGCCGTGGCCAGCGCCGACAAACCGCTCAAGGGCATCTCGCACCTGCTGCAGGCGCTCGCGCGATTGCGGCTCACCCACGACGTCGAATTGCAGTTGGTGGCCAAGCTGGAACCGAACGGCCCCACCGAGAAGCTGATCGCCGAACTGGGCATCTCCGATATCGTCACGGTGTCGAGCGGACTGTCCGACGAGGCGTTGGCCGAACTGCTGGCCTCGGCGCGGATCTCCTGCATTCCGTCCATGTACGAGGGCTTTTCGCTGCCCGCCGTGGAGGCGCTGGCCAGCGGCACGGCCCTGGTCGCCAGCCGGGCCGGCGCGCTGCCGGAGGTGGCGGCCGACTGTGCCGAACTGGTCGAGCCGGGCAATGTGGACGAGTTGACCGGCGTTCTCGGGAAACTGCTCGACAATCCGCGTCGCATCGACGACCTCGGCGCCGCCGGGCGCCACCGCGCACTCACCGTCTTCAGCTGGGAAGCCGTGGCAGCCCAGACCGTTTCGGTGTACGAACGCGCCATCGCCCGCCGCCAGGGCACCGATCTGACCGCCGATACGCAGGAGGCGAACGTATGCTGACCGTCGATTTCGACCGCTTGGGGATCGGGCCGGGCGTCCGGGTCATCGATGTCGGTTGCGGGCAGGGTCGTCATTCCTTCGAGGCGTACCGGCGCGGCGCCGATATCGTCGCCTTCGATCAGAACGCCGACGACCTCGCCGATGTGAAGGTCATGTTCGGTGCGCTGGCCGAGGCCGACGAGGCTCCCGACTACGCGCAGGCCGAGACGGTCCAGGGCGACGCGCTGGCCCTGCCCTTCGAGGACGGCGAATTCGACGTCGTCATCGCCTCGGAGATCCTCGAGCACATCCCGGCCGACGACGGCGCCATCGCGGAGCTGGTGCGTATCCTCAAACCCGGTGGGGCCCTGGCGATCACGGTGCCGCGCTGGCTGCCCGAGCGGATCTGCTGGCTGCTCTCGGACGAATACCACGCCAACGAGGGCGGGCATGTGCGCATCTACCGCGCCGACGAGCTGCGCGGCAAGGTCACCGCCCGCGGCATGCGATTCATCCACAGCGAACACGCGCACGCCCTGCACGCTCCGTACTGGTGGCTGAAATGCCTGGTCGGGGTGGACAAGCCCGACGCGCGGCCGGTGCAGCTGTATCACCGGATGCTGGTGTGGGACATGATGAAACGGCCGTGGCTGACCCGTGTCGCCGAATCGGCCCTGGACCCGGTGATCGGCAAGAGCGTCGCCCTGTACTTCACCAAGCCGGCGGTGTCCGGTGCGCGCCGCTGAGCTGCCCTCGATTCCCGGCGTCCTCACCGCCCGGCAGTGCCTGGCCACCGCGGAATCCATTGCCGGACAACAGCACAGCGACGGCGCGATCCCGTGGTTCCGGGGCGGGCACACCGATCCCTGGGACCATGTCGAGTCGGCGATGGCGCTGACGGTGGCGGGTCTGCACGACGCCGCGCGCGCCGCCTACGCCTGGTCGGCGGACACCCAGCGCGCGGACGGCTCCTGGCCCTCGCAGTTCCGCGGCGACGTCGTCGAAACCGCCGATACCGACACCAATTTCTGCGCCTACATCGCCACCGGTGTCTGGCACTACTACCGCTGCACCGGTGATCGGCGCTTCGTGGACACGATGTGGCCCACCGTGCGCGCGGCCATCGATTACGTCATCTCGATGCAGCAGGGCCGCAACGGCGAGATCTATTGGCTGCAGACCGAACAGGGCATCCTGCCCGAGGCTTTGCTGACCGGCTGCTCGAGTATGTTCCACAGCATCGGCTGCGGGCTGGCGATCGCGGAACTGCTCGGCCTCGCCCAGCCGGAATGGGAGGTCGCGGCCCTGCGCCTCGGCCACGCGCTGCGCCATCATCCGGAATCCTTCGCCGAGAAGGACCGGTATTCGATGGACTGGTACTACCCGGTGCTGGGCGGGGCGCTGCGCGGAGAGGCCGGCCATGCCCGGATCGCCTCGCGCTGGAGCGATTTCGTGGTCGGCGAGATCGGCATTCGCTGCGTCTCCGACCGCCCGTGGGTGACCGGCGCCGAAACCTGCGAACTGGCACTGGCACTGGACACTCTCGGCGATTCCGATCGCGCGCTGCGACTGCTGGCGAGCATCCAGCACCTACGCGAGGACGACGGATCCTATTGGACCGGACTGGTTTTCGCCGACGGTAAGCGCTGGCCCGAGGAGCGCACGACCTGG
Source organism: Nocardia cerradoensis NBRC 101014 (assembly GCF_000308535.1). GTDB lineage: Bacteria > Actinomycetota > Actinomycetes > Mycobacteriales > Mycobacteriaceae > Nocardia > Nocardia cerradoensis. The sequence goes on along the minus strand of NZ_BAFW01000005.1, from coordinate 58,146 downwards.
ACCGGGGCAGCGGTGGTGCTGGCCGCCGACGCGCTGACCCGCACCACCGGCGGCAACGGCATCTTCCGCGAGCTGGCGCCCAGTGCGGATATCGCGACCGGCCTCACCTGCGACTGCGTGCGCTCGCCCAGCTGAGCCGGCCGCGACGCGGCCGTATCGCCTCCGCCCCGATCACCTCCGCCGCTATCGCGTCAGCCCTTACCGCCGCACCCGGTGCCGCGCTCGAGCAGCCGCAGCGATCCGATGGCCGCGACCTCGCGGAAATTACCGCTGTCCAACGCCTTTCGATAGATGTGGTACGGGGCCTGCCCGCCGTCGGCCGGATCCGGGAAGACGTCGTGGATGGCCAGCACGCCCCCGGCCGCCACCCAATGCGCCCAGCCGTCGTAATCGCGCTGGGCCGCGGCCTCGGTATGTCCGCCGTCGATGAACAGCAGCCGGATCGGGCTGCGCCAGTGCTTCGCCACGGTTGCCGAAGGGCCCACCACGCCGATCACGGTATCGGTCAATTCCGCCCGCACCATGGTGCGGCGGAACGTGGTCACGGTGTCGAAGCGGCCGGTTTCGGGGTCGACCAGCGAGGTGTCGTGATATTCCCAGCCGGGCTGATGCTCCTCGGATCCGTGATGATGGTCGATGGTGTAGACGGTGGCGCCGGTGTCGCGGGCCGCCGCGCCGAGATATATCGCCGACTTACCGCAGTAGGTGCCGATTTCCACGATTATTCCGTCGCCCGCGTACCGCCGCGCGGCCTCGTAGAGCGCGCGTCCCTCCTCGACCGGCATGAATCCCGTCGCTTGCTCGGCCAGCTCGAACAATCGCCGAGTATCCGCGGAGATATCGGATTCCGCGGGAATTATCGAATCGGCACGAGTCATCAGAAGAACACCTTTCGGAAATCATCTCTCGATACTTTGCGAGCGGATGCGATATTGCGTGATTTGCGACTGCATCCGCTCCGGCAACGGGTATGCGAGTTGCTTTCGAAGCTTCACTACAGTAGCATCCAGACACGTGTCCGATCCCATTTCCACCGAGCCTACACCGGTGAATATGGAGGCAACTCGCCGCCGCCTCACCGAGAAGCAGGCCGATACCGTCGACCGGCTGACCAAGGCCGCGCTGGAGGTGCTGTCGCGCGAAGGCTTCGCCGGCCTCACCGTGCGCATGGTGGCCGCGGCCGCCGGAGTGGGTACGGCCACCGCCTACACCTATTTCTCCTCCAAGGAACACCTGGTCGCGGAGGTCTTCTGGCGGCGACTGGCGGCCGATGCGCCGCCGGAGCCCGAGGCCGGCGCCGACCGGACCACCCGGGTGGTCGCGGTGTTGCGGCAGATCGCCATGCTGGTCGCCGACGAACCCGCACTGGCGGGCGCGGTGACCAGCGCACTACTGGGCACCGACCCCGACGTCGCACATCTGCGCACCCGCATCGGGACCGAGATCCGGCGGCGCCTGCTGGACGCCCTGGGCCCGGATGCCGATCCCGATGTGGTGGAAACGCTGGAATTGCTTTACGCCGGCGCCCTGGTGCGCGCCGGCGTGGGTTACGCCTCGTACGCCGAAATCGCCGATCGGCTGGAAAAATCGGCCCTGCAGGTGCTGCGGGACTGATCGCGTAATTCCCGGCGCATCCCGGAAATTACGGCAATACCGATTCGATGGCGGCGACCACACTCGGATCCTGCGGTTCGGTGCGCGGACGGAAACGGCCGACGACCTTACCGTCACGATCGATGAGGAATTTCTCGAAATTCCACTGAATATCGCCGGCGTCACCTTCGGCATCGGCGGTCTGCACGAGTTCGCGATACAGCGGATGCCGGTCGTCACCGTTGACGTCGACCTTGGCCAGCAGCGGGAAATCCACGCCGTAGGTGGTCGAGCAGAACTGCTGGATCTCCTCCGCGGTGCCCGGCTCCTGCCCCATGAACTGGTTGCACGGCACGCCGACGACACTGAATCCGCGCGAGCCGTAGGCCTGCTGCAGCGCCACCAATCCGGTGTATTGCGGTGTCAGACCGCATTTCGAGGCGACGTTGACCACGAGCAGGGCCTTGTCACCGGCGAGTTCGGCCAGAGTCGCGGGTTCGCCGGCGAGGGTCTGGACGGGAATGTCACGAATATCGGTCACAGTCGAAATGATAGGTGGAATCTCGCCGGGTGCGAGCGCGACTTCCGTCGCCGGACCGTCCTCGGAGGGGTTGCCGAGGGTCGGCACATCCCGCCGCCGCGTCCCGGCACAGGCGAACTAACTGCAACCTGTTCTATAGTGTGACGCGGACAACATCCCTGGTCATAGCCAGGAAGTCGCTCCCGGACCGCGTCCCGCGCATCATTTTTCCCCACCGCGCGTCTTCACCATTATTAGAACTTGTTCTACAGTGAGCTGAGGCACGCTCCCGCGCCGAGCGCTGCCGCGATCAGCCGCTACCACTTCGAAGATGAGGTAACCGAACATGACCGACACCAGCGCAGCCGATTACATCGTCATCGGCGCGGGCAGCTCCGGTGCCACTGTCGCTAGTCGGCTCGCCGAGCAGGGCGCCAGCGTCATCCTGCTCGAGGCCGGCCGCAAGGACAACACCAAGTTGGTCACGGTCCCCGGCATGATCACCACGGTTCACACCGTTCCGCAGCTCAAGCACCAGGTCACCTGGTCGCAGTACTCGATTCCGCAGAAGCACGCCGCGGAGCGCCGGGTGCCGATGACGCGCGGCAAGGTGCTGGGCGGTTCGAGTTCGGTCAACGGCATGCTCTTCGTGCGCGGCAACAAGGCCAACTTCGATTCCTGGGCCGCCGAAGGCTGTGAGGGCTGGAGCTACGACGACGTGCTGCCGGCCTACAAGCGCCTGGAGAACTGGGAGGACGGCGCCAGCGACCTGCGCGGCTCCGGCGGTCCCATCGAGGTGACCCGGCAGAAGGACCTCACCCCGATCGCCAAGGAGTGGATGGAGGCCGCGGCCGAAACCTTCGGCGTCCCGGTCATCGAGGACTACAACGGCGAGTCCCAAGAGGGCATCAGCATCTTCCAGCAGAGCGTCAAGGACGGCCTGCGCTACAGCTCCTCGCGCGGCTTCATCACCAACCGCCCCAACCCGAATCTGAAGGTCGTCACCAAGGCGCACGTGGCGCGCGTGGTGATCGAGAAGGGCCGCGCCATCGGCGTCGAGGTCATCGAGAAGAAGGGCCGCCGGATCATCCGCGCCGAGAAGGAGGTGGTGGTCTCCGGTGGTGTGATGGGTTCCGCGCACATCCTGCTGCTGTCCGGAGTCGGCCCCGCCGGGCACCTGCGCGACCTCGGCATCGAGGTCAACGCGGATCTGCCGGTCGGCCAGAACCTGCACGACCACCTGTTCGTCCCGATGACCTTCATCTCGAAGAAGGCGCTGCACCGCGGCATTCCGTCGCATTTCGCGGCCGGTTTCCTCAAGGAACTGCGCAGCCCCGGCAGCTCCTGGTTCGGGCGCACGGTCTTCGAATCCGTGGGCTTCGTGCGGACCTCGTTCGCCAAGGACATCCCGGATATGCAGATCCACACCCTGCCGTGGAGCTACCCGACGCCCAACCAGGACGAGGACAAGCTGCACATGGTGGACAAGCGGGAAGCGCTGACGATCTTCCCGACCCTGATCTACCCGAAGAGCCGCGGCGAACTGCGCCTGGCCTCCACCGATCCGCTGACCTCGCCGCTGATCGACCCGGGCTACCTCTCGGATCCGGCCGATATGGACTTCCTGGTCGAGGCCATCGGCATGATCCGCGAGGCCGCGGCGAACAAGGCGATCGCGGGCGATATCACCGAGGAGTTCTCCCCCGGCCCCGCCTTCCGGGACGAGACCGCGCTGCGTCGCGAGCTGCCGATGCGGATCCACTCGGTCTACCACCCGGTCGGCACCTGCCGGATGGGCGTGGACGAGCGCGCCGTCGTCGACCCGCAGCTGCGGGTGCGCGGCATCGAGGGCCTGCGTGTGGCCGACGCCTCGATCATGCCGAGCATCACCGGCGGCAATACCAACGCCCCGTGCTACATGATCGGTGAGAAGGCGGCCGAATTCATCACCGCCTCCGCGTAATTCGCCTCGCTCGACCGGCCCCGGTTGTGATCACCGATCACAACCGGGGCCGGTGTCGTCGTGAGGTCGTCAGATATCGCTGAGATCGATGTCGACGGTGAAAGGTGCCGTCGCTTTGATGATGCCCGTGTACATCTCGCCGGTCCGATACGCCCTCGTTGCCGGGTCGAGGATGTAGGTGTAGATCAGCGGGACGCCGGTCGCGGCCTGCTCGACTCGCCAGTAGAAGGCGATACCCGCCTTGGCGTATTGGTCTACCTTCACGATCCGATCGGTCGTCTCGGACCCGGGCGAAACGACCTCCACGACCAGCAGGACGTGCTCGGGGCGGGTAGGTGTGATGTCGATCGTGTCCGCGCGATACACCACGACATCGGGACGGCGGTTGGTGAGCGGGACATCCTGCAACCGGACGTCGAAGTCGGTATCGGCGTTCCACTCCGGGCCCGACGCGGCATCCAGTGCGTTGGCCAGGACGCGGGCCAGCCGGTTGTGCCGCTTGGACGCGCTGGGACTCACAACGACCATCCCGTCCACGATCTCGATGCCCGCACACTGCTCCTCGGACCAGGATTCGTATTCCGCTGCCGTGATCTGCTGGTGCATCCACGCCGGTGTGACGGTCTCGACAGTCATGACACCGCTCCTCCCAGGCATCTCCGGGCCTGCTCACGCCGGGTTCGGCGAACTATCGCCGATACCGCAAGGCAAGTTGCAGGATACCGAAAGCTACTACGCGCTTGCAGCAAGAGTTGCTGCAGCAACGGTAGAACCTGCTGCGAGGACGCAGGAGCTGCCACCTGCACTATCCGTGCAAAGCTTGCCCATTTTTGCGGTTTTTCCGCCACTTTTGTCGGAGTTTGCACGAAAAGTTCACGGGCGGGTTATCGCGGGTCGGAACCCGGTCGGGTAGTGACCGACGATCGCTCGATGCCGCGAGTCTCCGCTCGAACACTCGGGCGCCCACGCGGGGTGGTGGGCCCGGGCTGGGCGATAGCCGTTCCGACGGACTTTGACGGGAGGCGGGATATCAGGTCGTTCAGGCAGGGGAAGTTGGTGGCGGGGGTGGCCCGTAGGGCTTGCGCGATTGCCGCGTACCAGTTGGGATCGCCCTGGATCGCCGGTGCCGATGGTGTTCGTGGAATGCGTTGCGGCAGAGACGGTGTCATACGTCGTTCCTTGTCGGACCGAATGGCGCGCGTTGCGGTGGCAGCGCGTTGCGGTGGCCTGCGGGGTCGGGAGGGGACCCCGCAGACACCTCAGGCTCGCTCGCGGCACTCGGTGGGGAGTGTGGACGGTGGGGTCGGAACGTCCTGCGAGCGAGGCGTTTTCATGGTGGGCCCGGTGCGGCAGGCGGCGCAGTGGGCGGTGGTCGCGGCGTCGGGGTCGTGGCCGAGGGTGGTGAGGATGTTGCGGCAACTGCTGAGCATGTCGCAGGTTTGCTCGGTGCAGGCCGCGTGGCGGGCGGCGTGGATCTCGCGGTGCATCCGCTCGGGAGAGATCGGGTTGGCGAGCGGGCCGTGGAAGACCGGGTTGGTCATGGCCGGTCAGATTCCGAAGTGCGGGCGGTCGGCGGGGTGCATGGCGCCCGTCGCGACGAGCCACAGTTTGGCCTGTAATTTGCGGGCGCACACCGTGATCGGGCAGTCGAGATGGTCCTGCATGATGCGGTGAGCGAGCGCGGTGGTCATGGTCGGCAGGGCGCTGTGGCTGATCGGTCGCAAACCGTGCACGGGAGAACACCTCCGGACATCGTCGGGGCACCAGCGGACACGCGGCTGCTGGTACTCCCGATGGCCGGGGCCAATTTCGGCCACCACCTTGCGGCGTCGGTGCTACGCGGTAATGTCTCGTCGGTATCATCACGGTTGTAGTCGCATCCGGGGGCAACGGTTGTGCGACTTGACGATTCGAGTTTCCCGGCCATCGGGGTGGCTCAAGAAGACCACCGACTGAGCCGGCGGGACAATAGCGCCATGCATATGCAACGAAGGTTCTGCGACGGCCCAGAGCGGTTCGCACGGGGGTAGCCGATTTCTTTCCTCGTGCAAACGGCGACCGCTCACGATGCAAACGAGGAATCCGTGACGAACATTGGTGAGGACAGCTCGACCACCCTGCCCCGGCGGCAATTGGGAAGGTATCTCAAGGAGGCCCGCCTGGGCGTGGGCCTGCGGCTGGAAGACGTTGCGCCGCTTATGCAATGGTCGGCGAGCAAACTGTCTCGGCTCGAAGCCGGAAAATCGCCGGCCATCCGCGTACTCGACGTGGAGGCGCTGTGCGGGATCTACGACATCGACGATCCCGAGGTCATTGCCGGCCTGGTCGGCCTGGCGAAACAGAGCACCGGCAAAAGCTGGTGGCAGGCATTCGATGACGTTATTTCGGGGAACTTCGACCTGTACGTGGGGCTGGAATCGTCGGCGCGGCAACTGTCGATCTTTCGCCCGGACATGCTGCCCGGCCTACTTCAAACCCCGAACTACGCCCGTCTCCTGGAGCAGATCTATTTCCCGAAAATTGCAAGGGACGAATTGGAGCGACGCACGGAGCTGAAGCGCCGACGACAAGTACTCGTCACCCGGAAAACCAATCCAGCCAGAGTGGATTTGGTAATTCAAGAAGCCGTTCTGCGAACGATGGTCGGCACGCCAGCCATCATGGCAGAGCAGCTACGTCACCTCGCCGACGCGCCCGCCAACGTCGCCGTGCGAGTCCTACCGTTCGCCGCTGGATTTCCGCTGGGAACACCGCCGGGGCCGTTCACGATCCTCGACTTCGGTCAAGACTCGAAGGGCCGCGATATCTCGCCAACCGTGGTCTATATCGAGTCCTACGCGGGCGATATGTACCTCGAGCGAAACGCCGATGTGGGACGGTATCGTCAGGCGTACAACGTCATCCAGCAAGCGGCGCTTGACGTTGCAGAGAGCAAGCGTCTTCTGCGGCACACAGCAAGGGAGTTCCGAGCGTGAACGTCGATCTGATCGGGGCCAAGTGGTTCAAGTCCAGCCGCAGTTCTGGCGGTAAGGACTGCGTGGAGACCGCGTTCCTCCCCACCGGCCTCGTCGGAGTCCGCGACTCCAAAAACCCCACCGGCCCCGCCCTCGTCTTCACCCCCGCCGAATGGGACGCCTTCACCACCGACCTCCGCAACGGCACCCTCGACAACGGCTAGATCGACCGCGTCATGCGAACCGGACGGCGCGCCGCGCTTCGGGATCGGATCCGCTTGCCGCGGGAGGTTTAACTATAGTTAGTTTAACCATAGTTAAACCTCGGAGGTGTGGATGGCAATCGCGAAGCCCTCGGACATGTTCGACCGAACGCGCGAATGGGAGGCGCTGACCCGATTCGTCACGAGTGGACAACCGCACGCGACTCTCGGGGTGGTCTCGGGGCGTCGGCGACAGGGCAAATCCTTCCTGCTCGAGGCGTTGTGCGAGGCCACCGGCGGCTTCTACTTCGCGGCGGATCAAGCGACCGAGGCCGAGTCGCTCCGTTACTTCTCCGGCGCGGTCGCAGACTATTCCGGTTCCGATCTGCCGGTGACCTTCGAGGATTGGCGTCAAGCGGTGGATGGACTACTCGCGGTGACCGTCGACCGCGAGGTGCCCGTGGTCATCGACGAGTTTCCCTACCTCGCCAAGGCTGCTCCGGCGCTTCCCTCGATCGTGCAAGCCGCGCTGGCGCCCCGCCGACCCGAACGCCTGCGTTCGCGAGGTCGATTGCTGTTGTGCGGCTCGGCGTTGTCATTCATGGGCTCCTTGCTTTCCGGCGACGCACCACTGCGCGGGCGAGCCGGATTGGAACTCGTCGTGCCCACTCTCGACTATCGGCTCGCGGCCGAGTTCTGGGGAATCGAGGATCCGCGATTGGCGGTGCGCGTGCACGCGATCGTCGGCGGCACCCCCGCCTACCGCCGGGAATTCGTCGAGGACGATGCCCCCTCCGGGCCGGAAGACTTCGACGACTGGGTTCGGCGAACAGTGTTGAATCCGTCCAGCCCGCTGTTCCGCGAGGCTCGGTATCTGCTCAGCGAGGAGCCCGGACTACGCGATCCCGGCCTCTATCATTCGGTGCTTTCGGCTGTGGCACATGGCAATTCGACCAGCGGTGGGATCGCATCGTATGTAGGCCGTAAGGCCAGCGATATCGCTCACCCGCTCGCCGTTCTGGAAGACTGCGGACTCCTGCGCCGGGAGCCGGATCTGTTCCGCGGCAACCGAATCCTCTACCGAATCAGCGAACCATTGGTCACCTTCTATCAGACCATCCTGCGTCCCGAGTGGGCACAGTGGGAGCGGGGCCGCGATACCGACAGGTTGTGGCGCCGTCGGCGTAGCAGATTCGACAGCAATGTGCTGGGCCCGCATTTCGAACAGATCTGCCGCGACTGGATTGCCGGTTACGCACCGCCCGAGACCTTCGGAGGTTATCCCGGCAGGGTCGGCTCCGGAGTCGTGAACGACCCCGCCGATCGGGCTACACATGAAGTCGACGTGGTCGTGTTCGGCGAAGGGCGCGAGGGCACCGAATCGCTGCTCGCGATCGGCGAGGCGAAGTGGAACGACGTCGTGGGCACGGGGCATCTGGACCGGCTTCGCCGTATCCGGCAACTACTTTCCAATCGGTACGACACCTCCGAAACTCGGCTGATCTGTTACAGCGCGGCGGGTTTCATGCCGGCGCTCGAGCGCGAAGCGGCCCGGGCGAGCGATATCGCCTTGGTCGGCTTGGACGATCTCTATCTCCGCTGACTGCCGATACGGCCTGAGCACGCCGATCGGCGCGGATCGGTTGTGATGCCAAACACAACGGGGCGTTTGATTTGACGCATCATTTGCACATTGCAAGTCTTGTCCAATGCAAGGCGATGAGGGGACCGTAGCGCCGGCCGCCGACGCCGCGCCCGAACAGAGCACCACGGCCGAGATCGCGGCACTCGAGGCGCTGACGCGGATGCTGGTTTCCATCGCCTGGGACAGCGCGCACGCCGCACCGCCGGGCGTCACCTTCCCGCAGATGCGCTTTCTACTGATCCTGCAGGCCCTGGGCCGGGTGTCGTCGTCGCGGCTGGCGGCCGCGCTCGGTGTCAACGCCTCGTCGGTGACGCGGCTGGCGGACAAGCTCGAGGCTCGCGGGTACGTGGCGCGGGGAACCGATGTGCACAACCGCAGCGTCGTCACCATCGAGGTCACCGCGGCCGGGCAGGCCGTGGTCGATCAGGTGTTGCAGCGGCGGAAGGTCGCCTTCGGATCCTTGCTGGAGGGGCTCGCTCCCGAGGCGCGCGCCCGCACGATCGTCGCGGCGCGGGATCTGGTGCAGGCCGCCGCCACCACACCCTTCGTCACCGCGACTGGGCCGGGGTCGTTATGAGCGCCGGGCATTCGCGCGCCACGCACTTGGGCGATTTCCAAGTCAGCCCGCGCCTGCTGCTGATCGCCGGTCTCGCGATTCCGGTCGGCGGCGCGGCCGCGGTGGCCGCGTTCGCGCTGCTGAAACTGATCGGCTTCATCACCAACCTCGTGTTCTACCAACGGTTCAGCACCGAGATGGTCGCGCCGGGCGCCACCCATCACCCGTGGTGGCTGGTGCTCACCGCACCGGTCGTGGGCGGGCTGATCATCGGGGTGATGGCCCGCTACGGCTCGGAGAAGATTCGCGGCCACGGCATGCCGGAGGCGATCGAGGCCATCCTCACCGGCGGGTCCCGGGTGCAGCCGAGGGTGGCGCTGCTCAAGCCGGCCTCGGCGGCGATCAGCATCGGCTCGGGCGGGCCGTTCGGCGCCGAGGGGCCGATCATCATGACCGGTGGCGCGGTCGGTTCGATTCTGGCGCAGTTGCTGAAACTGTCCGCGGACGAACGCAAGACACTGCTGGTCGCCGGTTCGGCGGCGGGGATGGCCGCGACCTTCAATGCCCCGCTGGCGGCGATCCTGCTCGCGGTGGAACTGCTGCTGTTCGAATGGCGGCCACGCAGTTTCATTCCGGTGGTGGCCGCCGTGGTCACCGGAACCATCTGCCGCTGGGCGATGCTCGGGAACGAACCGGTCTTCGCGGTGGCGACCGACGGGCGCACGCCCGGCGCGCTGTCCGACGGCCTGGCGTTGATCCCCGGCATGACCGGCGGACTGCTGGCCATCGCCGCGACCGCGATGGTGTATTTCGCCGAGGATTCCTTCGCCAAGATTCCGGTGCACTGGATGTGGTGGCCGGCGATCGGCGGCCTGATCATCGGCATCGGCGGCCTGTTCGAACCGCGGGCGCTCGGAGTCGGCTACGACGTCATCGACCAATTGCTCACCGGGCACGCCACGCTGTCGCTGATCGCCGGCATTCTCGTGGTGAAAACCCTGATCTGGTCGCTCTCGCTCGGCTCGGGCACCTCCGGCGGCGTGCTGGCGCCGGTGTTCATGATCGGCGCGGCGTTGGGCGCCGCCGAGGGCGGACTATTGCCCCACGTCACCGCCGGATTCTGGGCGATGTGCGGATTGGCCGCGGTGGTCGGCGGGGTGATGCGTTCACCGCTGACCGGCATCGTCTTCACCTGCGAACTCACCCACGCCTGGAACGACGTGCTGCCGCTCGCGGTCGCCTCGGTCTCGGCGTACGCGGTGTCGGTCCTGCTGCTCAAGCGCTCGGTGCTGACGGAGAAGATCGCCCGCCGCCGACTGCATCTCACCCGCGAATACGCCACCGACCCGCTGGAGACGTTCTTCACCCACGAGGTGATGACGGCCGATCCCCTGGTGCTCGGAATCGACGACCTCATCGACCCGATCCTCTCCCGGACCCACGACGCCGGGCTCTATCCGGTGGTCGACGGTTGCGGCGCACTGGTCGGCGTGACCACCCGTCAGGTCCTGCAGAACAGCCCCGGCACGACGGTCGGTGCGGCCACCCTGGACATCCGGACCTCGGTCCACCCGGACAACACCCTGCGCGAGGTGGCCAACGCCCTCGCGCTGGCGCACGTGACCGCCGCGCCCGTGGTCGCGCGCGACGATCCGAACCGCTTGTGCGGCATCGTCACTCTCGAACAGCTGCTCCACGCCCGCCGCCGCGACCTGCACGAGGAACACCACCGCGAACGACTGCTGGTGGTGCGAGACGAACCAGTTGCCGGGGACGACGACAAGGTCACCGCCGCCTGAACAAAGCGGGCTCGAGGGCAAACCCGCCACACCCCACAGTCCGGCGGACCAGCACATCCGACGCAAGCGACCGCCGCGAGCGCCGAGGCGCACCACATCGGCTACGCGGCACAGTCACGAAATGTCTACTACGACAACCGGATCGAGCAGAGGTAATCGCAGCCCGAGCGAAGGAGCGCGCCGGCAACGCGGCATCGTCACCACACGGACCACTCACAGGCACATCCGGCGAAGCTCGCAGAGACGAGTTCACGGACGGCAGCGCGGCATCACGACGCCGAGCGCACCGGTCGAGCCGAGCCGACCCGGCACGGTGTGGATGCGGGGCTCGGCGGCGTCTGCGTGGAACACTCGCGCTGTGAGCGAGTCGTTCGGGCGGCGAGTGGGTTTCGTGGCGAATCTCGGTCCGGGGTGGTTCGCCTCGGTGATGGCGACCGGCATCGTCTCGCGGGCCGTCGGCGCGGCGGGGTGGGAGTGGGGTGGCGATGCCCTGTTGATCGTCGGCCTGATCGCCTACGCGGTGCTCGTGGTGGCGACCCTGCTGCGCATCGCATTCTTCCGCGACCGCGTGATCGGCGATGCGAGGAATCCCGCGACCGGCTTCACCTATCTGGCCTTCGTCGCCGCTACCGGGGTGCTGTCGGCGGGGCTGTCCCGGCATGCCTGGGTGGGTGCGGCGCTGGCGCTGCTGCTGGTGGCGACGGTCGTGTGGGCGGTTCTCGGGTACGCGATTCCGGCGCTGCTCATGCTGCATCACGGCGCACCGACCGCGGTGACGGGCGCCAACGGCACCTGGTTCCTGTGGGTGGTCGGTACCCAATCACTCGCGGTGGCCGCCACCGCCCTGCCGCCGCCGTGGGGTCAGCGTTTCGCGATTCCGGCGCTGCTGTGCTGGTCGGTCGGCGTGGTGCTCTACGGCATCGTGGCGACGGTGGTGCTGGGCACCCTGTTCGGCACCTCGCTGACCGCCGAGCGCCTCGCGCCGACGTATTGGATCTTCATGGGCGCCACGGCGATCAGCGTGCTGGCCGGTACCCAGATCATGAATCAGCGCTCGGTGGCGTTGATCGCGACGGTGCGGCCCATGCTCGAGGGTGCGACGCTGGTGCTGTGGGCGTTCGGCAGCTGGCTGGTTCCGCTGCTGCTGGCGGCCGGCATCTGGCGGCATCTGGTCCGGCATTTCGGGTTGAGTTACGAACCGGGCCTGTGGAGCATCGTGTTTCCCGTGGGCATGTACGGCGTGGGAACCGCCGAACTGGGCAAGGCCACCGGCGAACAATGGATGGTCGACTTCGGGCACGGTGAGGCGTGGGTGGCGCTGGCGGTGTGGGCGGCCACCGCGGCCGATCTGGTGATTACGCTGATCCGGCGCCGGCGTACCCGGGAATTCGTGGGCTGAGCTCGCGATCTCCTACCGCACGGTAGCCTGGTTCGCGAAGTACGATCCGGCGGGAGGAGCCGGAGGAATGGAACGGGAGATTCACGGTGACCTCGCGGGAGGATTTCCTGCGCCGCGTGCGCGATGCCCTCGAGGCGCTACCGAATGACGAACGTATGGTGCCGGTGCCGCGCAACTATCAGCGCAACGCCCCGGTGCACTCGGCCGCGGACCAGGCCGAGATCGTCGAACTGTTCATCGATCGCCTCAAACATTATGGCGCCCAGGTCCATCGGGTCGGCGCGGACGAGATCCCCGGTGCGATCGACTCGGCCCTGCGCGCCCACGGCGCCCGCTCGGCGCTGGCCCCCGACGGGCTGCCCGAGCATTGGCTGCGGCGCTGGGAACTGACGGGCGAGCATCGGGTCCTCGACGATCAGCCCCAGCTGTCGATCCTCGATCGCGAACGCACCGACGCCGTGGTCACCGGATGCGCCGGCGCGGTAGCCGACGCCGGCACCCTGATTCTCGACGGCGGACCGGGACAGTGCCGCCGCGACGCCGCCGTCCTGGCCGACTGTCACATCTGCGTGGTCCGCGTCGAGCAGATCGACTACTCACTCCCGCAGGTTCTGGACAAACTGGACCCGCGCCGATCCATCACCTGGTTCGGCGGCCCGACCGCCATGACCGATCCGGAGGCCGATTCCGGCAAGGTCGGCGGCGTCATCGAGGAGACCGAGCGACGGCTGGTCGTCGTCATCGTCGGTTGATCGAGTCCCCCGTTTCTTCCCAGCCCCCTCGCAAGCGCTCGTTAAGGGCGCGGCAAGCGCACCCCGGCATTGTCGTCGTCGACACCGGGAGTGCTCCTGCCGCGAGAGGGGGCGGCAGGATCACTCACCGGCTGCGACCGAGACGTTCCGCTCGGTCTGTCGACGAGGGGTGACAGACCGAGCGGATCACGATTCGGCAGCGGCGCGGGTGTCCGACTCGAGGAATGATGGGGGTATGGAAACTGCGGTCGTCTTCGTCCTGGCTTGCCTGATCTACTGGTGGGGCTTGATCTGACCGATCGGCGGCCCCCGGGCTCGCCACGGACTCGACCTCCGGACGCGACGGACTCCGTCCCGGCCGGTCAGCGCGTGCCGACCAGTTCTTCCGCCGTACCCGGGTCCTGCTGTCCGACAGTCTCTTTCACGTTCCGCATCAAGAACACCGCCACCAGTGCCGCGACCACCGCGCTCACCGCGCCGACCGCGAAGGCGGCGTGCATTCCGGAACTGAAGGCATCGCGAGCCAGTCCCGCCAGGTGCGGGTCGTCCAGGCCGAGCGCACCGGCGATGGATTCGCGCGCACTCGCCGGCGCCGCGTCCGGCATCGCGCCGGAATAGGTGCCGGCCAGGATGGCTCCCAGGACCGCGACGCCCAGCGCACCACCGGTCTGCTGAATGGTGTCGTTGAGCGCCGAACCCACCCCGGCGTGTTCGGCGGGCACCGCGCTCATCAGCGCGCCGATCGCCGCGGGCATCGCCAGACCGGCTCCCGCGCCGAGCAGCGCCATGGCCATGGCCGGCAGCCAGAACCCGGTTCCGGCGTTCAGCGTGGCCAGCACCCCGAAACCTCCGGCGACGACGACCAACCCGGCGACGGTCACCGGCTTGGCGCCGAGTTTGCCGACCACGCTCGCCCCCAGCGCGTTGAACGCCAGCAGCGCGATCGCCATCGGCGTGAACGCCAGCGCGGTCCGCATCGGCGAATAGCCGAGCACGAATTGCAGATATTGCGTCAGCACCAGCACCAGACCGCCGTTGGCGAAGGTCACCAGCACCAGCGAGAAGCTGGATCCGGTGAAGGTGCGGTTGCCGAACAGGTGCAGCGGGACCATCGGCGAATCGGTGCGCAGTTCGCGAATCACGAAGCCGCACAATGCGGCAACCGTCACCGCCGCGGCGGCGAGAGTCGCGCTGTCCGACCAGCCGCGCTGCGGCACCGCGATGATCGTCCACACCAGCGCCGTCATCCCGACGATCGACAGCACCGCGCCCGGGAGGTCGGGCTTACGCCACGGCCCCCGAGATTCCGGCATGAGCACCAGCGCCGCCACGATCGCCAGGCCCGCGATCGGCACATTCATCACGAAGACCGAACCCCACCAGAAGTGGTTCAGCAGCGCGCCACCGAGGACCGGACCGCCGACCATGCCGAGCGTGGCGACCGCACTCCACGCCGCGATGGCTTTCGGCCGCTCCCGATCATCGAAGACGGTGATCAGGATCGACAGGGTGCTGGGCATGATCAGGACGCCGCCGATGCCCATCAGCACCCGCCCGGCGATGAGCATCTCCGGACTGCCGGCATAGGCGGCCAGCAGTGAGGCGCCACCGAAGAGCGCCAGGCCGATCACCATGATCAGCCGCCGGCCGAAGCGGTCGGAGAGGCTGCCGGAGGTGAGCAGCAGTCCGGCGAACACCAGCAGATAGGCATCGATGATCCACTGGATCTGTTGCGCGTCCGCGTGCAGATCGGTGGCTATCTGCGGAATGGCCACCGTCAGCACCATGTTGTCGATCACCAGCACCAGCGAGCTCAGGCACAAGACGACCAGGATCAGCCAGCGCCGCGAACTGCCGACAGCACTCGATTCCGAACTATCCATCGCGAACCCTTTCGAAGGACCAGAAAGGACGCACACCGTGCGTCACTCCGAACACTGTACGGCCACCGCACACTGTTCGGCAATGGGTACGGCGTTCGACTGATCGAACGTCGTGCGGACGCGACTATGCTGACAGTCGACCGCGAAAGGAGAGCCGATGGCGTCTCGGCCCGCTACGACCGACTCCGCTACGACCGACTCCACGCCGGCCGAATCCGGGGAAACCACGCAGATCCGCTCGGTGTGGACGCGCGAGCACCGGCAGCGCCGCGAGCAACCGGCGCTGAGCCGAGAGCAGATCGTCGCCGAGGCGATCGCCCTGCTCGATGCCGAGGGATTCGAATCGCTGAGCATGCGCAAGCTGGGCAGCCGGTTGGGCGCGGGCGCGACCTCGCTCTACACCCATGTCGCAAACAAGGACGAACTGCTCGAACTGGTCGTCGACGAGGCTTTCAGCGAACTGCGGTTACCGGCCGAGCCGATCGCCGACTGGCGTGCCGCGATGCTCGACCTGTGTCACGACATCCGGCGCATCCTGCTGCGCCACCCATGGACGTCGATGGTGATGACCACCGCCGGGCTGGTCTATCTGGGGCCGAACATGTTGCGGCTGTCCGAGTCGCTGCTGTCGATATTGGAAGGCGCCGGCTTCGACACTGCCACCGCGGACCGCGCCTCGAATACGTTGCTCGCCTACGTCATCGGCGCGACCTCCACCGAGGCCGCGATGCTGACCTCGATCGCGCGCAGCGGCCTCGACGAACAGGTCTGGTTCGACCAGTTCATGGCCGCCGCCGAACTCGCCGCACGCCCCTATCCGCGGATCTCCCAGCGCTTCGCCGAGCACCGCGGGCACGACTCCACCCGCATCCGCGAGGACAATTTCGATGAGGAGCTGGGCCTGATCCTGGACGGACTGCACGCGCGGCGGAGGTCCTGAGCGGCTGCCCAGGACCTCCGCCGCAGAGATCAGCGGCCGGTGGGCAGGTTCGCCCCGCCGGTAACGTCGAGGACCACGCCGCTGACGAAGCCGTTGGTGGCGATCATGTGCACGGCCCGCGCCAATTCCTCCGGATCCCCTACGCGCCCAACGGGTGTGGTGGCGGCGAGGCCGTCGAAGAGGGTGCGGCGCTGCTCCTGCGGCACCCGCTCCCACCATTCGGTGTCGATGACGCCGGGCGCCACGGCGTTCACCCGCAGTGGGGCGAGTTCGACCGCCAGCGGAGGCACCATGGCGTTCAGCGCCCCGTTGATCGCGGCCAGTCCGGCGGTGCCGGGGAAGGCCGCATGCGCCGACGCCGCGGTGATCAGGGTGATGGATCCGTCCGAAACCAGATGCGGCAGAGCCGCTTTCACAATCCTCACCTGCGGCCAGAACTTACCGTCGAACCCCTGCGCCAGGTGGTCGAGATCGAGTTCGGCGAACGGACCGCTGCCCGCCGAACCGCTGACCGCGACGACGAGGTGGTCGATGGGGCCGGACTGGGCGAAGAATGCCGCGATCTGCTCGGCATCTGTCGCGTCCATCCGGTAGCCGCTGGTCTTACCACCCAGCCGGGCCACTGCCGCGTCGAGTTTGTCCTGACTGCGGCCGGTGACCACGACCTCGGCACCCTCGTTCGCGAACAGCGCGGCGGTGGCCGCACCGATTCCGGAACTACCGCCCATGACGACGACGCGCGGGATGCCGGTGCTGGAAGCGCTCATTGCTACTGTTCCTGTCCTGTACAGTTTGTCGAGACTGACAGTCTCGACAACGAGCGTATCGGGTGCGGTATTCCCGAGCATCGTCACCGCTGGGAGGTAGACCATGGGCACACGACCGCGGCAACCGGATTCGACGTCACCCGCCCGCGCGCACACCGGCCGGCGCCGGAACGAGGCCACCCGTCGCGCGATTCTCGACGCCGCTCTCGCTCAGCTCGCCACCTCCGAGGGCGGCTCGATCACGGTCGATTCCATCGCGGCCGCCGCCGGGATCGGCAAACAGACGATCTACCGCTGGTGGCCGTCGAAGGGAGCGGTGCTGCTCGACGCGCTGCTCGACCGCGCTCGCCAGGAGGTGCCGGCCCCGGACACCGGCTCGGTGCGCACCGACCTGCTGCTCGTCGCGGATTCGACTTTCGCCGGCGCCCAACAGGTTTCGACTGCCCCGGCGCTGCGCGCGCTGGTGCGCGAGGCCGCCCGCGACCCCCACCTCGCCGAATTACTGCAGGAGTTCACCGCAGCCCGCCGCGCCGCCGTGCGCGACATCCTCGAGCGCGCGATCACCCGGGGCGAACTGCCCGGCGAGACGGATGTGGACCTGCTGGTGGATCTGCTCTACGGACTGTTCTGGTACCGCTTCCTGCTCGGTCACGCCCCACTCGACCACACCACCGCGACCCGGCTCGTCGACACCCTGCTCCCACCCGTTAACACTTCTCGCACAGCCGTGGATGAGTCAGCGGATCCGTTCCCACGGATCGGAAAACCTTGACGGAAGGTCTGTTCACGATGACTCGGATTACGCGACTCACCGCCGGCGCACTGGTGTGTGGCGCCGTCCTGCTCCCCCTCGCCCCGGCCCAGGCCGAGACGACGTCGCAGACCGCCGCACCCGTAGCCGCGACCCAGCCGGTTGCCGACGGCGGCACCGGCTCGTCCACGCAGTCCATCATGTGCACCATCGTTCGCCTGATGCTGATGAACCAGGGCCCCACCTGGTGCCAGTAGCGGCCGGCGCCGCGCGGCACTGATCACAGACGACGGGCCCGCACCGAAGACCGGTGCGGGCCCGCAGATTTCGTCAGGTTCAGCCGTTGCCGTTCAGACCGGCGCGCACACCTTCCTCGATGCGCTTGCCGATCTCCGGATCGATGTTCTTCCAGTAGTCGAACACCCGGCTCAGCACCGGTTCGCGCACGCCGCCGAGCACATGCCCGACCACGTTGTCCACCAAGCGCTGCCGTTGCTCGTCGTTGTACACCTCACGCACCAGCGTGCCCGGCTGCGCCCAATCGCTGTCCTCGGCGTGCTGGACGTAACCGGCGCGCACCTGCTCGGGCTCGAAACTCCACGCCGCCTCCTCCGGGGCCACGGCCGCGTCGGCGTGCGGGCCGCCGAACGAATTCGGCGCGTAGACAGGCACTTCCGGCTCGTTGAAGTCGTAGCGCATGGCGCCCTCCTTGGAATAGGAGTTCACCTCGGCAGCCCGCGCACGGTTCGGCGGCAACTGGTGGTAGTTGGTACCGATGCGGTAGCGATGGGCGTCGGCATAGGCGAAGACCCGGCCCAGCAGCATCTTGTCCGGCGAATAACCGATACCCGGCACGATCGCCGACGGCTCGAACGCGGCCTGTTCGATCTCGACGTGGTAGTTGCGCGGGTTGCGGTTCAGCGTCCAGGTGCCGACCTCGATCAGCGGGTAGTCCTTGTGCGACCACACCTTGGTCAGATCGAACGGGTTGAAGCGGTAGTTCGCCGCCTCCCCCACCGGCATGATCTGCACATACAGCGTCCAGCTCGGGAATTCACCGCGTTCGATGGCCTCCCACAGATCCTGGCGGTGATAGTCAGGGTCGGTGCCGGCCAGCCGGTCGGCCTCGGACTGGGTCAGGAATTCGATGCCCTGATCGGTCTTGAAGTGGTACTTCACCCAGAACCGTTCGCCCTCGGCGTTGATCCACTGGTAGGTGTGCGAGCCGTAGCCGTTCATATGCCGGTAGGTCTTGGGAATGCCGCGGTCACCCATCAGCCAGGTCACCTGATGCGCCGATTCCGGGCGCAGGGTCCAGAAGTCCCACTGCATGTTGTGATCGCGAAGACCGTTGCCCGGCAACCTCTTCTGCGAACGGATGAAGTCGGGGAACTTGATCGGGTCCTTGATGAAGAACACCGGGGTGTTGTTGCCGACCAGATCGTAGTTGCCGTCGGGGGTGTAGAACTTGACCGCGAATCCGCGCGGATCGCGCCAGGTGTCGGGGCTGCCCTGTTCACCGGCGACGGTGGAGAACCGGGCCAGCGATTCGGTCCGCGCACCCGGCTGGAAGAGCTTGGCCTTGGTGTAGCGGCTGACGTCGTTGGTGACGACGAGTTCGCCGAAGGCGCCCGCCCCCTTGGCGTGCACGATCCGCTCCGGCACCCGCTCCCGGTTGAACTGGGCGAGCTTCTCGATGAGGTAGTGGTCGTGCAGGAGAATCGGGCCCTCGGTGCCGGCGGTCAGCGATTCGTTGTCGCTGGGGACCGGGGTGCCGGTGTTGGTAGTGGTCGGCTTACTGATCGGCTTGGTCATCGCAGCCTCCTGTTTCAGCTGTCGCCCGGGATGTCCGGGCCATCGTGATGGCGCGTCGTCACCGACGGCATTGCGGGCAGAGTCCCCAGAACACGACCTCGGCTTCGTCGATCGTGAACCCGTGCGCATCCGACGGGTCGAGGCAGGGGGCACGGCCCACGGCACAGTCCACGTCCACGACCGTGCCGCAGTTCCGGCACACCAGATGGTGGTGGTTGTCGGCGATGCGGGTTTCGTACCGCGCCGCCGAACCAGCCGGTTCGATCCGGCGCAGCAGGCCGGCGCCCACACAGGCGTGCAGGACGTCGTAGACGGCCTGTGTCGATACCGAGCCCAGCTCCTGCCGGACCGCGGCAGCCACCCGGTCGGCATCCGAATGCGGATGGGCCGCAACCGCTTCCAGCACCGCCACCCGCGGGCGGGTAACCCGCAGGCCGGCCGCACGCAATCGTTCGCGCGGATCGAAACCTTCGGTGTGCATGAACCCAGTCTGCCCATTTTCTGGAATAAGTCAAGAAAAGACCGAAAGGGATGTTACCGGCGTCACAGCACTCACTCGAACGCCGCGACGCCGATTCCGATTTGATTGCAGCGGTTGCGTGTTGGACACCGCGGCCGGATGCCCGTCGTTAACCTCGACTCATGGGACGCCTACGCGGCTGGGTCATCGGGGTTCTCGTCGTCGTACTGATCGGTGGTGCCTGCGCCACCGCGGTACCGGCACGAGCGGAGGATCCACCGACCTGCGCCGTCTCGTCCGGACGCGAATTCGAACGGGCCACACCGGAATCGGCCGGTCTGGATTCGGCCCGGCTGGCGTCCGCCCTGCGGTTCGCCGACGAACGCAACCGGCTGAACGTCAAGGTCTTCCGGCACAACTGCCTGATCGGCTCCGGCGCACACAACGACGCCACCGATACCACGCCGTGGAATATCTGGAGCGTCACCAAGAGCGTGGTCTCGCTGATCGCCGGAATCGCCTGGGATCAGGGCAAACTCGATATCGACGCGCCGATCGACCGCTATCTGCCGCCCGGACTCGGCGACGCCGCGCACCGCGCGATCACCGTCGAGGATTTGCTCACCGAGCGCTCCGGCCTGCGCGTGGGAGTGATCAACGAGGGCGTCTCCGGGGTGGTGCCGATCGATCCGAACAGTGCGGTGCAGGCGCTCGGGGTCCCGCTCGACAATCCGCCCGGCACCCGGTTCTCCTACAGTCAGCGCAACGTCGATCTGCTGTCGTACGTGACCGAGCTGGCCGTCGGCGAACCGCTGCAACAGTTCGCGCAACGGGAACTGTTCTCCCCCTTGGGTATTCAGCGCGGCGACTACTACTGGGCCCGCGACCGTTCCGGTCACACCTACGGCTACGCGCACCTGATGATCCCGCCGGACGATCTCGCCAAGATCGCCCTGCTGGTCGCCGGCGACGGCGACTGGAACGGGGTGCGGGTGGTCTCGGCCGACTATCTGCGCCGCGCCCAGCAAACGGGCCCGGGCCGCGAATGTTACGGCTATCTGTTCTGGGCCCGCCCCGGGTGCATCGAGATTCCGTCGTTCCTGCCCCCGGATGTCTTCGCGATGTCCGGACTCGGTCTGCAGGACGTCTTCCTCATCCCCAGCCTGGACCTCACCGTGGTGTGGACCGGCGTCTTCGGCAACCGAAGCAACGGCGGCCCGACCGGGATCGTTCAGAACCTGACCGAGTTGACCTGGGAGTTCTTCCGGCGACTGCTCGGCGCCTTCGAACAACCGCCGATCGCGGACCCCGGGCCCTATGTCGAGCCGCCGGTGACCTTGGACCCCCGCGCCTTCTTCGATCCCGACATCACCCTCGCGGTATTCGGCATCGGACCCGACGCCTATCCCGGGTGCACCGTGCTGTCCTGTTTGCAGACCCCGCTGGCGCCGCCCTTCTCCGACGCACCGCCCGGCTGCGCGCTGCTGGTCTGCCTCGGCCCGGACCCCCGCACACCCGGCATCCGCTGAGGACGACGCCGCGAGCAGGGACCCGACGGCCCCGCGGCGCCGGTCAGCCGGTGATACGCGCGATCCCCGCGGTGTCCATGTAATCCCGGAACAGGGTGATCTCCCCGTTCCGCACGTGCACCACATTGACCGAGGTACGCACTCGCGCACGCGGTGCGCCGGGCACCGTCATATCCACCTCGTTCTCCACGAAAAGCACGCCCTCCTCGGTGGATTCGTAGACCGTGGGATAAACGCCGTGCACCTCGATACCCGACCGACCCGACCAGCGCTGCGCGAGGTGTTCGCGGATCGCCTCCCGTCCCTCGAGCCGCTCCGGCATACCCGCGATCGGGAACGGGATCTCGAATACCGCATCGGGAGCGAGCGCCGCGACGAAGGCATCGGCATCACGCACCGGCAATGTCGCGAACAGGTCCTCGACCACCTGGCGGGCACCGCGCACCGAACTGGAAACCATGACAAACTCCCTCTATTAGAAGCGGAACGTACGCCCCGTTTATGATCCGGAACGCACGCCCCGTTTGTCAACGATTACCGGGTAGACTCGCGCTGTGGCGGAGAAACAGTTAGCGGACCCGGCGGCCGAACCGCGCCGCGCCCTGCGCGCCGACGCCCGCCGCAACCGGGAGCGGGTACTCGCCGCCGCGCGGGAAGCGTTTGCCGCCGAAGGTATTTCGGTTCCGCTGGACGAGATCGCCCGGCGCGCCGGAGTAGGCCCCGGGACCGTCTACCGCCACTTCCCCACCAAGGAAGCCCTGTTCCACGCCGCCATCGTCGACAACATCGAGCGAATGATCGACTACGCGCGCGGGCTCGAAACCGCCGACGATCCGGGGGCCGCCTTCTTCGCCCTGCTGGACCACATGGTCGCCGAGGGTGGGGTCAAACGCGATCTCGCCGATGCGCTGGGCGGTCACCAGATGATCGAGATCACCGGTCCCACAAAGGAATTCCAGGCGGCCATCGCCCGGTTGCTACGCCGGGCGCAGGATGCCGGCGCGATCCGCGACGATATCGACTTCGACGATCTGATGCGGGTGCTGAAGGGCACCTTCGCGGGCACGCACACCGCCACCGGCGAGCAGCGAGCCCGCGCGTTCGCCGTCGTCTTCGACGGACTCCGGGCCCGCTGCGCGCCGGCCGGCTGAGCGATCGACAGCGAAACGGGCCGCCCGTGATCGGACAGCCCGTTCGACAGAGAACGCGGTGTCAGCGCTGCGCGAGCAGAACTTCCGCGATCTGAATCGTATTGAGCGCGGCGCCCTTTCGCAGGTTGTCGCCCGAGACGAACAGCGCCAGGCCACGCCCCTCCGGCACGCCCGGATCCTGGCGGATCCGGCCGACCAGCGACTCGTCCTTACCGGCGGCCGCCAGCGGCGTCGGGACGTCGACCAGTTTCACACCCGCCGCGTCGGCGAGCAGTTCTTTCGCCCGCTCCACCGAGAGCGGCCGCGCGAATTCGGCATTGATCGACAACGAATGCCCCGTGAAGACGGGCACGCGCACACAGGTGCCGCTGACCAGCAGCTCCGGGAGGCCGAGAATCTTGCGACTCTCGTTGCGCAGCTTCTGATCCTCGTCCGTTTCACCGGAACCGTCGTCGACGAGCGCACCTGCCAGCGGCAGCACGTTGAACGCGATCGGCGCGACGTACTTGTTCGGCGCGGGGAACCGCACGGCACTGCCGTCGTGGGTCAGCTTCTCGGCATCCCCGATCACCGCGCGGGCCTGCGTGGCCAGCTCCTCCACACCGGCCAGCCCACTACCGGAGACGGCCTGGTAGCTCGAGACGATCAGCCGCTGCAGTCCGGCCTCGTCGTGCAGGGGCTTGAGCACCGGCATGGCGGCCATCGTGGTGCAGTTCGGGTTGGCGATGATGCCCTTGACCAGGTTGCGGGTCTGTTCGGGATTCACCTCGCTGACCACCAGCGGCACCTCGGGGTCCTTGCGCCACGCCGAGGAGTTGTCGATGACGGTCACACCGGCCGCCGCGAACCGCGGCGCCTGCACCCGCGACATGGTGGCGCCGGCCGAGAACAGCGCGATATCCAGTCCGGACGGATCCGCGGTCTCGGTGTCCTCGACCACGATTTCGCCGCCGCGCCAGGGCAGCTTCTTCCCCGCCGAACGCGAGGAGGCGAAGAATCGCACCTCGTCGGCCGGAAAGTCGCGCTCCTCCAGCAGTTTTCGCATCACGGCGCCGACCTGTCCGGTCGCGCCGACCACACCTACGCGTACGCCCATTGTTATCGCCCCGATCCCGCGTGCACGACCGCGACCTCGTCGCCGCCGAGGTCGAACGCCTTGTGCAACACCTGCACGGCGCCGTCCAGTTCGGTGTCCTTGACCAGCACGGAGATGCGGATCTCGGAGGTGGAGATCAGGTCGATGTTGATTCCGGCCTTGGCCAGCGCCTCACAGAAGGTGGCGGTGACGCCGGGGTGGCTCTTCATCCCCGCGCCGACCAGCGACACCTTGCCGATGTGGTCGTCGTAGAGAACCTGGCTGAAGCCCAGCTCGCCCTGACGCTTGGTCAGGAACTCCACCGCGCGCGGGCCGTCGGCCCTGGGGAGGGTGAAGGTGATGTCGGTCTTGCCCGTCTCGACCTTGGAGACGTTCTGCAACACCATGTCGATGTTGATCTCGGCGTCGGCGACGGCCCGGAACACCTTGGCCGCGTAGCCCGGCTCGTCCGGCAGGGCCACCACGGTCACCTTGGCCTCGCTGCGATCGTGCGCGACGCCGGTGAGAATTGCGTCCTCCAAGGGGATGTCCTCCATCGATCCGTAGATATAGGTGCCCTTGCGGTCGGTATAGGACGACCGCACGTGCACCGGAACGTTGTAGCGGCGGGCGTATTCGACGCAGCGCAGCATCAGCACCTTGGCGCCGGTGGCGGCGAGCTCGAGCATCTCCTCGAAACTCACCTGGTCCAGCTTCTGCGCATCCGGCACGATCCGCGGATCGGCGGTGAACACACCGTCGACGTCGGTGTAGATCTCGCAGACGTCGGCCTCCAGCGCGGCGGCCAGCGCTACCGCGGTGGTGTCGGAGCCGCCGCGACCCAGCGTGGTGATGTCGCGGCTGTCCTGCGACACGCCCTGGAAGCCCGCGACCAGCACGATCAATCCCTCGTCGAGGGCATCGCGAACCCGGGACGGGGTCACGTCGATGATGCGGGCGTTGCCGTGGGTGCCGGTGGTGATGACTCCCGCCTGGGAACCGGTGAACGACCGCGCCTCGGCGCCGAGCGAGTGAATCGCCATGGCCACCAACGCATTCGAGATACGCTCACCGGAGGTCAGCAGCATGTCGAGTTCGCGGGCCGGCGGCGCGGGCGCCACCTGCTGGGCCAGGTCGAGCAGTTCGTCGGTGGTGTCACCCATTGCCGAGCACACGACGACCACGTCGTGCCCCTGCTTCTTCGTCTCGACGATCCGCTCAGCGACGCGCCGGATCCGCTCGGCAGACTCGAGCGAAGATCCTCCGTACTTCTGAACGACGAGAGCCACAGTGGGGTCCTCCAAGATCGACTAGCTGCTGTTACAGCCAATAAGACTACCGATCGGAGTACGCCCGGTGGTGGGCTACCTCCGAGCGGCCACCGGCATCGGCCGGGTTCGTCACCCGAATTCGCTACCCGGACCAGCGGCGATCCCGTCCCGGGACGGCGCTGCGCGGCGCGGCCACCACGGCAGAGCCCTTGCGGGCCATCATGATCGGCGCGAACAGCCCCGTTCATCAGCGGTTTCCCGGGTCCGCCGGAGTCGGTGAGCCGCTCCCGCCCGAACAGCCGGCGTACCGGTGTGAGTAATCACACCGACCGGTTTAGCACCTGGTCGGCGAACCCCTTCCCGCGAGTTCCCCATGTACCTCGCGGCGAAAGCGCACGATGGGCCTATGAAGAGCATCGAAATCGAGCTGCACACCGGTGATCGCGAGGTCGTCCACGACCTCACCCCGCAGTGCGCCACGTTTCTGCGCGAGGCCGGCGGCGGCGACGGACTGCTGCACGTCTTCGTCCCGCACGCCACCGCCGGCGTGGCCCTGATAGAGCTCGGCGCGGGCAGCGACGACGATCTGCTGCGCGCCCTGCGCGATCTGCTGCCGGCCGACGATCGCTGGCGGCACGCCCACGGCTCGCGCGGGCACGGCCGCTCGCACGTCATGCCCGCGCTGATCGCCCCCTACGCCACCGTGCCGGTGCTGGGCGGCGAGCTGACGCTCGGCACCTGGCAGTCGATCGCCTTCGTGGACCTCAACGTCGACAACCCGATCCGCCGGGTGCGCCTGTCCTTCCTGCGCGATGCCGGATGATCCTGCTCAGGCGCGCTCGAACCAGGTGACCTGGGTACCGTTGCCGAACTCCTGCCGCCGGACCGGCCGGAAGGCGGTCGGCGAGAAGTTGCCCGACACCACCGAGATCCCGGCGCCGAGCAGCAAGGGATAGCTCTTGATGATCACCTCGTCGATCTCGTCGATCAGGGCACCGGCGAGTGTGCCGCCGCCGCACAGCCAGATGCCCTTGCCGTCCTGCTGCTTCAACTTCCGCACCAGCGCGACCGGATCGTCGGCCACGACCTCGACATTCGGATCGTCCACCGGGTCCAGGGTGGTCGAGACGACGTACTGCTTCATATGCGCATACGGGCTGGTGACACCGATCTCCAGCGCGGGTTCGTAGGTCCCGCGCCCCATGATCAGCGTGTCCCATTCCCGATTCGGAGTTGCCACCGGCAGATTCACGTGCGGGCGGATATGGGTGGGCACCACCTCCGGATACCGCTGGTTGAACCAGTCCGACATCTCCTGGGACACGGGGTAGACATCGAACTCGCCACCCGGGCCGGCGATATAGCCGTCGAGGGAGACGCCGACGTAGTAGACGAGCTTTCGCATCCTGATACCGCCTTGCCTGTTGCACTCTAGTTGTAGTGGTTTAAACGTAGTACTACAGACGCAGTGGTGTCAAGAGGATGCGGAAGTTGCTGCGCGCCGATTCGGAGGGTTGCAACGAGGAGGCGATTCGGGCGGCAGGGAACTATGACATTGACTTGTGAGCAGTATCACATCGAACGATAATGGCGGGCATGCAGGCGCATGTAGGCGATCACATCCGCGTTCACAGCAATGCTGTGGGAATGCCCGAACGCACCGGCGAAATCATCGAGGCGCGCGGCAGCGACGGCGCCCCACCCTATGTCGTCCGGTTCGAGGACGGGCACGAAAGTCTGGTCTTTCCGGGGCCCGACTGGGAGGTCCTTCACCACCGGTAGCTGTGCGGACGAGCAACGTCAAGCCCCCTTTCCCACTCGGGGGCAGTCCCTCTTCGGGCAAGCGACCGCTCACCCGGCAATCGCCGGGCCACCGGCGAGGCAGGCCGATGCCGAGTACGCCGCCGATCCGCCCCGGCAGCGCGACCGCAAACTCGGCACGCCCGACCGAACCTAATCAGACTGGTCGGTCTCTGTAACTCCGGGAACAGACCACACGGTTGACGACCGCGTGTGACGGCGGAGACAATCGGCCGAAGCAGTGGAGGGCAAGACATGCGCACGAAGACCGATCACCGATTCATCATCGATGTCGAACCCGATCAGGTTCAGGAAGCATTGCTGGCCGTCGAGCGGATTCCGGAATGGTCGCCTGCGCACCGCGATGTGCGCGTCGCGACCCGCGACGAATTCGACCGTCCCCGCCGCGTCTACGCCACGGTGACGACCCTCAACAACTCCGACCGTCAGGTCCTCGAGTACACCTGCACCCCGGAACGCATCTCCTGGGAAGTGATGGAGAGCGCCGCCGGTGGCGGCGGCAAGGGCTGGTTCGACATCGAGGAGACCGCCGAGGGCACCGAGGTCTGGTACCACTCCGAGGTGTATCTGCCGATCCCCGTTCCCGGTCTGCTGCTCAAGCGCACGCTGTCGCGGGCCAACGACGAGGCCGTGCAGAACCTCATCGAGTACATCGAAAAATTTCCCTTCGGCGAGAACTACGAGGTCGGCTGACCGAGAGGTTCGCCGTCGCGGGCGCTGACGTCGGCTTCCTGCCACGATGTGCGAATGACCGGTGTCAGACGCACGCGCATTCAAGCGGTCACCGAGGACGCCTCGGTAACCCAGCTGGAACTCTTCTTCGACCTCGTCCTGGTTTTCGCCTTCACCCAGGTGACCGATCTGGCCGCCCACGACGTCACCGCGCTCAACATGCTGCGGGCCGCGCTGGTGCTCGCGGTGATGTGGTGGGTGTGGATCGCCTACGCCTGGCTGGGCAATGTGGTGAAGGCCGACGAGGGAGTGGCCCGGGTGGCCATGTTCGCGGCCATGGGCGCGGGACTCATCGTCGCCGAGGTGATTCCCGAGGCCTTCCACGACATGCCGGGCGGCTGGTACGGACCACTCGTGTTCGCCATCGGATATCTCGTGATCCGGCTGGTCCATCTGGGGATGTTCTGGCTGGCCAGTACCGAGGACCGGCAGCTGCGCGGGCAGGTCGGCCGCTGGGCCGGCGGCTCGATCACCATCGGCACCGCACTGCTGATCGTGGCGGCTGTCGAACACGGCACGGTGCAGATCGTGCTGTGGATCGCGGCCATCGCCGGCGATATGGTCTGGACCTTCTTCGCCGGTAACGACTGGCGCGTGAATTCGGCCTCGCACTTCGCCGAGCGGCACGGCCTGATCGTGATCGTCGCGCTGGGGGAATCGATCGTCTCCATCGGCGTCGGCGTGGCCGGGCTGCCGATCTCGTGGCCGATCACCGTGGGATCGCTGCTGGCACTGGCGGTTTCGGGCCTGCTGTGGTGGGCCTACTTCGACGTCGCCGCGACCGTCGTGGAACGCGCGATGACCGAGGCCTCGGGTCCGCGCCGGATCCGGATCGCGCGCAACTGCTACACCTTTCTGCACTTCCCGATGGTGGCCGGCATCGTCGCCATGTCGCTCGGATTGAAGAAGACGCTGAACTATCTCGGCGGCGCGGCCGGACATACCCTGCACGATCGGCTGCACGGCATTCCCCTGTTCGCGCTCTACGGCGGCGTGGTGCTGTACCTGCTGGCACTGGTCTGGTTCCGGCATTACGCGACCCGGGTGGTGCTGTGGCCGCGCCTGGCCACCGCGGCGGTTCTGATCGCTCTGGTTCCGCTCGCCGGACAGCTGCCGGCGATGGCCGCACTGGCGCTGCTGTGCGCGGTGCTCACCGTGCTGATCGTCTGGGAGACAGTGCGTTACGCGCAACCACGCGACGCGGTGCGGCACGCGCACTGACCGCCGAACCCGACTAGCGCGGTGCCCGTTCGGGCGAAACACGCTGCTGCAGTCTGTGATCCACCGCCTCCGGCACGTGCCCGCCGGCGCGCACCGCGTCCCGCATCTGATTGATGTTCTCGCGCAACACATCTCCGACCAGTTCGTCGGTACGCGGATCGGCCAGCACCTGGAAGACGATCCGGAAACTGGCGTCGGCGATACCGTGGATGATCTCCTCGTGGAACGGCAGGTAACGCACCCGCCCGACCGCCGGATCCTTCTTGATCAGCTCGAGGATCATGGCGTCGAGTTCGTCGCGGTTCTCCTCCAGCGCCGCGGCGATGTTGTGGGTGTACCGGCCGCGGCGCAGCACATCGGCGACCTCCTCCAGCACGGCCATGGTGACCGGGCGCCGGACCGCGTCGACGATCACGCCGACCGAGCGGTTCACCACCGCGGCCGTGACCCGGTCGCCGAAAGCCCGGTCGGCGACGCGGGCCAACCGGACCAGGATCACGACGATGCGCAGCAACCGGAAGCCCCGGAAGAACGGGCTGGTCACCGGGATCATGCCCAGGACCTCGTACCAGTAGACGAACGGGAAGGTCCACGACCAATCCGCACGCCGCCAGCGCCAGAGGAATTCGAGGGCGAACACCGCGCAGATCGCGGTGTCGACCACCACGATCACGTGATACGTGTGCTGCGGCACGGTGAAGAAGGTGATCCAGGTGACCAGACCCACCGAGACCACGGCGAGCGCCAGCATCACCAGATCGGTCCACAGCGCCGGCGGTTTGCGCGGATACTGCTCGGGCAACGATCCAGCCGGGTACTGCGCCACAACGGTCCCTTCCACATCGAACGGGTACCTGCCGAGAGTAACGGCACCGGCGGCGCCGGGAAGCCGCCCCGAGGCCCGGGGCGGCGGGAATCAGCGCCCGGCGCGGATGATCGCCTCGACGTTGCGTTCGGCCAGCGCGGTGATCGTCAGCGACGGATTGGCCGCGCCGGTGCTGCCCGGAATCGCCGCGCCGTCGACCACGTACAGCCCCGGATAGCCGTTGACCCGGCCGTAGTTGTCGGTAGCCCGGCCCAGGACCGCACCGCCGAGGGGATGCGCGGTGAACGGGGCATTCGCGTCGTAGCCGAGCGCCTGATAGTCGAACAGCGCGCCCGACCGTTCGGCGATGCGCTGGTCGACCGCGCGGCAGGCGGCCACGATTCGATCCTGAGCCGCACGTGGCCAGCTCAGGGCGGGGGCATTGCGCGCGGCGTCGTAGGTGATGCGCGTCCGGGTCGGGTCGATCACGAGCCCGAGTGAGGCCAAGGCGCCGGTCTCGACCGGGATTCCGGGGATGTACCAGCTCTCCAGGGTCAACGGCATGCCGGATTCGTCGAAGATCCGGCTGGCGCTCGGCACGCCCTGCCCCAGCCCCGAGAGCCGGCTCTCACCGCGGGCCAGCGCGACGTCGCCGTTGGTGCCCCAGCCGTCGCCGACATGTTCGTCGAGGTCGGGCAGCGTGCCGGTGGCGCGAGCGCGGACCAGCAGTTCGGTGGTGCCGATGGATCCGGCGCCGAGGAACAGCTTGTCGCAGGTCAGCGTGCGGATGCCCAGGACCTTGCCGGTCGGGTCGATCTTGGAGACCTGGAGGACGTAGCGGTCACCGTCGCGGCCGATGCTGTCCACCCGATGCCCCGGAAACACCGACGAGCGGCCCGTGGCATGCGCGTACTTCAGATAGTTCTGGTTGAGGTCGAACTTCGCGCCGTTCGAGTTGCCGAGATTGCTGCGGGCCGCGGTGGCCGACGCGCGCGTGGCACCGGCCAATTCGGCGCGCACCGTATCCCATTTGAAGATGGACTCGTTGGCCACCGGCTCGTATCCGGCCGCGCGCACCTGATCGTCCCACATCCGGGAATGGGCGAACGGCGGTGAATTGTAGATGTCGGCCGGCATGACCGACAGCCGGAGCATCTGCCGCACGCGCGGATAGTAGGTACGCTCCAGTTCGGTGTAATCGACTGTGCCACCGAAGATCTCGTCGAAGTGCCGGCGTTCCGGGGCGATCATGCACCCGGAGAAGATCACCGATCCGCCGCCCACGGCCGCGGCCCGCCACACATCGATCCCGTCGAATTCGGTGACATCGAGGACACCGCCGAAATCGGCGAAACGCATGGCGACCTTGGTGACGCCGGTGAAGCTGGTGCGATGCCAGAATCCGCGGCCGTCGGGCAGGTCGTCACCGGTGAAGATCTCTCGCCACGGATCGTTCGGCCAGCGCGACCCGCGCTCCAGCACGGTGTTGGCGATACCCGCCTCGGCCAGGCGCAATGCCGCGACCGCGGCGCCGAAGCCGGATCCGACCACGATCGCCTCGGTATGCTCCGGCGGATCCGCGAGCGGCACGAAGATCTCGGAAACCCAGTTGCGGAACATCCCGTCCCACGCCGGGTCGGCGGTGGCTGTTCCGGTCTCGCGCAACGCGCCCGTGGCACCCAGCAAAACCGCAGCACCGGCCGCCTGTAAAAAGGCACGTCTCCGCACCGGCCACCTCCCTCATCACGCATGGCCGCGCGCGAGATTACCGCCGAACTTCCTATCTCTCAACAGGATCGGCGCCGGCGACCGCGCTGTTACATGCGCGATCGCTATATCACGTAGTAGAGGGATTCAGGCGCGCAGACGTTCGCGCCGCAGCCGCTCGACCTCGGGCAGGTCGAGCGGTTCCAGTTCGCGACCGCCGAGGGCCCGCGTGAGCAGGTGATCCGCCAGTTCGGGGTTGCGGGCAAGTGCCGGGCCGTGCATGTAGGTGCCGATCACCGAGCCCTGCACCACACCCTCGAGACCGTCGCCCACACCGTTGCCTACGCCCTTGGTGACCCGGCCCAGTCCGGTCGCGTCCGCACCGAGAGTCGTTCCGCCCCGGTGGTTCTCGAAGCCGGTCAGCGGCCGGCTCAGGCCGGCGAGCAGCGGCGTGGTGGCGACCTCGCCGATGGACCGGACCCGCTGCGGAGCGGTGGTCACGTCGAACAGGCCGACACCGTCCACGCGCTCACCCGCCGAGGTTTCGTACCAGTTGCCCAGCACCTGGATCGCGGCGCAGATGGCAAGTACCGGAACACCTTTCGCGGCCGCGCGCTGCAGACCGGGATAGCGCTGCAGATGCCTGGTCGCCAGGCGCTGCGCGGAGTCCTCGGCGCCGCCGAGGGTGTAGATGTCCAGCGTCTCCGGCACCGCGTCCGCGAGCGTGATCTCCACGATCTCGGCATCGATACCGCGCATGCGCAGCCGCTGCCGCAGGACCAGCGCATTGCCGCCGTCACCGTAGGTGCCCATCACATCGGGCAGCACCAGCCCGATTCGTACCGTCGATTCAGCCATCACTGATTTCCGTCCAGATCGCGATTCAAATCCCGGAAGGCGGTGTAGTTGGCGAGCACCTCGACCCGCCCCGGCGGACAGGATGCGATGGCACGCAACGGATTCGGCACGGTCGTGTGCTCGACCCCGGCGTAGGTCAGCCGCACGCCCAGGTCGGTGGCGCGCTCGCCCGCCGCGACCACCTGGGTGCCCTCGAAGTGCTCGAAGCGCACATCCCACAGCCAGGACAGATCCTCGCCGTCGGGCACCTGGCCGTTGACCGCGATCACCAAACCCGTTGCGTCGGGGTCGATCATGGACAGCGCCTCCTGCCACCCGGCCGGATTCTTGGCCAGCAGCAGGCGCGCGGAGTGCTCACCGACCTGCACGGTGCGGTAGCGGCCGGCGATCTCGCGAACGGTTCCGGCGGCCCGCGCCGCGGTTTCCGCACGGCCGCCCAGCGCGACCGCCGCGGCCACCGCCTGCGCGGCGTTGCCGCGATTGGCGCGCCCCGGAAGTGCAAGGTGCAGCGGCAGTTTCAGCCCGTCCGGCCCGCACAGATACTCCGCGTCGACCCACCACTGCGGATCGGGCCGCTGGAAGTCGGCGCCGGTGCTGCGCCAGTGGGTGCCCTCCCAGACGATCGGCTCGCCGCTGCGGGGGCAGCTGGTGGCGTCGACCGCCCAGCCGCTTCCTGCCGACACCCACACCACATTGGGATGGTCGTAGGCGATCGAGGTGATCAGCACGTCGTCACAGTTGGCGATCAGCACGGTGTCGGGATGGCGGGCCATACCCTCGCGCAGCTTGCGCTCGATCATGTTGATCTCGCCGACCCGGTCGAGTTGGTCGCGGCTCAGATTCAGCAGCACCACCGCGGCCGGGTTCAGCGCATCGGCCACGTGCGGCAGATGCAGTTCGTCGACCTCGATGGCGGCCAGCGGCGCAGCACGGTCCACACTGAGCGCGGCGACGATTCCGGCATCCATATTGGCCCCGTCGGCCTGGGTCACGACGCGGCCCAGTTCGGCCAGCGCGGCCGCGGTCATCCGGGTCGTCGTCGACTTGCCATTGGTGCCGGTGACCAGCACCGTCCGCCGATCGCGGCCCAGCTGGGTCATGATGTCCGGGGCGATCTGCAGGGCGATCAGCCCGCCGATCATCGACCCCTTACCGCGTCCGGCCTTCTGCGAGGCCCACGACGCCGCTGCCGCCGCCCGCAGCGCCAGCCGTCCGCGCATCGAGATGTCTGCCACCACGCGAGTGTATTGGTGGACAGACACCCGCGTGCGACCGGCCGATGTGATCTGCGACCGGGAGCGGGAGGCGGTCAGTAGAGCATGCGCCGGTAGTTCTCCGGGGAGTAGTAGTCCCGTAGCTCTTCCAGCGATTCGGTGGTGTTGCGCTGTACCTCCTTCACCAGGACCGCGTGGCTGGGCAGCGGATCCTCCGGCCAGCGTTCGGGCCGCCACAGCTCGCTGCGCAGCAACGCCTTGGCGCAGTGGTAGAAGATCTGCTCGATCGCCACCTCGATGGCGAGGATCGGCCGGTGCCCCTTGACCACCATGTCGTCGAAGTAGGGCGCGTCGCGCAGCAGCCGCGCCCGGCCGTTGATCCGCAGCGTCTCGTTGCGTCCGGGAATGAGGAACAGCACGCCGACGTGCGGATTGGACAGGATGTTGAAGTATCCGTCGCCCCGGCGATTGCCCGGCCGCTCCGGGACGGCCAGGGTGTGGTCGTCGATCACGTGCACGAATCCGGCCGGGTCGCCCTTCGGCGAGGCATCGCAACGTCCGTCGGCGTCGCTGGTGGCCAGGACGGCGAACGGCGCGGTCGCGATCCACTCCCGATCGCGCGGATGCAGGCGCGTCCGTTCCTTGGTCGCGGCGCGCGGTGCCGGTTCACCGAGCAGTTCCCGAAGTTCGGCGGCGCCGGTGATCTCGCTCATCACACCATTGAACGCGCGAGATCCGCCGTCCGCCACCTATATCGGGACGTCGAACATATTCGGCTGTCCGGCCGCGTAGCGCGCGCTGTCGGCCTGGCGCAGCGGCTCCAGCTGCGGCGCCCGGTACAGCTGGAACAGCCGGCAGCGGGCGGCATTCGACCCGGCCACGTCCAGCAGCGCGTTCACCGCGGTGCGAGCCGCCTCGCAGGCACCTTCCATCGTCGCGAGATCGATGTTCGTGCGGACGTAATCGCCTGCGAGGAACAGGTTTTCCAGATCACCGTGCGCATTCGGGCGCGCCGCCCACGAACCGGCGGTGTTGATCAGCAGCGGATCGGCGTTGGTATTGCGGTTCTGCGCGGCGTCCCAGCTCACGCCGGTATCCAGGAACCACGACACCAGATCCGAATCCTCCAGCGCCGCACGGCCTTCCAGATGCTTCTGCAACTGCGCCCAGACCTCGCGGGCGATTTCGTCGTGAGTGCATTCGATCGCCGGCTTGCCGTACAGGATGCCGGGTGTATTCCAGTCCGAGATGTCGACCGACAGACAATCCCGGACCGAACCGTTGCCGGAATCGGAAAGCCTTGTGCGCGACCAGAACTGATTCTGCGCGATGGAGGTGAGCGACCACGGGGAGTCGACGTAGGCGGTATGGCCGCGGGCGATCTGGGTGGGGCGGCGCAGATAGAACTGCATTCCGCTCATCCAGTTGACCACCAGGCCGTCCATCGCCGCCAATTCCGGCTGCACGGCCAGAATTTCCGGCGTCCACAGTGTGCGCGCGACCTCGACCGGCACCGCCAGCACGAAATAGTCGGCGTCGACCGCCCGCTCGCCGCCGCCGACGGCCACCCGGGCGCCCGAGATGCGCCGGTCGCGCACGTCGAGCCCGCGCAGTTCGGCGGTCTCGAAACGCACCCCCAGGCCGCGCAGATGGGCCACCCACGGGTCGATCCAGGCCTCGTTGGTCGGACCGTTCAGCAGCCGGTCCAGCGGCCCGTCGTTACCGGTCTCCAGCGGATTGCCGAGGAACTGCTCGCCCATGGAACCGATGGTCCGGGTGCTGGCGTGGTCGTCCTTGGCCGCGACCAGCAGTGTGGTGAGGGTGCGCGACATCAGCATGCGGAATTCCTGCGAGCGACCGCGGGCGCCCACGAAATCGCGCCAGGCGAGTTTCTCCCACTCGCCGAAACGGCGATCGTCGCAACTGGTGTTGAAAACCAGGAGCCGATTGGCGAAATACGCCGCATCGGTCATCGGCATCTTCATCGAGGTGGAGATCACCGAGGCGACGGTCTGGCGGAAATCGTCGGGGGTGGCCCAGGGTTTTCCGGCGCGACCCATCGGCACGATGGTGTCGTCGGCGCCGGCGCGGGAGAAACGCGCCTCGGCGGCCGGGACGAGATTGTCCCAGACACCGTTGGCATTGCCCGCGAACGGAATACGCCGCATGGTGTCGGGAATGTGGTGATAGAAACCGGGGAAGAATCGGAAACCGTGTTCACCCGGCAGATCGGCACGGCCGCCACGACCACTGTCCGGCACCGGAATGCTGCGCGCCTTACCGCCCAGCGCCCGGCGTTCGTAGACCGTGACGTCGAATCCGCGTTCGGCCAATTCGTGCGCCGCGGTCAGCCCGGCGACACCGCCACCGAAAATCGCGACCCGCCGACCGGGATCGGCATTCGCACGAATCGGGCGCATCATGGCGCCCGCGGTTATCACACCCGCGCCGGCCGCCCCGCGAAGTACCGTCCTTCGCGAGACGGCCCCGTATTTTTCTGCCATCTATCGGGACCTCCACACCGCGGGTAACTGTATGCGGTGCGGCCGGGCCGCGTATCGATTGGGGTGACAATTCGGCCGGGCAGCAATTCGGCGGGGAGGAAATCCTCGCAAACCGGTGCCCGGCGCGAATCAGTAGCCCTGCGGGCCCGGATAGTGCCCCTGCGGACCCGGGTGCTGGGTCTGCGGGCCCGGGAACGGCGGCTGCGGGACGTGATATCCGAAATCGTCGGCGACCATGGCCGCCAATTCCAGCAGCGCCCGCCGGGTCGGCTTGCCGACCAGTTCCAGATCGATCTCCGCGCCCTCGGCGAGATGATCGTCGAACGGCACCACCTGCACCGCGCGGGTGCGATCGAGGAACAGTTTGCGCAGCTGATCCAGGTCGACGGTCGAGGCGCCGCGACGGGAGGCGTTGACCACCACCACGGTCCGCTCCACCAGCTTGCTGTAGCCGTGGTGCTCGAGCCAGTCCAGCGTCGCCGAGGCACTGCGCGCGCCGTCGATGGCCGGGGAGGTGACCAGGATCAGCGAACTCGCCATATCCAGTACACCGGCCATCGCCGAATGCATCAGGCCGGTACCGCAGTCGGTGAGAATGATGTTGTAGAACTGCTGCAGGATGCCGATCGCGCGCCGGTAGTCGGCCTCGCTGAAGGCCTCCGAAACGGCCGGATCCTGTTCGCTGGCAAGCACTTCCAGCCGGCTCGGCGCCTGCGAGGTGTGGGCCCGCACATCCGAGTAGCGGCCGATGTGCTGATCCTCGAGCAGGTTGCGAACCGTCGAGCGGGTCTGGCGCGGCACCCGGTGGGCCAGGGTCCCGAGGTCGGGATTGGCGTCGATGGCGATGACGCGGTCACCACGCAACGAGGCGAAGGTCGACCCCAAACCGACTGTGGTCGTGGTCTTTCCGACGCCGCCCTTGAGCGACAGGATCGCGATCCGGTAGTCGCCGCGCACCGGCTGGTTCACCCGATCCACCAGCTCGCGGTAGATCACGTCGGCCGACGATTCGCCCGGATTGATGGCGCCACCGGTCACCTTGTGCACGGCGCGGCGCCAGCCGCTGCGCGGTGAACGCCGCGCCCGCTTGAGCAGGTTCAGGTCGTTGACCGAACTGCCCGGCTGCACCGGCTGGGTCATGTGCTGCGGCTGGAACGTCGACTGCGGCGGCTGCTGCTGATACGCCTGCGGCAGTTGCTGTTGCGGTCCGGGCCCGCCCTGCCAGCCGCCCTGCTGCTGCGGTTGATACTGCTGGGGCTGCTGCGGCGGAGTCGAGGGCAGCGGCGGCGGCGCCCAGCTGAAGATCGGCCCGCCCGCATCGGCGGCCCCGCCCTGCTGCTCGGGACCGGACGGCGGCCCCTGCCGCTCGTCGAAGACCCGGCGGACCATGCCGTCGGCGCCGATCTCCTGGCGGATTTCACCGTACGGCGTTTCCTGGCGGACCTCGCCGTACCCGGGTCCCGGCTCACCGGCGCCGGACCGGAAACCGCCCTGCTCACCGGGATTGCCCTGCGCGGCGAAACCACCCGGATCGCCCGGATTGCCGTGCGGCGCGAATCCGCCTGGCTCGCCGGGGTTTCCGGGCGGTGCGAAACCGCCCTGTTCACCGGGAGGCGCGAAACCGTTCTGCTCACCGGGGAACCCACCCGGTGCGAAACCCCCCGGGTCGCCGGGGTTTCCGGGAGGCGGGAAATTGCCCGCTTCGCCGGGGAAGGAGGCCGGTGCGAAGCCGCCCGGTTCGCCGGGGTGTCCCGGCGGCGGGAAGCCGCCCTGGTCGGCCGGGCCGCCGGGCGGCGCGAAACCGCCCTGCTCACCGGGGAATCCATTGGGCGCGAAACCGTCCGGGCCGGGCCCGCCCGCCCACGGCGGCGGGAATCCGTTCGGATCTCCCGGCGGGGCGAAGGGGCCGGCATGGTCGTTCATCGGGAAGCCCGGCGGCGCGAAACCCTGATTCGGCGGATACGGGTTCGCTCCCGGCGGCGCGAACGGGCCGGGTGCGAATCCCCCCTGCTCGGGCGGGGCGAAGCCGTCGGGCCCGAACTGCGGGCCGGGCGCGAACGTGGTCTGTTCGATACCGTCGGGCACCGGCGGAATGATCCCGGACGCCGCGTGTTCGAATTCCGCGGATTCCTCGGCAGGTGCGCCGTTCGGTTCGGCTTCGGACGTCACGCCCGCCGGCCCGTCGGATGCCGTTGTGTCCGCGTCGGATTCGTCATGCGACGGCAGCGAGGTCGGATTGTCCTGGTCGGCAGCTGTATCGCCCATTCCCTGCCCCTGCAACCAAGGCGGTGAAGTGGAGTTGTCGTTAGTCGTCACGTTTCCCCCATCTGCTCGACAGAGTTCGAGCAGAGAGCTCGCGGCCAATGCGCCACAACGCTAGCACGCTGGACGAATACGAGTCCCCCGGTGAACAGGGGCCGCACCCCGTGCCGGACGGGTTGGCGCAGAACACCGCCCACCGCCTTCCCGGCGGTGGGCGGTCCCGGCTGTCGAGCGGGTTGCGCGGATCAGCGAGTGCGCTGGGCGCGGTTCACCGCGGAGACGACCGCGCGCAGCGAGGCGGTGGTGATGGAGGTCGCGATGCCCACACCCCAGGTCACCTTGTCCCCGATCGCGCATTCGACGTAGGCGGCGGCCTGCGCGTCGTCACCGGAGGACATCGCGTGCTCGGAGTAGTCCAGCACCCGCACGTCGTAGCCGATGGTCGCCAGCGCGTCGACGAACGAGGCCAGCGGGCCGTTGCCGGAACCGACGATCTCCTGTTCGGCCCCGTCCACCTTCACCACCGCGGTGATGGTGTCGGTGCCGGAATCGGTTTCGGCGGCCGTCATCTTCTGCCGGATACGCTCCAGCGGCAGAATCGGGTTCAGGTACTCGTCGGCGAAGACGTCCCACATCTCCTTGGGCGTGACCTCGCCGCCCTCGCCGTCGGTGATCTTCTGAATCGCCTGCGAGAACTCGATCTGCAACCGCCGCGGCAGCACCAGCCCGTGGTCGGTCTTCATGATGTAGGCGACGCCGCCCTTGCCGGACTGCGAGTTCACCCGGATCACGGCCTCGTAGGTGCGGCCCACGTCCTTGGGATCGATCGGCAGGTACGGAACCTCCCAGACGATGTCGTCGATATCGGAGTCCGCGTTGTCGGCGGCCGACTTCATGGCATCCAGGCCCTTGTTGATCGCGTCCTGGTGGCTGCCGGAGAAGGCGGTGTAGACCAGATCGCCACCGTACGGGTGACGCTCGTGCACCGGCAGCTGGTTGCAGTATTCGACCGTGCGACGGATCTCGTCGATATCGGAGAAGTCGATCTGCGGATCCACGCCGCGGGAGAACAGGTTCATCCCCAGGGTGACCAGACAGACGTTGCCGGTGCGCTCACCGTTACCGAACAGGCAGCCCTCGATGCGGTCGGCGCCGGCCTGATAGCCCAGTTCGGCGGCCGCGACCGCGGTGCCGCGGTCGTTGTGCGGGTGCAGCGACAGCACGATCGAATCGCGGCGGGCCAGGTTGCGGCTCATCCACTCGATGGAATCGGCGTACACGTTCGGCGTCGCCATCTCGACC
Source organism: Nocardia cerradoensis NBRC 101014 (assembly GCF_000308535.1). GTDB lineage: Bacteria > Actinomycetota > Actinomycetes > Mycobacteriales > Mycobacteriaceae > Nocardia > Nocardia cerradoensis. The sequence continues at coordinate 18,694 of NZ_BAFW01000005.1, read as the reverse complement.
GTCGCCGGCAGGTTGATGATCAGCGGCTTGTCCGGGGTCGGCGCGATGATCTCCGAGACCGCGTCGCACACCTCACGGGCGTAGTCCAGTTCGGTGCCGGTGTAGGACTCCGGGCTGTACTCGTAACGCCAGTTGGTGTCCGGATAGCGCTGCTCGATCTCCAGGCACAACGTCGCGGCGTCGGTCGCGATCTTCTTCACCGCGTCGCGGTCGGCGCGGAACACCACACGACGCTGCAGGATCGAGGTGGAGTTGTAGAAATGGACGATCACATTGGCGGCGCCCTGGCAGGCCTCGAAGGTGCGCTCGATCAGTTCGGGGCGGCACTGGGTCAGCACCTGGATGCTGACGTCGTCCGGGATCGCGCCGTCCTCGATGATCTCGCGGACGAAATCGAAGTCGGTCTGGCTGGCCGAGGGGAAGCCGACCTCGATCTCCTTGTATCCCATCCGCACCAGCAGGTCGAACATGCGGCGCTTGCGGGCCGGGCTCATCGGGTCGATCAGGGCCTGGTTGCCGTCGCGCAGGTCGACCGCGCACCAGCCGGGAGCCCGGTCCACGACCTGGTTCGGCCAGGTGCGGTCGGGCAGCGTGATGGGCTCGACCTCCTCGGCGAACGGCCGGTAGCGGAAGGCCGGCATCGAGGAGTTCTTCTGCTGGTTCCACGCGGGCTGGTCGGCGGGCGCGGGTTTGGACGGCGCGGTGATGGTGCGCGTACCGGATACGAAGGCGTCAGCGGGTGACATGGCGTTTCTCCGAGGGTGTGGGTGGGTGTCCCAAGTATTGGGGTCGACCGGCACAGCTGAACTCCGCGACGGGAGCCGGTCCGTATCAGACCCCGTCGCGGCGGCCGAGGAGGAGTGCCCGCTGCATGATGTCGGCCAGTTTACAGGTCGGTCCGCGGCCGGGAAAAGGACCCTCGCCACACCCCACGTAGCCTGGCCGGATGAGTTACGACCACGTGTTGCTCCCCGCGGGCATCGCCACCTCGCCCGATGCGGTGGAAACCTACCTGGCCGCACAGCAGGGACGGCCGCAGACCGACACCGTGGCGGCGATCGCGGCCGAAGTGAACCGGCGCAACGACGCGCTGCCGGAGGAGGAGGCGTTCCTCGGTGTCGCCGCCGGCGGCGACGGCACCGGCGGCGCGCTGTACATCGCCGCCCGCTACGACGCCATCGGCCACGTCCGCAACCTCCTGTTCGAACTCGCGACCCCGCGTGACTACGCGCTCTACGATCCGCAGCTGAACTGGCTGATCGATCCGACCGGTCGCATCGACGTCACCGTCACCCACGGCGGTGCGGGTGAATTCCCTTACCTCACCGAGCAGCTCGCGCATCGGTGGATCACCGAACTCGGGGAACCGAATCCGTATCTGATCGTGGAACGCGCCGACCACGTCTACATCCAGACCTATCGCGACGAGCCCGGCCTGTACACGCTGGAATATCGCGACGGGGGCCCCGACCGGCATTTCGCGGTACAGCTGGAGGACGGCGACCAGGTGGCCGCACTCGTCTGGGACTGGACCGCCGGGGAGCGCGGCCGCCTGGATGCGCTCGACTGGGAGACCGTCACCTTCTGACGGGACCTTCTGACGAGACCTTCTGACGGACGTTCCGATCGGCGCCTCCCGCGACGTCAGAGTGTTCGCCGCCCCGACAGGGCCCGGCCCAGGGTCAGTTCGTCGGCGAATTCCAGGTCGCCACCCATCGGCAGACCGGAGGCGAGCCGGGTGACCGACAGGCCCGGGAAGTCCCGCAGCATCCGCACCAGATAGGTGGCCGTCGCCTCGCCCTCGGTATTGGGATCGGTGGCGATGATCACCTCGGTGACATCGACGCCGTCCTCCTGATTTCCGATGCGCGCCAACAACTCTCGAATGCGCAGCTGATCCGGGCCGATCCCTGAGAGCGGGTCCAGCGCACCGCCGAGCACGTGGTAGCGGCCGCGGAATTCGCGGGTGCGCTCGATGGCCTGGACGTCCTTGGGTTCCTCGACGACGCAGATCATGGTCCGGTCCCGGCGCGGGTCGGCGCAGATGCGGCACAACTCTCCGTCGGAGACGGTGCCGCAGACCGCGCAGAACCGCACACCGTCGCGCACCTTCTGCAGCGCCGACTGCAGCCGATCGATCTCCGGCGGCTCGACCGACAACAGATGGAAGGCGATGCGCTGGGCGCTCTTCGGACCGACGCCGGGCAGTTTCCCCAGTTCGTCGATCAGATCCTGGACCGGACCCTCATACACGGATTCGTCCTATCGGGCCGCTCAGAACGGCAGGCCGGGCACGGAACCGCCGCCCATGCCGCCCGCGAGCGGACCCAGTTTCTCGGCGGCCAGCTGCTGCGCGTTGGCCATCGCGTTGTTGACCGCCCCCACAACCAGATCCTGCAGCGTCTCCACGTCTTCGGGATCGACCACCTTCGGATCGATCTGCAGCGACTGCACCTCGCCACTGGCCTTGATCGTCACCCGCACCAGACCGCCGCCGGCCTCACCCGTCACATCGGTGGCGGCGATTTCGGCCTGCGCGGCCATCACCGCCTGCTGCATCTGCTGCGCCTGCGCGAGCAGGGCCTGCATATCGAGCTGTCCACCAGGCTCCACGGGGATGTCCTCTCTGCGGGATGCGGATGTGCACCAGCGTAGTCACGTTCGGATCCAGCCCGGTACCGGCCCGGCCCGGCGGCTTTACCATCGGAACTGGGCCGGATGTCGGCACACGGGTCGGGCCAATCCGGTGGAGGCCGGTTATGTATCGGGATCAAGATCAACACATGTCTTTCGCACCTGCGCACACCCCGTCCGCACCCGCGCCTCGTCGCATGCGGCGGGGCTCGGCACTGACGGCCGTCGTCGCGATCGCCGTCCTGGGGCTCGGGTCCGCCGTCCTGGCCCCGGCCGCCTCGGCGGATACCGATTACGGCGGGGGCTGCGTGCTCTACACCGACGATCCGGCGGCGACGATCGACGCGCTGCACAACCACTGTTCGGCCGAACAGCAGGACCAGATCTTCCTGGACGCACCCCGCGGCGATGTGCCGACCGGGGTGACCAACGGCTGGGTGACGCGGCCGCCGGTGATGGAGGCGGTGGCGCCGCCGTTCTGGATCGGCAAGAACTTCTCCACCGGCCCCGACGGCGGCACCCTCACCAACCGCGTCACCGCGGCCGGTATCGAGGGTTTCCCCGCCGACGTCTATTCCGGGCCCGCCCGCCTGGACGGCCGACCGGCCTGGCTACTGGACTACCGCCCTTCGATCACACCGCAGATCCTCGACGAGATCCGCCAGGTGACTCCCGGCGTCTGGTTCGGTTACTCCTGGTGGAGAGGGTTCTTCCAGACCACGCTGCTGCTGACGTTCGCCCTCACGGAGCAGTAGGACTTGACTCTCCTGTTGCTGGAGGGTGTTCGCTTGTCCTCATGCCCGCGACAGTCTCCATAGGCGAGTTCTCCCGCCTCACCTGTCTCAGCGTGAAAACGCTGCGGTACTACCACGAGATCGAGTTGCTCGAGCCGGTGTCCATCGACCCCGGCTCGGGGTATCGCCGCTATTCGACCGCTCAGGTGGAACAGGCGCATCTGATTCGCCGCCTGCGCGACCTCGATATGCCGATGCCGCAGATCCGCGCGGTCCTGGCCGCGCCGGATCGGTCCACCCGCGATGCGGCGCTGGCCGCGCATCTGGAGCGGATGGAAGCCGAGTTGCTGCGGACACGCGATGTGGTGGCGTCGCTGCGGGCGCTGCTGTCACCCGGCGCGCCGATCGACGTGCGGTATCGCCTGGTTCCGGAGTTCACGGCGGTGACGATTCGCGCGCTGGTGTCGCGGGCGGAGATCGGTGCATGGTGCGGCGCGGCGTTCCCCCGGCTGTACGACGTGCTCGCGGTCGCGGGGGTGGCGCCGGGCGGACCGAGCGGGGCGACGTATTCGGCGGACTTCTTCGAGAACGAGATCGGCGAGGTGGTGGCGTTCGCGCCGCTGGCAGCGGATCCGGGTGACGCCCTCGACCGGCACCGCGAGGTCGCGGTTCGCCGATTTCCGCAGCGCCGCTTCGCGATTGCGGTTCATGCCGGACCGTTCACCGACTTCGACCGCACCTACGGCGCGCTGGGTTCGCATGTGGCCGAACACGATACCGCGCTGAGCGAGCCGATTCGCGAGATCTACGTGGTCGGCCCGCAGGACTGCGCCGACCCCGCCGCGCAGCGCACCGAGGTCTGCTGGCCGATCGCATCGGCGTGATCGGGCGAACGCCGCGACGCGCCTCGCGTATTCACGAATTTCCCACGAAGAGAGGACATTTCATGTCGATCAGTCTGGCCGCCGTCACCTTCGACTGCCGTGACGCCGCCACCTTGGCGAACTTCTACGCACAGCTGCTGGAGCGGCCGGTGGACCCGGACGCCAACGAGTACTTCGCCTCGATCGGCCGCGGTGAGGACAGCGGTACGGCGCTGATGTTCATCCGGGTCCCCGACAAGACCCCGGGCAAGAACGTCGTCCACCTCGATCTGAGCGCACCGGACTGGCGCGCTCAGATCGAGCGGGCGGTCTCGCTGGGCGCCGAACACATCGGCGATTTCGACGAATTCGGCGTGCAGTGGGTCACCCTCGCCGACCCCGAGGGCAACCTGTTCGACATCGCCCACCAGCACTGAGCCGCTGGGGGGCGCAGTCGAGCACTCCCCCGGAGCGGTGCACTTCCAATGGTTTCGGCCCGCCTCGATTTTGGACTGACGGAGCGAGGGAGCGCAGCGACTGAGCGGAGGAGGGAAAAATCGAGGCACAGGGGCCGAAACCCGCCGGAGCGAAGCGCAGGCCGAGAATTCAGCTCAGCTCGCGCTTCAGGTTTTCCAGGACCTCGGCCTGGATCTTCTTCAGGCCGAGCGGGGCGAAGATGCCCTCGAAGAAGCCGGGGACACCGCCCGCACCCTTCCAGCTGGTGCGAACCGTCACCTGCGAACCCTCACCCGAGGGGGTGACGGTCCAGGTGGTGACCAGCGTGGAATTCGAATCCCGTTCCGTCACCATCGAATCGGAGACCGAGACGACCGCGTGGACGTTGCGGGAGCGCTTCTGCGTCGCCTGCAGCGTCCATTCGGCGACGGTTCCGGCGCCCTTTCCGCCTTCGAGCACCTTGTAGTCGTGGTAGTGCGAAGACAGGATGCGGGGGCGCACATCCTGATAGTCCGCGATCGCTTCCAGCGCACGCTGCGGTTCCGCAGCGACGACGGTCGAGCTGGATGCACTGACCTGTCCCACAATGAGCTCCTAGTCGATCCGGGGTCGTTCGGGTTTATTCGAGCCGTTCTGCGGGGCTATGCTACGCCGCGTCCGGTGCAGTTCCGGACCGGCAGACGCGGTTTCGCTCTGCCCGCAGCTACGCCCGGGGGGATGAGGTGTCGAACGTCGCTGTCGGCGCGCGCCGTGTCAAGAATGTGCTCAAGTGGGTCGGCGTGATGGTCGTCGGCGTCGTCATGATCGTGGGCGCGATCACGATGCTGAACAGTCACGGCAAGGTCGACTGCGGCGGTGAAACCATGCGGTCCGGCGACCAGTGCGTCGAGGTGGACAAACACGGCCACCGCACCACCCGCTCGATGGACGAGCAGGCGTCGGACAACACCCGGACGGGTTGGCTGCTGCTCGGCTTCGGCGTGTTGATGATCGTCGGCGGGGGCGCGTTCCTGGCCGGGGAACTGCGCCGCTCGGGCGGTCTCGGCCCGAGGGCCGGTATGCAGGTGGTCCCGAACCCGGCCGCCTATCCACCCGGCGGATCCGCGTATCCGGTGACGCATTCCACCCCGCCCGGCGCGCCCGCATATCCGGGCGTCGCGAACGGGGGCCGTCCGCCGGCCGGCCCGCCTGCTCCCGGCTATCCGTCCGGTGCGGGCGGATATCCCGCGCCCGGTTACGCGCCCGCCGGAACCGGCTATCCTCCGCCGCCACCGGGCTATCCGTCCCGCCCGGGGGCGGCTGGTCACGCGGAATACCCTTCTGCCGCACCACATTTCGCGCCGGGCGCGCCGGCCCCGGGCTACCCACCGGCACCGCCCGGTTATCCGCCGGCCGGACACGATGGGGTGCGCCCCGGCTATCCGTCGCGCTGAGCATTTTCGTAGCACCGAGCTCGAGCCATCGCACTGCGCTCTGCCTGTCGGACTGCGCTCTCCCGATCGGACTGCGCACTGCCCCCACATTTCCGCATGCACAAGCAGTCGTCTCACCGGTCGCCGGAGGACTCCTGGCGCTGCGGTAGCGACCGGCATCGGCGGCGGGCACGGTCCGCGATCATCGGTACTCGAAGACGGACGGGCCGGCGGCGTGACGGGCGGCCGATCGGCAGCCTTCGGCGGAATCCGTTCGCCCCCGAACCGGAACGCTCGTTCCGGGACGGGCGACGAATTTCGACGGGTTCGTCACAAACCCAGAGGCGGCACACAGCCGTACGATTCTGCCCGGAAACATGTCCGCGAGCTGGGCGGATGACCCACAAGCGCGGGCGCGGCCGGTGATCGAACGCAATGCAACATATGCGTGAAGAATCGCGCCCATAGGTACCCTCGCGGTGGCCGGGGGAAACCAGGAGAGATAGCGTCAGGGGGTGGCAGTGAGTCTGTTGGGGAAGGCCGGCCGCGCGCCGGCCGCACGCGAATCAGGTTTTGCCGCGCACCGAGAAGGTGTCGAGCGTCTGCTCGCCAGCTATCGTGCGATTCCTTCGGATGCCAACGTGCGGTTGGCGAAAAAGACGTCGAACTTGTTTCGCGCCCGGGCGAAGAACCCCGCACCCGGACTGGATGTTTCGGGCCTGAACCGGGTGATCGCGGTCGATCCCCAGACTAAGACCGCGGATGTGGCCGGTATGACGACCTACGAGGATCTGGTCGCCGCCACCCTGCCGTACGGTCTGGCGCCCTTCGTGGTTCCGCAGTTGAAGACGATCACGCTGGGTGGCGCGGTCACCGGCCTGGGAATCGAATCGACGTCGTTCCGCAACGGTTTGCCGCACGAATCCGTCCTCGAGATCGATGTGCTGACCGGTGCGGGCGAGATCATCACCGCCACCCCGGACGGCGAATACGCCGATCTGTTCCGCGGTTTCCCGAATTCCTATGGCACGCTCGGCTATTCGACTCGCCTGAAGATCGAGCTGGAATCGGTGCAGCCGTATGTGGCACTGCGCCATGTGCGTTTCCACGATCTGCGCGAACTCGAAACCGTGATGGCACAGATCGTCACCGACCGCAGCTACGACGGCGAGCGGGTCGACTATCTCGACGGCGCGGTATTCACCGCCGAGGAGAGCTACCTCGTCCTGGGCCGCCAGACCGACGAACCCGGCCCGGTCAGCGACTACACCGGGATGGATATCTACTACCAGTCCCTGCGGCACGACAGCGCCGAGCCCAAACGCGACCGGCTGACCATCCACGACTATCTGTGGCGCTGGGACACCGACTGGTTCTGGTGCTCACGGGCATTCGGCACCCAGAATCCCAAGATCCGCCGGTTCTGGCCGAAGAAGTACCGCCGTTCGAGCTTCTATTGGAAGCTGATCGCGCTCGATCACAAATACAACATCGGCGACAAGCTCGAGGCGCGCAAGGGAAATCCGCCGCAGGAGCGCGTGGTGCAGGACATCGAGGTGCCGATCGAGCGCACCGCCGATTTCCTGCACTGGTTCCTGCGCGAAATTCCGATCGAACCGCTGTGGCTGTGCCCGCTGCGGCTGCGCGACAGTGCGGAAGTACCGGGAAAACCCGAGGATCCGTCGCGCCCGTGGCCGCTGTACCCGCTGGAACCGGATCGCACCTACGTCAATGTCGGTTTCTGGTCGGCGGTGCCGAAACAACCCGGGCAGATCGAGGGTGCGGCCAATCGCGCCATCGAGGACGAGGTCGCCCGCCTGGACGGCCACAAGTCCCTCTACTCGGACTCCTACTACACAGAAGACGATTTCGCGCGCCTCTACGGAGGCGATCACTACGCGAATCTGAAGAAACGATACGACCCCGATCATCGTTTGCTGGATTTGTATTCGAAGGCGGTGCAACGCAAGTGACGACATTCAAGGATTCCCAGCTGCCCCCGTTCTCGGAGCTGGGAACGAAACTCAGCATTGCCGAAATCTTCGAGACGCTCGTCGACGGCGGCGTCCCGATCCGGTTCTCCGCCTACGACGGCAGCAGCACCGGACCCGACGATTCGAAGTTCAGCCTCGAGATCACGACGCCGCGGGGTATCAACTACATCGCCACCGCACCGGGCGATCTCGGCATGGCGCGGGCCTACATCTCCGGTGACATGGCGGTCGACGGCGTCCACCCGGGCGACCCGTACGACATCCTGAAGGCGATGACCGACCTGAAGTTCCGGCGCCCGTCGGCGCTGGCACTGGTCACCATCGCGCGCTCGCTGGGCTGGGACGCCCTCAAGCCGATCGCGCCGCCGCCGCAGGAGACGCTGCCGCGCTGGCGGCGCATCGCGCTCGAGGGGCTGCGGCATTCGAAGAACCGCGACGCCGAGGTGATCCACCATCACTACGACGTATCCAACCGGTTCTACGAACTGGTGCTCGGCCCGTCGATGACCTACACCTGTGCCTGCTACGCCGACGAGAACCAGACCCTCGAAGAGGCGCAGGAGAACAAGTACCGCCTGGTGTTCGAGAAATTGCGGCTGAAAGAAGGCGATCGGCTTCTCGATATCGGCTGCGGCTGGGGTGGCATGGTCCGCTACGCGGCCCGGCGCGGAGTCGAGGTCATCGGCGCCACCCTGTCCAAGGAACAGGCCGAATGGGCGCAGGCCAAGATCGTCGAGGAGGGTCTGCAGGACCTGGCCGAGGTCCGCCACAGCGACTACCGCGATATCGCCGAATCCGGTTTCGACGCGCTGTCCTCGATCGGCCTCACCGAGCACATCGGGGTGCAGAACTACCCGAGCTACTTCGGTTTCATCAAGAGCAAGCTGCGCGACGGCGGCCTGTTCCTGAACCACTGCATCACCCGTCCCGACAACACCCGCACGACGAAGGCCGGCGACTTCATCGACCGCTACGTCTTCCCGGACGGCGAGCTGATCGGTTCCGGGCGCATCATCACCGATATCCAGAACGTCGGGCTCGAGGTGGTGCACGAGGAGAATCTGCGCCCGCACTACGCGCTGACCCTGCACGAATGGTGCAAGAACCTGGTCGCGAACTGGGACGAGTGCGTCGCGGAGGTCGGGGAGGGCACGGCCAAGGTGTGGGGCCTCTACATGGCCGGTTCCCAGCTGGGCTTCGAGCGCAACGTGGTGCAGCTGCACCAGGTGCTCGGGATGAAGCTCGGGGACAAGCAGACCTGGGACGTGCCGCTGCGCCCCTGGTGGAACGCCTGATCCGGCACGAAATGCGTTGCCGGCGGGCCGGATTCGCGGTGACGAATCCGGCCCGCCCGCGTTCTCAGTGCAGCAGCGCGTTCAGGAACGGCCGCGGAATATCGAACGATCCGGTGCCTTCCCCGGCGAGCAGCACATCGTCACGCAGTGAGTGCAGCAGATAGCTCAGTTCCGGGCCGGCGTCGAGAAGTGGTCTGGTCCAGCCCAATCGGGCACAGCGGTCCAGCGCCGGCAGCAGTGAGGTGATCGCCTCGCCGTTCCAGCCGGCGACCGACAGGCATTCGACCAGCAGTAGCGCGGCATCCAATTCCGCTCGGGGACGGTTCTGTTCGACCATCCGGCCGTAGAGCGCGCGCGCCCGTTTCACCGCCGATTCGAGGCCCTCGGCCGCCACGTTCGCCCCGTCCAGCCCGCGATAGTGCCGCGCCAGCAGCACCCGCACGGCCGCGACCTCCTCGGCCTCCGCGGTGAGGGCGACGGTACCGGCGGACTGGCGCAGCACCGGGGCGGGCGGCTCCGGCCCGGCGGGTGGTTCGACCAGTCCCAACCGCAGCCGTTCGGCCCGGATGTGGGCGGCCATGCGCGGGAGTTTGCGTTCGGCGGCCATCCGCGCGCCCTCGTCGAGCCGGGCGCGCGCGGTCTCGGTATCGCCGAGCACGGCCTTGACCCGCGCACCCACGACAAAGGTGGTGATCATGAAATCCACCGCGCCGATCCGCGCCGGCAACCGATGGCTCTGCTCGAGCAGCCGATCCGCCGCCTCCAGGTCGCCGCGCCGATAGGTCAGCTCCCCCAGCAGCGCCGCGGCCACCCGCACCGCGTGCGAACGCGGCCCCGAGCGCTCCCGCCCGACCTGCCAGGCCTTCTCGAAACACCGGGTGGCGGTATCGATATCGAGCTGTTCGTAGGCCACCGCGCCGGTGTTGAGCAGACCCAGCACCATCCCGAGCGGATCCTTGGACCTGCTGTGATAGGGCGCGGCCCAGTCCTGGATGGACAGCGCGCCGTCGAAATCGAAATCGCACAGCCGCACGAACGACACCAGATTCGCGGCGGTGGACACCGTCCACGGCGGCAGTTCGTCGGGCTCCTCCAGGCACGGCAGCACCTTCTCCAGCACACCGTCGGTGCGGTCGCGGGCCACCAGGTCGGCGGCCGACAACACCGCGGCCTCACACCGCTGGCGGGTGGCATCGGCATCCGAGGGTGAGCTGCGGGCGAGCATATTCGACAGTCGCCCGAGCGCGGTGCGGGCCGCTCCCGACTGCTGCAGATTGATATTGGCCCGCGCCAGCGTCATCAACAACTTCGACCGCGAAGTCACCTGCTGCACAGGCAGTTTGGACACGGTGCCCAGCAGGGTCGCCAGACGGGAGGTGTCGATCAGATCCATGCCACCGTTCTCGACCAGATCCACCGCCATCTTCAGGTCGGTGGCGGCCAGGGCATGATCCACCGACTTACGCAACTGCTGATGTTCGGCGTACCAGCGTGAAGCCTTGCGGTGCAACGACTTCAGCTTGCCCGGATGCACGCGTTCGAGCCGGGCACGCAACTGCTCGGCGAACAGCGGCTGGATCCGGAACCAGCCCGGATCGTGTTCGACGCGGGTGACGAACAGTTCGCGCTGCTGCGCCTGCTCCAGCAATTGCTCGGCATCCGGTTCACCGCTGAGCACCGCGGCCAGCCCGCCGTTGAGCTTCTCCGCGACCGAGATCGACATCAGGAATTCGAGCATGCGTGGTTCGAGCCCCGCCAGCACGTTCTCGGCCAGATACTCCCGGATGGCCTGGTTTCCGCCGGACAGATGGGCGATCAGCTGCGCCGGATCCACCGGTGCGCCCGTGGTGGCCCCGCGCAGCGACAAGCTGACCAGCTGGATCGCCGCCGGCCAGCCGTCGGTGGCGGCGTGGATCTGCTCGACCTGTTCGTCGGTGAGCGGAAACTTGTTGCGCTCCAACAGGATCTGCCGCGTCTCGGCGAGCGTGAGCCGCAGTTCGTGACTGCCGATCTCGACCAGCTCGTCGCAGACCCGCATCCGGCTCAGCGGCAGACCGGCCTGCTCGCGGGTGGTGATCACGAAGCGCAGATGGTGACATCCGTTCTCCAGCAACGCATCCATCACCCGGTGCGCGCCCTCGTCGGTGATCCGATCCCAGTTCTCCACCACCACCACGACGACCTGCCCGCCGCTGTGGATCTCGTCGATCAGCGTGGAGATCGCATAGGGCACCGCCTCCGCGGGGCGCTCCTCGAGCACCTCCGCCAGCCCGGAACCGATATCGGGCGCCACGCGCCGGATGGCCTGGATCAGATGGGCCAGCAGCCACACCTCGTTGTCGTCGTCGTGATCGATCCCGATCCACGCCACCGCGATGCCGTCGGCGGTGAGTTCGGTGCGCCACTGGGCGGCGATCGTACTTTTTCCGAAGCCCGCCGGTCCGTGGATCACGGCCAGCCGGCGGCGGCCACCCGTGCGGAGGATGTCGAGCAGCCGGGGCCGGGGTATCGGCTCGCGGGCCGGGGTCGGCGGACGGAATTTCGTTGCGGCCGTGGGCGGTAGCGTCGCGGGCTGGGCGAGACCGGACGGCCCCGGCGTGCGCAGCGCGGGCAGCCCGAGGACCGCGCGACTGCGGCGTGAGGTGATCGGATACGCCGTCGCGTCGGGTTCGGCCGTGCGGCCGTCGGTCGTTTCGCCGTCGAGCAGAGCCATCTCGTCGGCCGTCTCGCCGTGCGCGATCTGCACGGCACGCATTTCCTGCCCGAATTCCAGGGCCGAGGCCGGGCGATCGGCGGGATCCTGAGCCATCGCCGATTCGATCACGCCCGCCACATCGGCCGGAATGTCCTGTTCCCGCAGGTCGGGAACCGGCTGGGTGGTGATCCGCAGGAATTGGGCGACCACGCGCTCACCGGAGCGGCGTTCGAAGGCGGCGTGCCCGGTCAGCAGGGCGAACAGGGTGGCGCCCAAACCGTACACATCGGACCGCACGGTCGGTTCCTCGCCCTTGAGCACCTCGGGCGCGGTGAAGGCCGGCGATCCGGTGATCATGCTGGTCGAGGTCTGAAAGCCACCCGGGATGCGCGCGATGCCGAAATCGGTCAGCTGCGGTTCGCCGTAGCGGCTCAGCAGTACGTTCGCCGGTTTCACATCGCGATGCAGGACGTGCACGCGGTGCGCGCTCTCGATCGCGCCCGCGAGCTTCACACCGACCCGCAGCGAATCAGACCAGCTCAGCGGGCCGTGATCGCGAATCAGCTGCTCCAGCGAGCCGTGCGCGGCGAATGGCATGACGAGAAACGGCAAGCCGCTGGGCGTGACGTCGACCTGCAGGACGTCGACGATATTCGGATGGCCGGACAGCCGGCCCATGGCATGTTCCTCGCGCAGGAACCGCTCCCGGCTCTCCTCGTCGATCTCCGAGGACAGCACCTTCACCGCCACCACGCGATCCAGAGCCCGCTGCGCACAGCGATAGACCACCCCGAAACCGCCGCGCCCGATCTCCTGGGCATCGAACAGCCCCATCGCCTCGAGTTCGTCGGCGATGCGAATCGGTTGGTAGCGCTGGGTATTCGCCCCCGCGGCTGCCTCCGAGTCCGCCGCGGGGTCGTCCGTGCTGGGGACCTTGCCCGTTTGTGGGTTCATCTGGCCACCTCGAACGTCGCGCCCTCATTCCAACGTAGCGCGGTCCGTACGCGTCGGGGCGCAGTTCCGCTCGCTTCGAGTCGCGACCGTTTCCGTCGGGCGCGACCACGCCGGTGAAAGGGACGAGACAGCAAACGGCCCGGATCACGCGGGAACGTGATCCGGGCCGTCGCAGGGAATCTCGGCGTGGCGAGAACCTTACTTGCGCAGCGAGTCCGGCACCTGGAAGCGCTCACCGAACTTCGCGGCCAGCTCCTCGGCACGGGCGATGAAGCCCTCCGTGCCACCCGGGTAGCCGACGATGAACTGGTGCACACCACCGGTCCAGGCCGGGTAGCCGATACCGAAGATCGAGCCGATGTTCGCGTCGGCGGTGCTGGTCAGCACGCCTTCGTCGAAGCACTTCTGGGTCTCGATGGCCTCGATGAACAGCATGCGGTCCTTCAGATCCTGCAGCGTGACGCCCTCGGGCAGCTCACGCTTGGAGTTGAAGGCGTCGCGCAGGCCCTCCCACAGGCCGGCGGTCTTGCCGTCGGCGTAGTTGTAGAAGCCCGCACCGTGCAGCTTGCCCTTGCGATCGAACTTGTCGATCATGGTCTCGACCACGCGGCCCGAGGCCAGCGAAGCGGCGGAGATCGCGATGCCGTCCTTCTCGGCGGCCTCCTTGGTCTCCTTGAAGATCTTCTGCATGGTCTCGAAGTTGAGCTCGTCGCTCAGCTTCAGCGGCGCGGCCGGGTAGCCCGCCTGCAGACCGGCCTGCTCGATGGTCTGCGGGTCGATGTTCTCCTCGAGCATCATGATGGCCTCGTTGATGAACGTGCCGATGACGCGAGAGGTGAAGAAGCCGCGGCTGTCGTTGACCACGATCGGGGTCTTGCGGATCGCGAGGGTGTAGTCGTACACCCGGGCCAGCGCCTCGTCGGAGGTCTTCTCGCCACGGATGATCTCCACCAGCGGCATCTTGTCGACCGGGGAGAAGAAGTGGATGCCGATGAAGTCCTCGGCCCGCTTCACACCGTTGGCCAGCAGGGTGATCGGCAGGGTGGAGGTGTTGGAGCCCAGCAGCGCGTCGGCGTCGACGACGTCCTCGATCTCCTGGAAGACCTTGGCCTTCAGGTCGGGGTTCTCGAAGACGGCCTCGATCACGAAGTCCACACCGGCCAGATCCTTGGGGTCGGCGGTCGGGTGGATGCGATCCAGCAGCGCCTTGGACTTCTCCTCGGTGGTCTTGCCACGCGAGAGCGCCTTCTCCTCGATCTTCACCGAGTACTGCTTGCCGCGGTCGGCGTTCTCCTGGGAGACGTCCTTCAGCACGACCTCGAAGCCGGCCTTGGCCGAGACGTAGGCGATGCCCGCGCCCATCATGCCGGCGCCGAGCACGCCGACCTTCTTGATCTCACGCTTGGGCACGTCCTTCGGACGCGAACCACCGTTGTTGATGGCCTGCAGGTCGAAGAAGAACGCCTGGATCATGTTCTTCGCGACCGGGCCGGTCAGCAGCGAGACGAAGTAGCGCGACTCGATCAGCGACGCGTTGTCGAAATCGACCTGCGCGCCCTCGACCGCGGCGGCCATGATGGCCCGCGGCGCCGGCATGTTCTGACCCTTGAGCTGCTTGCGCAGGTTGGCCGGGAAGGCCGGCAGGTTGGCGGCCAGCGCCGGGCTCGACGGCGAGCCGCCGGGGATCTTGAAGCCCTTGCGGTCCCACGGCTGGGTGGCGGCCTCGGCATTGTCCTTGTTGGCCTTGATCCACGCCTTGGCGGCCGGGACCAGTTCCTCGACGCTGCCGACGACCTCGTTGATCAGGCCCTTGGCCTTGGCCTTCTGCGCGTTGAACTTATTGCCCTGCAGCAGCACGCTCATCAGGCCGTCGGCGATGCCGAGCATGCGGGTGATGCGGGTGACACCGCCACCGGCCGGGAGCAGGCCGAGCGAGACCTCGGGCAGACCGATCTGCACGCCCTTGACGTCGGCGGCGATGCGGTAGTGCGTGGCCAGCGCGATCTCCAGGCCACCACCGAGCGCGGCGCCGTTGATGGCGGCCACGACCGGCTTGCCCAGGGTCTCGAGGCGACGCAGGTCGGCCTTGATGCTGGTGAGCTCTTCCATGATGTCCGGAGCGTTCTCCGGAGTGGTCTTCATCATGTTCTTGAGGTCACCGCCGGCGAAGAAGGTCTTCTTCGCGGAGGTGATGACGACACCGGTGATGTCGTCGACCTCGGCCACCAGGCGGTCCACCGTGGCGTGCATCGAGCTCTTGTAGAGCTCGTTCATCGTGTTGGCGCCCTGGTTCGGGTCGTCCATGGTCAGCACGACGATGCCGTCGGCGTCCTTTTCCCAGCCGATCATGTTCTCTGTCATAGTTTTTCGTTCTCCTGGAGAATGTGAAGGGTGGGAATCAGACGCGCTCGATGATGGTGGCCACACCCATGCCGCCGCCGATGCACAGGGTCACCAGGGCGTAGCGGGCGTTGCGGCGCTCCAGCTCGTCGACCATGGTGCCGGTGATCATCGCGCCGGTGGCGCCCAGCGGGTGGCCCATCGCGATGGCGCCGCCGTTGACGTTCAGCTTCTCGTCCGGGATCTTCAGATCCTTCTGGAACTTCAGCGCGACCGAGGCGAAGGCCTCGTTGATCTCGAACAGATCGATGTCGTCGACCGTCAGACCGGCCTTGGCCAGCGCCTTGTGCGCCGCCGGGGTCGGGCCGGTGAGCATGATGGTGGCGTCGGCGCCGCTGGTGGCGGTGGCGACGATGCGGGCGCGCGGGGTCAGACCCGAAGCGGCGCCGGCCTCCTCGGTGCCGACCAGCACCAGCGCGGCGCCGTCGACGATGCCCGAGCTGTTACCGCCGTGGTGCACGTGGTCGATCTGCTCGATGTAGTGGAACTTCTGCAGCGCGACGGCGTCGAAGCCACCCATTTCGCCGATGCCCGCGAAGGACGGCTTCAGCTTGGCCAGATCCTCGACGGTGGTGCCGGGACGCATGTGCTCGTCCTGGTCCAGCACGGTCAGGCCGTTGATGTCCTTGACCGGCACGACGGACTTGGCGAAGTAGCCGCCGGACCACGCCTGCGCGGCGAGTTCCTGCGAGCGCACGGCGAACTTGTCGACGTCCTCGCGGGTGAAGCCCTCGATGGTGGCGATCAGGTCGGCACCGATGCCCTGGGGCGCGATGTAGAGGTCGTAGCTGGTGGCCGGGTCGGCGAACAGCGCACCACCGTCGGAGCCCATCGGCACGCGCGACATCGACTCGACACCGCCGGCGATGACCAGGTCTTCGAAGCCGGAGCGGACCTTCTGCGCGGCCATGTTCACGGCCTCGAGGCCGGAGGCGCAGAAGCGGTTGATCTGCACACCGCCGACCGTGTCGGGCAGGCCCGCGGTCAGCACGGTGGTACGGGCGATGTCGGCACCCTGGTCGCCGATCGGCGACACGACACCCAGGATGATGTCGGAGATGCGATCCTCGTCGAGGTTCGGGAAGCGGTTACGCAGCTCCTGGACCAGACCGGTCGTCAGATCGATCGGCTTGACCGAGTGCAGCGAGCCCTTCTTGTTGCGGCCGCGCGGGGTGCGGATGGCCTCGAAAATGTAGGCCTCTGTGGTCATATCGGAGTGTTTCCTTCCTTAAAGGTGCCGACCGGCCATCCGACCGACCGTGTTCGATCCCGGCGAGCCCTCGGGCACACCACACCGGCGAACCGGGAGGTCACACACGGTTCCCTCCGGAAGTCCGCCGAGCGCATAACGCTGTACAAACGCCGACATGCATCGACCTACGAGGCTCCGGGGCGCCCGTATGCCTGGGCATACCATAGAACCTCGTAGCACCGATGCTGACGACCACCCGTTCATAGTACAGCGGGATGCGAACTCCGGTTAACTTAACGTATTCCGGCAGGTGACTGTCAACCACCCAGATGTGTGGCACCCAACTCAGTTCGCAGCAACTCCAAGGCCACCTCATCGGGGTCGCGGCGCTGTTCCGGCGGGACCGGGCGCGCTGATTCCGCGAGCATCTCCTGCTCTTCTTCCGGCGTCAACGCAGGTGGGACACCGTCGTAACCTACCGGCGAGTAGTCCGACGGCCCGGGGTCGTCCGGGAGGTCCGGCGCCTCGGGCGGCGGAATATCGTCGTCGGGCGCGGTCCGGTCGGCGGCGCCGGCCCCGCGCGGCGGGCGGAACTCCCGCCGCTGTCCCTGCCCCTGACCGTCGCGACGATCGGCCGCCGCGCCCCGGGTATCGGTCTGACCGCCGCGGGTCTCGCCCTCCGCCGACTGCGCCTGACTCTGGCTGGGCCGGACGAATCGCGGCGGTTGCGACTGGCCCGGATTGTCCCCACGCCCACCACGGCCGGCCGACGGTTCGCCGCCGCCTCGCGCGGGTCGCTCGGACGCCGCACCACCGGCACGCGCACCACCGGCTTCGCCGGACCCGACTTCCCACCGCACGCCGTACTGCCGGCCGATCACCGCGTGCACCGCGGCCCGCACGGCGTCGATGTTCTGCGGGATCGACAACCGCTGCGCGAGCGGAGCATGCGGATGCGCGAACACGATCGTGTCGCCCTCGACCCGCACGGCCCCCACCGCACCCGAGAGCAGCGCCGGCAAGGCGGCACTCGACTCCCGCGCCTTGGCTCGGATATCGGCCCAGGCGGCCTCGATCTCCCGCAGGACATCGCCACTGCCCGCCTCGGCGGGCGAGGCCACCGGCTCCGCGGGCGCATCATCTGCGGCGTGGCCCACCGTGTCCGCACCCGGCACATCCGGCGTCCCGGGGCCGGCGGCCGCAGCCGATTCGGCGGTGGAAACTCGGGCAGCACCGGCCTCATCACCGGCGGCGGACTCGGCACCGCCGGAATCCGGACCCGGGCCGGCATCCGGACCGTTCGCCCCCTCGGCAGTCGTCGGCCGACCGGCTGGGACCGAGTCGCGATCGGGTTCGAAGGACCTCGCGGCGTGCGCGGCCGAACCCGACGGACCTCCCGCCTCCGATCCGTCCACGACCGAGCCGGAAGCGGCGGCGTTCCGTCCCTCGTGACCGTGCTCGGCGCCCTCGTCGGGTCCGGCCGACTCCGGCCCGCCTCGGGGGGCAGTGGAGACAGCGCTGTCAGGTTCGTGATGCGGCACGTCGGACGATTCCGGCCGGGCGCCGGAATCCGCGGCGGACGGCCGATCGACGGCGCCCGATCCGGCCGCGGCAGCGCCCCGATCGGGAGCGGACTCCAGCGCCCCGTCATGTCGCTCGGCATCGGCAACCGACCGCGCGCCGGCGGGCGGTTCCGACCCGACGCCTCGACCCTCATTGTCCGCTGTGGGGCCGGAAGCGGTTGTCGCCGTAGCCTTTTCGTCCCCATCCGTACCGGTCGACGTCGGACGGCCGGCTTCACGGTCGGCCGATCCGGCAGCGGCGGTCGCTGTAGAGCCGGGCGCGGATTCCTGCTCACCGGTCGCCGGAACCCCGGCGGTACCGGATGCGGACCGATCATCCGAGGATGGGCTGCCGGCCGGGGCCGCAGCGTGCGGGTCGGCCGAAAGCCCTTGGGGCCGTTGATCTTCCGATTCGTTCTGCGTTTGCGGCGCCGCCGGTGATTGCGGGCCGGCCGGCGACTGCGCCCGCTGCGCCGGATGCGGCGCGCTCTTCTTCTCCCGCA
>NZ_BAFW01000006.1 GCF_000308535.1 Nocardia cerradoensis NBRC 101014 | reverse complement strand
CATCCCGATACCCGCCGCGTGATGGCGTCCGCCCACAGCAATCCCACGCCGATCAGTCCGGCGCCCAGGGGGAAGACGATGGTTCCGACCCCTCGGCTCATCAGCACCTGCAGCGGGTGCGCGCCCATCAACTGTCCGAGCGCGATGCCCAGGAGCGGAAGTCCGGCCAGCACCGCGGCGCTGGCACGCGCACCCGCCAGCGCGGCGGTCGTGCGGTCGCTGAATCGCATCCGCCCGGCGAGGTCGTCGCGGGCCGCGCTCAACAGTTCGGCCAACGCCAGGCCGTGCCGCTCGGCCACCTCCCACGCGTTCGCGACGCGATCCAGTTCGGTTGTGACGACGCAGCGGCGGCCGCGCAATCCGTCCGCGGCCGAGCCACCGAGCCGTGCGCGGGCGGCACTCACCGCGAAGGCCGCTCCGGCGGCTCCGCCGATCTCTTCGGCCGCGACCGCGGCGGCAGCGCTGGGATGTGCACCTGTACGCAGTTCACCGATCACCACTTCCAGCCCTTCCAGCAGTTTCCGGCATTCGCCGTCGTGGCGGCGTTCCTCGCGGCGGTTCTTCGCGCGCACCGTCAACGTGGTGGCGAGCACCACGGCGGCACCCGCGACCCCGGGACCGAAGACGACCGCCGCCACCACCGCTGTAGCCGTCACGCAGCGAATGATCCAGCGGCTCGGTATATTTCGATTCCCCTTCGGGAGTCCATACAGCGCACGTAGCCGGTGCCGCCGAGTCGGGGTCGGCAGAAGCAGCAAGGCTCCCGCGCCGCACAGCAGACTCACCGTCATTGCCGCAACCGTTCGTCCAGCGACCGACGCAGTGCGGTATTCGCCGGTGCCGCAACGGCATCCGCCGACCAGGCCGTCTCGATGCGCACACCGGCCTCCCCGTCGCGGGTCACCAATCCGATTTCCTGCAGGACTCGCCCACCGTCGGGCCGGCGCCGCATGGCGAGTACGACCTGGACCGCCGCGGCGAGCTGACTGTGCAGCCCCGCACGTCCCATTCCACCCAGTGCCGCAAGGGCTTCCAGTCGAGCGGGCACCTCACGGGGCGAGTTCGCATGGACCGTTCCGGCACCCCCGTCGTGTCCGGTGTTCAGCGCGGTGAGCAGGTCCACCACCTCGGCCCCGCGCACCTCCCCGATGACGATCCGATCCGGCCGCATACGCAGCGCCTGCCGGACCAGGTCCCGGACCGTGATGGCACCCGCGCCCTCCACATTGGCGATGCGCGCGACCAACCGGACGACATGCGGATGCGGCGGCGACAGTTCGGCGGCGTCTT
>NZ_BAFW01000007.1 GCF_000308535.1 Nocardia cerradoensis NBRC 101014 | reverse complement strand
GCAGGGTGCCGCCGGGCAGAAACTGCATGTACAGCAGCCGCAGTCGGCGGCTGTGGGAATCGCCGTGCGGGTCCGGTTCGCCCAGCAGCCGCTGGTCGAAGATCCGGACGATGTAGTCGTGGTCGAGCTGGGCCAGCGTCTGCGGTTCGGTGCCGCGGTCGGCGGAGATCTTCACCGCCACCAGCCGCTGCAGCGAGCGCTGCCGGGCCAGGAACACCCGCGCGAAGGCTCCGCTACCCAGCCCGGTGAGCAGATCGAAATCATCGATGCAATCGCCTACCCGGATGCTGTCCAGCCGAGCGACCTGCGAGCCCGTCGTCTCCGGTTCGGCGAACACGTCGCCCGTGGTGCGGGTGCCTTCGGGAGAGACCATGGTCGAGGCGATGGCGGTCGGGTCCGCACCGGCGCGTTGAGTGCTCCGATCCGAGTCGTCGGCGTTGAGCAACTCGCTCAGCTCGGGCGCTTGCGCGGGATATTCGCGCAGATATTCGCGCGGATCGACCCGCTCGCCGCTGTGCCGGCGGATCACGAACTCCTCATAGACCAGGCTGGCCGGAACGCGGTCCGGCGACAGCTCGGCGAATTCCGCGCAGTAGTTCCGCAGCCGCTTGCGGGGCGGCTCGGGTCCACCGGACGGCGTGAGCGCGGGCCGGCGCAGCCAGCGCTGGCGCAGGTCGACGCGGATCAGTGCGATCAACGCGTCCAAGCGCAAGGTCTCCGCGTCGGGCAGGTAATCGCTGATGGCCGGGGCCGGGGCAGCCGATTCCCACGCGGCTGCGAAGGCGGCCACCGCGCCGGATTCGAGTCCGGCCGTCGATCGTCCGAAGTCGCTGTCTGAGCCGGAGCCGTCGGTCATATCCGCTCCTGTCGAATCCGACCGTACGCTGGCCGGTCGGTGAAGCGATGGATGCGATCCGCCACACCCACCACCATCATCCCCGAGAGGCGGTCCGATCGAGGAGAAATCGCACGGCTGCATCCGGTCGCCCCCGGGGCGCCGGGGCCTCCGTCAAATCCGCGCGGTGCGAGCGCCGCGCCGCCGTGGACGCAGCTGATACAGCCGGTATCCGGCCAGCGCGAGGAAGACGGCCCCCAGGCCGGCGACGACCCCCATGTCGAGCAGCCACGTGCCCAGGGAATGTCGCCACAGCGGGTCGGGTGCGCCGTCGTGCGGCGACAGGGTGTCCAGGTCGAGGGTGGCCGCTGCCGCAGCGTAGCCCCAGCGGGACGGCGACAGGTAGGACAGCTGTGCCAGAACAGGGGTGCCGGGCAGCCGTACCAGACCGCCGGTGAACACCAGTTGCGCCATGGACAGCACGATCAGCAGTGGCAGCGTCTTCTCCGAGGTGTTGACCGACACCGAGACCAGCAAGCCCAACGCCAGCGAGGCGATGCCGAGCATCGCCATCGCCAGGATCAACTCCAGCGGGACGGCGGTGAATACGCCTTTCGCCGGCATGCTCACCCCGATGGTGCCGATCAAGAACAGCACCGCCGCCTGCAGGATGGTGATCACGCCCAAGACCAGGAGCTTCGACATCAGGTAGACCCCTGCGGACAATCCGGCCGCGCGTTCTCTGCGGTAGATCGTCTGCTCCTTGACGATCTCGCGAATCGAGTTGCCGGTGCCGATGAAACAGGCACCGAATGCCAAGATCATGAGCTTGGTGGGGGCATCGGCGTTGGTTCCGGGCGCCCCGGTGAAACCCTCGCCCGACGGCACCGCGGCGATCAAACCACCGAGAATCAGCGGCATCACGCCGAGCAGCGCCAGGTAACTTCGGTCCGACGCGATGACCGCCAGGTATCGCCGACACACCGTACTGAGCTGGCTGAGCTTGGACTGCGGCGCGGGCGGGGGTGCCGGTGCGTGTACGTCCGCCGGGCCGACATCGTCGGTCGGCCCGACCTCCACGTACTGCTCGAAGCGAGGCGATTCCCGGAACTCAGCAGCCCAGTCGCGGTCCTCCTCGCGGTCGAAGGACTGAAACACCTCGGCCCAACTGCGCTGCCCGAACTGCTGCAACCCCTCCGCGGGCGGTCCGTAATAGGCCAGCCGACCGCCGGGTACCAGCACGAGGAGTCGGTCGCAGGAATCGAGGTTCGCGACACTATGGGTGACGACGATGACGGTGCGCCCGTCGTGGGCCAGTTCGGACAGCATTTCCATCACCGTCTTGTCCAGGCCCGGGTCGAGGCCGGAGGTCGGCTCGTCGAGGAACAGCAGGGACGGTTTGGTCAGCAACTCCAGTGCGACGCTCACCCGTTTGCGCTGGCCGCCGGAGAGCCTGTCGATGCGGGTGTCGGCATGCCGGGCCAAGCCGAGCTCGGCGAGGACCTCATCGACCCGTTGCTCGCGCTCCTCGGGGCGCGTGTCACCGGGGAAGCGGAGTTCGGCCGCGTACAGTAGCGCGCGCCGCGTCGGAAGTTGGCTGTGCAGGATGTCTTCTTGCGGAACCAGTCCGATGCGGTGGCGGAGTTCGTCGTAGTCGGTGTAGAGGTCGCGTCCGTCGTAACGAACCGTCCCCTCGGTCGCCGGACGCAACCCGGTCACCGCGCCGAGCAACGTCGATTTGCCCGCTCCACTGGGCCCGATGACCCCGACGAGCGAGCGCTGCGGAATCGGGAAACTCACCTCGTCGAGGAGAACCTTGCCTTCCGCTGTCCGCACGATGAGGTTCTGCACCGAGACCGACACGTCACCGGTGTCGACGTACTCCCGCAGTTCGTCGCCGACCAGCCGGTAGGTGGTATGCCCCATGCCGATCAAGTCGGATTCGGACAGGTCCGCCGAATCGACCCGGGCGCCGTTCACGTAGGTGCCGTTGTGGCTGTCGAGGTCGACGACCCGATACCGGCCTGCGCCGGTCACTCGCAGTTCGGCGTGATGACGGGAGACCATGAGGTCGGGCACGACGATGTCGTTGTCGGAGGCCCGCCCGATCCGGACTGTGTCCGAGACGATCCGGACGACCGCGCTGGGGCGAGCCGCCGGAGGCGACGACCGCGCAACCCGCCGGGGGCGGCTCCCCGGATGGGGCGTCGTCACCGTGGCTTCATCATCGAGCTGGTAGCCGGGATCGGGGACGAGCATCGTGTCGCCGCCGCTATCGCCGGACGACTCGCGGCCGTGCTGTCCTTTTCGCCCCTCCACCGAACAGGCCAGCTGCTCGCCGTTCACGGCGTGACCGAGCTGGAACGTCTCGTCATGATCGATCAGCATCCGATCGACGCGCTGACCGTCGAAAAAGGTGCCGTTGAGGCTGTGCGCGTCCTCGATTTCCCAACCGTCCGACCCGCGCTCCAAGACGGCGTGCACGGAAGACACCCGCGGATCGGTCACCACGATGTCGGCGGCCAGATCGCGGCCGACATTGTATGAACCTCCCGCGTGCAGCCGATAGACGCGCTCTCGCGTCTGCACAACAAGAACGGGCGCCTCGGGAAATTCTGTGGAGGACTGATCATCCGCCATAACGGGAGTATACGACGTGAAACGCCCTGCCACCGCAAAACCGGCCACCGGGAATTCCCCTGACAGTGGCCACTCGGCTCCATTTTCACGCCGCCCCAACCCGCGCTGACCAGCGAGAATGTCCTGCGAGTGGAGAGCCACCACCACCCGGCAGCCGCTGACGAGGCAGTGCAGCCGCTGCACCGACACCCGACCGAACCAGCCGCGGAAATCACCGTGACGGGATCCGTAATACCAATTCGATCGAACCCGAACAGAATGTCGAAGCTGAATATTTTCATTGATTCATCGCCCCCGAATTCCGGCACATCCCATATTTCCCACAGGCGTGACCGCGCTACGCGTCTTCCACGTCGACTACAAGGCAGTAGAACCGTGCAGGCCGCTCCAGCACGGCACCGCACCGCACTCGACACGCTGCCCGGTCTCTGCAGAAAGGGCTTGCGCGGTGCGTGTCACGAGCGGGGAGTCCATCTCGGCGAACTCACGCCTCGGGATGGTTTGGGTGCCTTCACCCCGGAAGCTCAGCGCAGCGTCTTCACCGTCGTCGTCGGGCGAAGGGACACGAGACCTCAACCAGGTACTCGCGACAAAGATGGAGCCGCCTGGGGGAATCGAACCCCCGACCTTTTCATTACGAGTGAAGCGCTCTACCGACTGAGCTAAGGCGGCGTGCCTTTCGGCGGTGAGAGTCTATCGTCTTCGGTGACCGAACACGAAAACGGCAGGTCATCGCTGCAGTGTCGCCATGATCTCGGCCAGGCGGCGGCCCTTGGCGGTCGGGGTTCGGGCCTTCAGCAGGGGGAGGACCAGTAGGTAGCGGGCGGTTCGGTCCAGAGCGGCGAAGCGATCGGCGGTGGCGGTATCCGCGGCCAGAGCCTCGGCCAGCTCGGGCGGAACGGGTGCCGAGCGCTGGGGCGCGTACGCGGCATTCCAGCGGCCGTCGGCGCGGGCAACCTCGATCGCGCGGAGGCCGGGCGGGCGCATCCGGCCCGCGGCGATCAGGGCCTCGGCTCGCGCGACGTTCACCTGGGACCAGGTGCTGCCGGGACGCCGGGGCGAGTAGCGCTGGAGGAACGAGCGATCGTCGTGAGCGCGCCGGTGACCGTCGATCCAGCCGTAGCACAGGGCGACCTCCGCCGCCTCGTCGATGGTGATCAGGGGCGCGGACGAACCCTTGCGGGCGATCAGCAGCCAGGCGCCGGCGTCGTCGGTGTGGTGACCGTCGAGCCAGCCGGCCCAGGCGGCGGCATCGGGAAAGCAGTTGGCGGCAGGGAGTTTTCGCACCACGGTTCGTCCTTTCGTCGGACTACATGCTGCCCGTTGAAGTGCTCATCTTTTGAGCACTTTTCTCGATGAAATCGCCGAAGGTCTGTCGCGCCGGTCGATCAGGCGGAGCGGGCCGCGATGAGGCCCGCGACCATCGCCGCGATGGCGAAGCGGGGCTTGACGTTCAGATCGAGGGCCTCGCGGCAGGCGAGGACGGCTTCGATCGAACGCAACAGCCCCTCCGGTCGCACCTCGTCGGCCAGATCGCGGATCTGATCCGACAGGTCGGGGTGGGTCAGGGTGATCGCCGGGGATAGATTCGCGGCGGAGGTGCCGAAACGCAGGGCCAGCGCGTCGCGGTACAGGCCCGCGACATCGATCAGCGCCCGGTCGAGGGCGTCGCGACTGGTGCGGGTCGCGCGGGATTTCTGACGGCGCTCGAGGTCCTTCAGCACGCCGGCGGAACCGCGGGTCGCCGAGGCGGCGCCCTTCCCGGTGCCACCGGCACCCAGCGCGGTCGCCAGCTCGTCGCGTTCACGCTCGTCACGCTCCGCGCTGACCTGTTTGGCCTCCTCCTCGGCGGATTTGACCAGTTCGTCACCGGCGGCATAAGCGGCGGCCGGACGAGTGACCGCCGACACCAGCGACAATGCGCGGGTCCGGCGGGTGCGGGCCTGCTCATCGGTCGCGAGCCAGCGGGCGCGGCCGACGTGTCCGCCGCTCACCGAGGCCGCCCACGCCGCCTGGTCCGGACTCAGCCCGTCACGCTCGCGCAGCACCTGCGCGATGGCATCCACGGACGGCGTGACCAGGTGGATATGCCGGCAGCGGGATCGCAGCGTGACCGAGATGTCCTCCGGGTCCACCGACGGTGCGCACAGCAGGAATACGGTCCGCTCGGGCGGTTCCTCGACCACCTTCAGCAGCACGTTGCCCGCGGCCTCGGTCAGTCGGTCGGCATCCTCGATCACCACCACCTGCCACCGCCCGGTGCTGGGACGCCGGGCCGCGACCTGCACGATCTCCCGCATTTCCTTGGTGCCGATGCTCAGCCCCTCCGGAATCACCCGCCGGACATCGCCGTGGGTACCGGCCATGGTGGTGGTGCAGGCATGGCAGTGACCGCAGCCCGGCGTGCCCTCGGCCGTACATTGCAGCGCGGCCGCAAAGCACAGTGCCGCAACGGATCTGCCGGATCCGGGCGGACCGGTGAACAGCCAGGAGTGCGTCATCGCCGAGGACGCGATCCCGGTGCGTGCCGCCACGGCGGCAGCGGTCAACTCGGACTCGACCGAGTCCTGGCCGACGAGCCGATCGAAGACACCTGCCACGCGCTACACCCTAATCGGCCGCACCGACAAGCCGACCGGCACCGAGCAGCCGCCCGCTCCGACGCCGCCTGTTACGACACCGCCCGCTCCGACACCGCCTGCTACGACTCGGCCGTCGACTTCGCCGCGGCCTTCTTCGCGGGCGCCTTCTTGGCCGCGGTCTTCTTCGCTGTCGTCTTCTTCGCGGTCGCGGTGGTCTTCTTGGCCGTCGACTTCGCCGCGGTCTTCTTGGCGGGCGCCTTCTTCGCGGTCTTCTTGGCCGCCTTCTTCACCGGCCCCTTGGCCCGGCGATCGGCGAGCAGTTCGGAGGCCCGCTCATCGGTGATCGACTCCACCTCGTCGCCCTTGCGCAGGCTGGCATTGGTTTCGCCGTCGGTGACATACGGACCGAACCGCCCGTCCTTGATCACCATCGGCTTGCCGGTGGCGGAATCGTTGCCCATCTCCCGCAGCGGCGCCGCACTCGCCGCCTGGCGTCCGCGCCGCTTGGGCTCGGCGTAGATCTTCAATGCCTCATCCAAGGTCACGGTGAAGATCTGATCCTCGGTGGCCAGCGAGCGAGAGTCCGTGCCCTTCTTCAGATACGGGCCGTAGCGGCCGTTCTGCGCGGTGATCTCGTCGCCCGATTCGGGATCCTTGCCGACCACCCGGGGCAGCGACAGCAGTTTCAGCGCGTCCTCGAGCGTGATGGTCGACAGATCCATCGACTTGAGCAGCGAGCCGGTCCGCGGTTTGGGTGCGGCCGCCTTCTTGGCGCCTTTCTTGGCGTCGAGGTCGGCCTCCGGCTCAGGCAGGATTTCGGTGACATACGGCCCGAAGCGGCCCTCCTTGGCCACGATCCGATGCCCCGTTTCGGGATCCACACCGAGCGAGCGCCCCTCCTGCGGGGTCGCGAACAGCTTCTCCGCGACCTCGGGTGTCAACTCGTCCGGCGGCAGATCGTCGGGCAGATTGGCGCGCTGGGAAACGGGATCGCCGTCCGGATCGTCCGGGTTCTGGACCATACGCTCCAGATACGGACCGAAACGCCCGACCCGGACCACGATGTCGCGGTCCTGATCGTCGGTGAACATCTTGATCGAGTTGACCTCGCGGGCATCGATGTCGTCGAGTCGCTCACCGACCATCCGCTTCAGACCGCCGGAGCGTGCCACCGAGCCCTCGGCGCCGTGGTCACCACCGAAGTAGAAGCTGGTCAGCCAGTTTCCGCGCTGCTCCCGGCCGCCGGCGATGGCATCGAGATCGTCTTCCATCGCCGCGGTGAAATCGAAGTCGACCAGGCGGCCGAAGTACTCCTCCAGCAGCCCGACCACCGCGAAGGCCACCCAGGACGGCACCAGCGCACTACCGCGTTTGTAGACGTAGCCGCGGTCCAGGATGGTCTTGATGATCGAGGCGTAGGTCGACGGGCGACCGATGCCCAGCTCCTCGAGCGCCTTGATCAACGAGGCCTCGTTGTAGCGCGGGGGCGGGTTGGTGGTGTGCCCGTCGGGCGTCAGCTCGGTGGCGTTGACGTTCTGGCCCTCGGTCAGCGCGGGCAACCGCGACTCCGCATCGTCGGACTGCCCGCCCGCGTCTTCGTCGACACTCTCCACGTAGGCCTTGAGGAATCCCGCGAAGGTGATGGTGCGTCCGGACGCGGAGAACACGCACTCCTCGCCGGTGCCGGCGCGGCCGGTGATCCGGACAGTCAACGTGGTGCCGCGCGCGTCGGCCATCTGCGAGGCCACCGTGCGCTGCCAGATCAGCTCGTAGAGCCGGAATTCGTCCTGATCCAGCCGGGCGTGCAGCTGGCCCGGCGTGGCGAACGTGTCACCGGCGGGCCGGATCGCCTCGTGTGCCTCCTGCGCGTTCTTGACCTTGCGGGTGTACTGCCGCGGCGTCGGATGCACGAACTCCGGTCCGTAGAGCTGGGTCGCCTGCGCGCGCGCCGCGCTGATCGCCGACTCCGACAGCGTCGTGGAGTCGGTACGCATATAGGTGATGTAGCCGTTCTCGTACAGCCGCTGCGCCACCCGCATCGTGCGCTCGGAACCGAACCGGAGTTTGCGCGCGGCCTCCTGCTGCAGCGTCGAGGTCATGAACGGCGCATAGGGCCGCCGGGTGTACGGCTTGGACTCGACCGAGGTGACCTGGAAATCCGCCTTCTCCAACCCGGCGGCCAGCCGCCGTGCCACGGCCTCGTCGAGGACCGTGACACCGTTGCGGGTCTTGAGCTGACCGTCGGATCCGAAATCCCGGCCGCCCGCGACGCGGGAACCGTCGACGGTGACCAGCCGCGCACCGAAGATCCGGGGGTTGGCCTCGTCGCTCTCCCGGCCGCCGGCGTCGAATTTCGCCGCGATATCCCAGTACTCCGCGGAACGGAACGCGATGCGCTCCCGCTCGCGCTGCACGACGATCCGGGTCGCCACCGACTGCACCCGGCCCGCCGACAGTCGCGGCATGACCTTCTTCCACAGCACGGGGCTGACCTCGTAGCCGTAGAGGCGGTCGAGGATGCGCCGGGTTTCCTGGGCGTCGACCAGGTCGTTGTCGAGTTCCCGGGTGTCGGCGGCGGCGGCGCGGATGGCCGGCTCGGTGATTTCGTGGAACACCATGCGCCGGACCGGAATCTTCGGCTTCAGCGTCTCGAGCAGGTGCCAGGCGATGGCCTCGCCCTCGCGGTCGGGGTCGGTGGCCAGATAGAGCTCGTCGGCGTCGCGCAGCAGCGTCTTCAGCTCCGAGACCTTGGCCTTCTTGTCCGGACTGACGACGTAGATCGGCTCGAAATCGTGGTCGACGTCGACACCCAGCCGAGCCCAGGACTGGCCTTTGTATTTGGCCGGCACATCCGCGGCACCGCGGGGAAGATCCCGAATATGGCCGACGGACGCCTCGACCGTATAACCGCGGCCCAGATAGGGCGCGATCTTACGTGCCTTGGTCGGCGACTCGACGATGACGAGACGACGCAGGGGACGCCCCCGGCCGGCTGCGGCCGCATCGGGCCCGGCGGAGGCCGCATCGGGAGTCGGCGATGCACCGCGGTCTCGTGTTGCCACCGGCGAACACACCTTTCCTGTCGACCCGCGCGGCGCAGGCGCGCGGCGCGCGGATGGGGCAAGAGGGAGAGACAAACATCTCCCGCCAGAGACGTTTATACCGTGTTTCGCTGTCGTGGAGTCCGCACTGCGGACCCGCGACCCAGGAGTCTCGGCTGTTCTGCGCGGTACTTCCCCGTCGGTACCGTCCGAACCGAAATGGCTGCGAACTGCAGAAAAACCCCCTTGTGGGCAACTCGATCACATCGAAAAGCCCCGGTTTTCGATCGAGTCTACTTCCCCCGCATATGACTCGTCCCTCACCGCGTGCTCGCGGTGAGGGACGAGAGATCGGACCTTGTTGGGTTACTCGCTCAGCTGAGCGCGCGAACTCCGGTGGCCTGCGGGCCCTTGGTGCCCTGGCCGACCTCGAATTCGACCTTCTGGTTCTCCTCGAGGGTACGGAAGCCCGAACCCTGAATCTCGGAGTAGTGGACGAAGACGTCAGCGGAGCCGTCCTCGGGCGCGATGAAGCCGAACCCCTTCTCCGCGTTGAACCACTTCACAGTTCCCTGTGCCATTCTGTTCCTTCTCTTTCCATACCGGAACGGCGGACAAGTTAGGTTGGTCCACCGGGTCCGTTCCGACCGCTGTACTCTGTTCCCCCTGCAGGAAGCTTCAAGCACACCGTTCGCAACATCGATCCTGCTGATGGTTTGGACCTTTGATCCGTTCCCTCGAACACAGAAGCTTGCGACCGAGAACTAGTGAACCATGTCCGCGCGCAATTCGACAGCCGAGTTACCGACAATTTGCAAAAAAGATGATCTTGCGAATGTGCAGGTGAGGGGCACAATGCCCAAATCCAAACTTGAAGTAGGTTTGCTTAGCGATAACCGAGCGAGCGTCAGGCAAAGAGACTGTGACGCAGGTCGCTACTCGGTAGTGAATTGGCAGCTCGGGCGAGCACGGCACACACGGTTCACACTTTCTTCGCGTCGCATGGTCTCGGTCCGATGAATCCGAAAGGCCCGGGATCCGACGCCGCTCCCGCCGAGGCGATCGGCTACGGGACATCGTTGCTGAATCGTGTCCTTTTCGGAGTGCCCGATGCGGAGAGTCGTATCACCCATGTGACCGAACTCCCGGCCCGCGCGGCACGCAGCACCGGCTGGCCTTCCTGGGCTGCCCCGGACGTGGTCGACGCGCTGCGGGAATCGGGTGTCGACGCACCGTGGACGCATCAGATTCGAACCGCGGAGCTGGCCTCCGCCGGCACACATGTCGTCGTCTGCACCGGGACCGCGTCGGGCAAATCTCTGGGATATCAGCTGCCGGTATTGACCGACCTGCAGCGGGATTCGCGAGCGACCGCTCTGTATATATCGCCGACCAAAGCGCTCGGCGCCGATCAATTCCGCGCGGCCGCGCAGCTGACTCATGCCGGCAGCCTGCGCGATATCCATCCGGCCACCTACGACGGCGATACTCCGCCCGAGGTCAGGCAGTGGGTGCGGGCGAATGCGCGGTGGTTGTTCACCAATCCCGACATGCTGCACATCGGCATCCTGCGGGCCCACCAGCGCTGGGCGCGGATGCTGCGGCGGTTGCGCTATGTGGTGGTCGACGAATGCCACGCCTATCGAGGTGTATTCGGATCCCAAGTCGCGATGGTGCTGCGCCGGCTGCGACGGCTGGCCGCCCATTACGGCGCGAACCCGACCTTCGTCCTGTGCTCGGCGACCAGCGCGGATCCGGCCGCGGCCGCGGAACGGCTGATCGGTGCGCCGGTGACCGCGGTGACCGACGACGGTTCGCCGCAGGGCGCGCGGACGGTCGCCCTGTGGGAGCCGCCGCTGCTCGGCGACCTCAGCGGTGAGAACGGCGCCCCGGTACGGCGGGCGGCCACCACCGAGGCCGCCCGGATCATGACCGACCTGGTCGTCGAGGGTGCGCGGACATTGACCTTCGTCCGCTCCCGCCGGGCCGCCGAGGTCGTCGCCATCGACGTGCAGCGCATGCTGGCCGAGGTGGATCCGTCGCTGGCCGGCCGCGTGGCGGCCTACCGGGCCGGATACCTGGCCGAGGACAGGCGCGAACTGGAGAACGGCCTGGCGGACGGGTCGCTGCTGGGCGCGGCCACCACGACCGCGCTGGAATTGGGCGTCGACATCGCCGGGCTGGACGCCGTGGTGATGGCGGGTTTTCCGGGAACCGTCGCCTCGTTCTGGCAGCAGGCTGGGCGGGCCGGACGTCGCACCCAGGGCTCGCTGGTCCTACTGGTAGCCCGCGACGATCCGCTGGACACCTACCTCGTCCATCACCCGCACGCGCTGCTGGACAAGCCGGTCGAGGCGACCATCACCGATCCGCACAATCCCTACGTCGCCGGACCGCATCTGCTGTGCGCGGCCTGCGAACATCCCCTGACCGACGCCGAGATCGACGACCTCGGCGGCCGGGACGTGGCCGCCGACCTCGCCGCGCAGGGGCTGATCAAGCGCCGGGAGAACGGCGGTGGACCGGCCCGCTGGTACCCGACCTCGAGCGCCTATCCCCACGACGACGTCGATGTCCGGGGCGGAATCGGCTCCCAGATCGCGATCGTCGACGCGACCAGCGGCAGGCTGCTGGGCAGCGCGGATTCCGGGCGGGCTCCCGCGACGCTGCACGCCGGTGCCGTGCATCTGCACCAGGGCGAGACCTATGTGGTCGACGAACTGGATCTCGAGGCCGGAGTCGCGTTCGTCCACGCCGAGCAGCCCGGTTGGACCACCAGCGCCCGGATGGTCACCTCGGTCGAGATCGACGAGCGCACCCACGAACAGGTGTACGGCCGCGTTACTGCCGCCCTGGCCAAGGTCCGGGTAACCCGCCAGGTGGTGGGTTATCTGCGCACACTTCCCAGCGGGGAGGTCCTCGACCTCATCGAACTCGACATGCCCGAGCAGACGCTGCCGACGCAGGCCGTGTTCTACACCGTCACGCCGCGACTGCTGACCGCGGCGGGGATCGAGCCGCGCCGCGTGGCCGGCGCCCTGCACGCCGCCGAACATGCCGCGATCGGGATGTTGCCGCTGGTCGCGAGCTGCGACCGGTGGGATGTGGGTGGCGTGTCCATCGCCGAGCACCCCGACACCGGGCTGCCGACCGTCTTCGTCTACGACGGTCATCGCGGCGGGGCCGGATTCGCCGAGCGCGGGTTCGCCCGGTTGCGGACCTGGTTGGCGGCGACGCGGGCGGCCATCGCCTCCTGTTCGTGCCCACAGGGCTGCCCCTCGTGCGTCCAATCCCCCAAATGCGGCAACGGGAATTCCCCGCTGGACAAGGAAGGCGCGGCCGCCCTGCTGACGGCCGTGCTCTCCGACCTGCCCGACGAGGCGCCGGCCTGAACGGTGCCGCCAACATTTCGAGCCATGACCTGCTCGAATCCGTTTCGTGACGATGCGGACACCGTCGGTAGACGTGGGCGCCTCCCAGAGCGACGGCCGCGTCCGAGACCCGAGGCCGACTGCGCTCTGTTCGAATAAAGAGGAAGTCGATCATGTTAACCGGCGCATTGCCCTAGCGAATAACGGCCATGTGGGCATTCACATGTGTGCATTTATCGGAATCTTGCGGCGCCGAATGCTTGCACAATTGCGTCCCCGGAATTGAATGCCCACCGAATGGGAAATCCACGACAGTTACCGCGACATACTGTGGCTCGGGTCACCCATTCTTTCTCACACCAACCGTCCGGTATTCATGATCGTTTTACCGCGCTCACCGGACCGGCCCGCGCGACCGCCGCAACTGATCGCTTGCCCAAAAGAGCGAGCGTCACGGAACCGTCGACGGTTACCGTCACA
Source organism: Nocardia cerradoensis NBRC 101014 (assembly GCF_000308535.1). Classification (GTDB taxonomy): domain Bacteria; phylum Actinomycetota; class Actinomycetes; order Mycobacteriales; family Mycobacteriaceae; genus Nocardia; species Nocardia cerradoensis. Next base: position 1,331 of record NZ_BAFW01000007.1, on the reverse strand, counting down.
TCCCAATCCCGGATCGAACACGTACGTAGCCGCATCCGCATTCGCCGCACCACCGAATCCGCTTGTTCACAGGCCGCCTCGGCACCGGAATCCAGCGCACCCGCCGCGGCCAACGCCGCCGAGTCGGCGGCGCTCTGCGCCAGGTGGCGTGCGCAGACCACCGCCGCGAACTGCACGATCACCACCGTCACCACCAGCAGTGCGGTGAGCGCCAGACATGCGGTGACCGTGGCGCCCCCATCGCACCCGCGGCAGCGGCACGCGGCCGGCGCCATCGCGGTCCGGACCAGTCCGCCCGCTGTCATCGCGGCTCTCCCGGTTCGCGCACGGCGACCGCCTCGGCCCGTAACCGCAGCATGGGCAGCAGCGGCGCCCGCGCCCGAACGACGGCGACGATCCGGTCGCCGTCGGCACGCACTTCGATATCGGCGCCGGGCGGTGCCACCCGCTGAGCCGCCGGCAGAGCTTCCGCTTCCGCGCCGCGCGCCGTGAGACGAGCCGCTTCGCGAGCGGCGTCGATACAGCGGATCTGCATCGACGCCGCCAGCAACGCTCCCAGGCAGAGCACGACGACCACCACCACCGCCGCCAGCGCGATCGCCGCCTCGACCGTGACCGCACCCCGCTCGCTCGTGCGGGCCGACCTCATACGGTGGTGTTCAGTGCCCTGTCGATGATCTTGGTCAGCGCGTTGACGATGGAGTCGCCGGTCACCACGGTGTAGAGCACCGCCCCGAACGCCGCCGCGGCGATCGTCCCGATGGCGTATTCGGCCGTACTCATGCCGTCGTCGGTCACCGCTAGCTGGATCAGCCGCGAACGTAGTTCTCGCACAACCGATTGCGTTGCCGTCAGCATCGGTCTCCCCTTTCTCTACCGTCGGCGCGGCGGATCCGCACCGAATCTCTCGTGTGGTCACCACAAGCCACCGCCGAGTACTCGTCCGGCCAGTCCGGCGACCACCGGAACGATGCCGAGACAGACGAAGGCCGGCAGGAAGCACAGCCCGAGCGGCCCGCTGATGAGTACGCCCGCACGTTCTGCCCGTGCGGCGGCCGCATCCTCGACCGCCGCGCGGCACTTCTCGGCGAGTTCGAAGACCGCACCGGTCAGGGCGGCACCGGAGCGGGCCGACCGGCGCACCAGCCGGGCGAGCGCGGACATCTCCGCCCCGGGCGCCTCCCGGGCCGCGCGCTCCCATGCGATGACCGGATCCGCGCCCAGCGCCAGCAGATCCGCCGCCCGGCGCAGTGCCGAGGCGAACGGTTCCGGGGCGATCGGGGCCACCGCGCGCGCCGCCGTGGCGGCCGGCAGGCCCGCCCGCAGACATG
>NZ_BAFW01000008.1 GCF_000308535.1 Nocardia cerradoensis NBRC 101014 | reverse complement strand
AAGACGGGCCGGGTCGTCGGCGTGGAGGCGACCGTCGACGGCGAGCCGACGATCTTCAAGGCCCGTTACGGTGTGGTGCTGGGCACCGGCGGTTTCGAGCACAACGCCGAGATGCGCGAGCAGTACCAGCGCAAACCCATCACCACCGAATGGACCACGGGGCGCGGCGGCCAACACCGGTGACGGCATCCGGGCCGGTATGGAGGTCGGCGGCGACATCGGTTTCATGGAGGACGCCTGGTGGGGGCCGACCATCTTCAAGGGCGGCAAGCCGTGGTTCGCCCTGGCCGAGCGCAATCTGCCCGGCGCGATCATGGTGAACGCCGACGGTAAGCGATTCGGTAATGAGTCCGCTCCTTACGTCGAGGCCGTGCACACCATGTACGGCGGTAAATGGGGTCAGGGTGACGGTCCGGGCGAGAACATCCCCGCCTGGCTGGTGTTCGACCAGCGCTACCGCAACCGCTACATCTTCGCCGGGCTGCAGCCGGGCCAGCGCTTTCCATCCCGCTGGATGGAAAACGACAACATCGTCAAGGCCGACACCCTCGAGGAGCTGGCGCAGCGTCTCGGCGTGCCGGCGGACAATCTCGCCGCCACCGTCGCCCGGTTCAACGCCTTCGCGGAGAAGGGCGTCGACGAGGACTTCGGCCGCGGCAAGAGTCACTACGACCGCTACTACGGCGATCCGACCGTGAAGCCGAATCCGTGCCTGGCGGCCCTGGTGCAGGGCCCGTTCTACGCCGCCAAGATCGTGCCGGGCGACCTGGGCACCAAGGGCGGCCTGGTCACCGACACCGCGGCGCGGGTGCTGCGGGCGGACGGCAGCGTGATCGACGGGCTCTACGCGGCCGGCAACTCCTCGACCCCGGTCATGGGCCACACCTACGCCGGGCCCGGCGCGACCATCGGGCCCGCGCTGACCTTCGGTTATCTGGCGGTCATGGATATCGTCGAGAAGGCGCGCGAGGAGAAGGCCCCCACCAGCGCGGCGAGCAAGTAGGCGGGCACCGGTGAGCGGGACCCGCGGCGGGGGCCGGGCCCGATCCCGGCACCATGGGAGCGGTCCGGCCACCTGCGGCGGCATCCGCAACACCACTGTCGATCGAGGGTGGTCCGGCCGATCGGATCGGTTTCCGGACACCCTCGATCGGGACTCGTGATACGTCGGCGAACAAGGAACACATAATGCCAATCGACCTGAAAACCGCTCTCGGAGCGGAACTTCCGACCCAGGAGTTCTCCTGGACGCCCTCGGATGTGCAGCTGTACCACCTGGGCCTGAGCGCCGGTACGCGCTGGACCGATCCGGGCGAACTGCGATATCTGGACGATCGGGAGCCGCAGGTGCTGCCGACCTTCGCGACCGTCGCACCGACGATGCGGGTCACCGAACCACCGAAGGTGAGCTATCCGGGCGTGGAGATCGACCTGGCCAAGGTCGTGCACGGCAGCCAGGAAATCGTTGTGCACCGGCCGATTCCGGCCGAGGGCAAGGCGAGCAGCACCGGGCGGATCACCGAGGTGTGGGACAAGGGTTCGGCCGCGGTGATCGCCCACGAGACGGTGATCACCGGATCCGACGGGCAGCCGCTGTGGACGGCGCGCTCGTCGATCTTCGCCAAGGGTGAGGGCGGTTTCGGTGGTGAGCGCGGACCGAGCACCAAGGCCGCACTGCCCGATCGGACCCCGGATTTCGAGGTGCTCACGCCGACGCTGCCGCAGCAGGCACTGCTGTACCGCATGTGCGGTGACCGCAACCCGCTGCATTCGGACCCCGAATTCGCCCGTGCCGCAGGCTTTCCCAATCCGATCCTGCACGGTCTGTGCACCTACGGCCTGGTCTGCAAGACCGCGACCGACACCGTGCTGGACTCGGACGCGAGCCGGGTGACCGGCTTCCGGGCGCGATTCGCCGGTGTGCTGTATCCGGGCGAGACGATCCGATCGCGGATCTGGCGCGAAGGCGACGAACTCGTCATCGGCGCGACCGTGGTCGAACGCGAGGACGCCCCGGTCCTGAGCGATGTACGGCTGAGCTTCACCGCCTGATCGACTCCGGTCCGTCGAACAACGAACCGCCCGACCGGCAGTGCCGGTCGGGCGGTGTCGTCGATTCCCGGTTCGCTGATGTTCCGGGCGGGGCCTGTCGGATCAGTCCGGGAAGCCGGTGGCGAACAGGCCGGCGATCGCGACGGAACAGATGACGGCGATGATCGGGATAATCCACATGCCATCAGACTACAAGGTGTAGTAGGAAACCACGACATCGTGTAGTAGGGCAAACACCCTGGTTGTGGGGTATATCACGCTCGACCGACTATGTCGGTTCCGCCGTATCCGGGGCGTCCTCGCGCCCGACCACGCCCTGGACGATCGCCGCGTACAACACGATGACCAGCACCGGGGCCAGCAGCGGCAGCCACGCCAGCCGTCCCGGAATCAGCGTCGCCAGCACCGCCGCCGCCGCGAAGGCGAGCGCCCCGAAGACCGACGGCAATGTGGTGGGAACCACACCGGCCGGGGCGTGCAGCGTGGCGGTGTTGAGCAGATAGGTGGTCGCCACCAGACCCGTCCCGGCGGCGGCCAGCGCACCGGTATCGGCCCACGCCAACGCGCCGAGGGCGACGAGCACCGCCAGCACCGCCACCGTGCGGAACCGCCAGCCGACGACCACCGCGACGAAAACCGGAATGGCGGCCCACGGCAGCACGATGCCCACCGCGGTGGTCAGCAGCAGCCCGGACAGTACGGCCAGAAATTTCGTCATCGCTTCACCCGCACCATGCGCCGGTGGTCGGGCAGCAGCCGCATCGCCTGGTCGAGGCGAGCGCCGTCGGGCCAGGCCACGATATCCACTCCGACGGTGCCCATATCGCGATACATCGCAGTGCGTTCCAACTGCCACATCCGGGCCAGCGTCGGATCCAGGCCGTCCTTGAACGGCGTGCCGCGCAGCACGTCGACGACCACCACGGCATGGCCGCGTTTGCGCAGATCGATCAGGGCCAGAGCGAATTCGGTGTCGAGCAGGGTCGAGAACGCGACCACGATCGCGCCGATCGGCACGGCCGTATGCGGGGCCAGCGTGCCGACATTCGGGATGTGCTCGTCGCCGACGCCGAGCACCGTGTCGACGATGCGATAGAACTGGCGGCGCCCGATATCGGGCCGCAGCCAGCGCGGCGCGCGGCCCAGGCACACCACGGCGGTACGGTCGCCCGCCTGCAACGCGGTCTGCGCGACCTGGGCCGCACCGCGCACGGTCAACTCCATCGAATCCGAGGCCGGTCCCGGGGCCTGCAGCGAAGTGTCCACCAGCACAACGACATCCGCGGCCCGGTTGGTGAGCCGCTCGGTGACGTAGAGGCGGCCGCGGCGTGCGCTCACCGGCCAGTTGACGATGCGCAACTGGTCGCCGGGCGCATAGGCGCGGATATCGGCGTACTCCACGCCGGGCCCGTGCCGGCGGGTCAGGTGGGTGCCGATCCGTTCCGGAAGTTCGGTGCGCGGCAACCGCATTCGCTGCGGATCGGCGATCGGGTACACGTACACCTCACCGGCCGCGACGCTCGCCGAGGCCTGGGCCAGGCCCGCCGGGCTCAATGCCGTCAGCCGGACCGTCACCGGATAGCGGCCCCAGCGCTGGGTCGACAGCGCCAGCCGCAGACCGGCCGGCGCGGGCCCGGAATCGGAGGATTCCTCGACCCGCAGCTCCAGCCCGCTCGCCTCCTCCGGACGACAGCGCAGCAGCGCATGCCCGTGTTCGACGAACGCGGCGACCGGCAGCTCGACCTCCTCGGATTCGAAACAGCGCATGATCCCGCCGCCGTCGACCTGAACCCTGGTGCGCGACAACTGAATCGGCGCGGTGGCCAGCACACCCAGCATCGGCGCCGCGAAGACCGCCAGCTGCCACCGATCCAGCATGATCGCCGGCACCAGCGCGACCGCGGCGGCGACCGCCAGCATGTACACCAGTGGCGCGGGCCGCCAGCGCAGATCGACCTCGCTCGCCGAGGTGGTGTCGCGATGTCTCATGTCACCGTCGCGCGCGGTACGGGCAGGCGGCGCAGCAATTCGGAGATCACGTCCTCGCCGCGGATCCGGCGCACCCACATCTCCGGGCGCAGCGTGATCCGGTGCGCCATCGCCGGAACCGCCAGCGCCTTCACATCCTCCGGGATCACGTAGTCGCGCCCCAGCAGCAGCGCCCGGGCGCGTGCCATCTGCACCAGATCCAGTTCGGCGCGGGGACTCGCACCGACCTCGACCTGCGGATGACCGCGGGTGGCGGCCGCCAGCGCGACCACATAGGTCACCACATCCGGGTGGACGGTGACGAATTCGACCGCCTGCCGCATCTCCACCAGACCTTGCGCGTCCACCACCTGCCCCACCTGCGGGGTGACCGCGCCGCGTTCGAGCCGGCGGCGGATCATCTGGGTCTCGTCCTTCTCCGACAGATATCCCAGCCGTAATTGCATGGCGAATCGGTCCAGCTGGGCCTCCGGTAACGGATAGGTGCCCTCGTACTCGATCGGATTGTCGGTGGCCAGCACGATGAAAGGCTGTGGCAGCGGGAAGGTTTCGCCGTCGATGCTGACCTGCCCCTCGGCCATCGCCTCGAGCAGCGCGGCCTGCGTCTTGGGCGGCGTGCGGTTGATCTCGTCGGCGAGCAGCATATTCGTGAACACGGGCCCGCGGCGGAAGTTGAACCGGCCCGAGGCCATGTCGTAGATCGTCGAGCCGATCAGATCCGCGGGCAGCAGGTCCGGCGTGAACTGCACGCGCGTGAAGTCCAAACCCAATGCGGTGGCGAAGGATCTGGCGATGAGTGTCTTACCGAGGCCCGGTAGGTCCTCGATCAGGACGTGGCCGCCCGACAGCACCGCGATCATGATCAGCTGCAGCTCTTCGCGCTTGCCGACCACGGCGCGGGCGATCTCCCGCAGCACCGCATCGGTGCGTTTGATGGTCACATCCAAAGGTGTCGTCATATCCGATCTCGCATTAGTTCCAACCCATTTCACCTGTACGGCAAGCTGCTCACATGCTCTGCAAGCGACGTAGAATCTCGTCGAGCGCGTCCCGGCCGGGCGCGCGCGTGGTCTGATCACGCGGCGACGAATTGGCCGGATCCACCCAGCGCCACAGTTCCGGACCGAACTGCAGTCGTCCGGCGGCCTCGGTGGCCTTGCGGTTCTTCGCGATCCGGTGACCGCTGGACAGTTCGAACTCCTTGGCCAGCAGCGGGCGCAGGTAGCGGTCCCAATCGGCCCGGGTGCCGTCGGCGCGGGTCGCGAGCATCTGTGCGCGGGCGTGCCAGCGGCTCAGCATTTCGGCCGGGCCGTTCTCGAAGTCGTGATCGTCGGCGTCGGCACGGTCCTGCGCCCGGGAGCGCTCGACCAGCGACCACAGCAGCAGTGCCAGCGCGCCGAGCACCGGCACCCCGACCAGGATCGGCACCATCTCGCGCTGGTTGCTCAGGCCGACCAGCTCGATCAACGCGATCATCGCCACCGCGCCGACCACGATCGTCATCCGGGTCACAGCCGGGCCCCCTGCAGATCCGCCAGCACGATGCGCAGCAGTTGTTCGGCACGCATGCGCTGCCACTCCAGGATCGAATGCGGGCTGAATCGCGCTTCCTCGAACAGCGTCACCAGTTCGCGGGCCGAGGCGTCGTGCAGGACGCCGCGGTCGAAGGCGCGCGCCAGCACCTCCGAGGGGGTGTCGGAGACCAGTGGCGCCACCTCGCGGGCCTGCGCCAGACCGCTCTCCATCGCGACATAGCAGGCGATGATCGCGGCGCGCGCATCCTTTCCGGAGGCCATCATCGCGGCCAGGCCCATCTCGGCGACCTGTGCCAGCGAGACCGGCGCCTCGGCGGGTGCGGGCGTGGACGGCACCGCCGGTGCGCCGCGGCCATCGCGGGCGCCGAAGGCCACCACGCCGAGACCGAGGATCGCGATCGCGACCAGCACCGCGGCGCAGATGCCCACGAGCAGCAGGGCGTGGCCGCTCAACTCCGGGGTGCCGGAGAACGGCTGGGTGGGGGGCGGCGCGGTGGTTTCGGGCTGTGCGGTGGCGGGCGGATTCGAACGCGGCGCGGGGGCTTCCTCGCGGCCACCGGCGAGCAGATATACCGCCCACACGATCGCGGTCAGCACGGCCGCGACGGCGGTGCCGATGAGGATCACGATCCCGAACCGGCTCAATCGGAACGGCTGCCGCTTACGGTCACGGTCGACCTCGGCCATCGCCAGCGGCGCGTGGTGCTGGCTGGTCAGTACCCCGGCCAGCAGGATCACCACCGATACCAGCGACAGCACCGGCATGAGCGCCACCGTCACCGCCGAGGGCGGCGACGGCGCATGCGGGCCGCCGGTGCCCGGCAGGTATCCGCGCAGCGCGAAGACGACGCACGCCATCAATGCGATCAGCCCGATCGCGCGTGGTATCGCCGTTCTCACCCCGGCCACGGGCCTCTCCCAGAAAACATCCGAACTGCACAAACAGGCACATCGTTACATGCCGAACGGTCCGTGAGGAGGGAAATCGTGACACCGGACGGTGACCGTTGCGGTCTATGCCCCTAGCCGCCAGTTGACAGCCGGCGAAACTGTGACCGGGCACAGCAAATGAGCTCGTCTCGGGCAGATCCGTCCAAACGAACGCACTTCACTTCGACGGACCCTCACGAGAGGTCGGCCATACTTCCCGCCGGCCCGTCCGGCTCGGCGACGCTCGCTGGGCGAGCACCGGGCAACCGGACCAGCCGGCTCGCGGTACGCGCGAGATCCGGGGCGGCGGCGACGTCGCGGACCAACTCCGGCAGCGAAACCTCGGTGTAGAGGGTGAGGGGCAGATCGGCGTCGTAGAGCACGTCGACGAGGTTGACGAAGCGCGTCACCGCGTCGACCGGAACCCGCCGCAGCGGCGGCACCGCACACACGACCCAGCGCCAGTAGGTGTGGGTGAGGGTCAGAAAGTCGATGGCCGACAGGGGCTTCCCGCAGATTTCGCCGAAGTCGACGACCAGCAGGTCCGCCTCCGCGGCCCTCGCCCGCAGCAGCAGATGGGCAATCGGCACCGCGGCCGGCCGGTCGGCACCGCGACGGTGCCCGCGCACGTAACGCCCGCTCGCGAATCCGGTCCGATCACAGATCCGGCCCCGGCACTCGCGAGCGCGGTAATCCTGCGGCCCGTCGACCGCGACCACGGCCAGATGGGTACGCAGCAGCGCGATGGCGGGTTCGAATTTCGCATGCGTCAGCGGATTGGGCAGGAGTTGCTCGGGCGGATAGTTCGAGGTCGCCACCAGTACGATGCCGCGCGCGAACAGTGCCTGGAGCAGGCGGGTCAGCAGCATGGCGTCACCGACGTCGTGGACGTGGAATTCGTCGAAACAGATCAGTTCGGTGTCGCCGAGCAGTGCGTCCAGCGCGGCCGGCAGACCGCCGGCTTCGGCGATCGCGAGATGGAGCCGGGCGAAGAACTGATGAAAGTGGAAGCGGCACTTACGTGTCGAATCCACTCGCTCGAAGAACTCGTCCATGAGCATCGTCTTGCCGCGGCCGGGACGACCGTGCAGGTAGACCCCGCGCGCAGCGGGCCGCGAGCGCGCCGGCAGGGCATGCGAACCGAAGCCGCGCGGAAAAGCCCACCGGCGCCCGCTCAATCGCTCGGCCACCGTAGCCAGGGCCGCCGCGGCAGCGCGCTGATCGCCATCGAGAACCAGTCCGTCCACGGTCTCCACCCTCCTGAGGGCTCTACACCTGTAGAGCACCTCTACACTTGTAGAGGATGATCGGGCGCGAGACGAGAGAAGGTGACGATGTCCACACCACGTCCGGCCGAACAACCCAGTGCCACGCACCTGGGGACGAATGTGCGTCACCCGGCGGATGATGCGCGCGCGGCGGACCGGCGCGGACTCATCGTCGGCACGGCGATCGACCTGATCGCTCGCGAGGGTCTGCGGGCGCTGACCCATCGGGCCCTCGATACCGCGGCCGGCCTACCGCCCGGTTCGACCTCGTACTACTTCCGCACCAAGCGCGCACTCATCGAGGCCATCGTGGACGCGATCACCGAGCGATCGCGCACCGATTTCCGCTCCGCCGGTCTACCCGCCACCGATCCGGACGATATCGCGACCGCGGTGGCCGCATGGCTGGACGATCTACTGGCGCAACGCCGTAACCATCTGATCGCCCGCCACATGCTGATCACCGACCTACTCGGCGACGACGAGCTCCACTCGCGTCTGGTCGCGAGCCTGTTCTCCCATCGGCACGCCCGCGAACTCTTCCGCTCGCTGGGCGCCGCCGATCCCGATACGGCCGCAGCCGATTACATCGCCGTCATCGAGGGCTTGGTATTCGACCGATTCGCCGGTGCGCGAAGGGAATCGGCTGCGGGGAATCCGGAGAGTGCCGCGCAGTTGGCCCGGCCGTTACGTGCAGTACTGCACGCTGCGATTGCATAAGCGACGCATATGCCCTGAACTAATCGTGCAAACCTCGGCGCTTTCGGCGGTTTTCCGTCGATTTCGCGGAGGTTTGCACGAAAAGTTCACGCTCCGAGCAGACGCGCGGCCTCGGCCGGGACGTCAGGCCGCGGTCAGCACCAGCCCGGAGGTCGGCACGCCGGTGCCGGCGGTGACGACGATGTTCTCCAGGCCCTCGACCTGATTCACCGAACTGCCGCGGATCTGGCGCACCCCCTCGGCGATGCCGTTCATGCCGTGGATGTAGGCCTCGCCCAGCTGGCCGCCGTGGGTGTTGAGCGGCAGCCGGCCGCCGATTTCGATCGCCCCGTCTGCGACGAAATCCTTACCCTCGCCGCGACCGCAGAAGCCCAGCTCCTCGAGCTGCATCAGCACGAACGGGGTGAAGTGGTCGTAGAGAACGGCCGCCTGCATATCGTCGGGCCGCAACTCGCTCTGGGCCCACAGCTGGTCGCCCACCAGGCCCATTTCCGGCAGACCGGTCAGGGCGTCGCGGTAGTAGCTGGTCATCACGTACTGGTCCGCACCGGAACCCTGGGCCGCACCGGCGATCAGCGCGGGCTTGTTCGGCAGGTCCCGGGCGCGCTCGGCGCTGGTGACCACGATGGCCACACCACCGTCGGTCTCCTGGCAGCAGTCCAGCAGATGCAACGGTTCCGCGATCCAGCGCGAGGCCTGGTGGTCGTCGAGCGTGATCGGCTTGCCGTAGAAGTGGGCCGCCGGATTCACCGCGGCGTGCTTGCGGTCGGCGACCGCCACCCGGCCGAAATCCGCACTGGTCGCGCCGTACACGTGCATGTAGCGCCGGGCCACCATGGCGACCTGCGCGGCCGGAGTGCCCAGGCCGTGCGTATAGGAGAACGCGTTGTCCACACCCGACGAGCTGGGATTGCCGGTCGCCAGATGAGTCGCGAACTGCCCGAAGCGATTTCCGGACCGCTCGTTGAACGCGCGGTAGGCCACCACGACATCCGCGACTCCGGTGGCGACCGCCATGGCGGCCTGCTGCACGGTCGCGGCCGCCGCGCCGCCACCGAACGGGATGTTGCTGAAGAACTTCAGGCTCGGGATACCGGTGGCCCGCGCGACCGCGGCCTGGGTGTTGGTATCCATGGTGAAGGTCGTCAGGCCGTCCACATCGGCGGGCGTCAGCCCGGCGTCCGCGAGGGCGGCGGTGACGGCCTCGGCGGCGAGGCGCAGTTCGCTGCGGCCGGAGTCCTTCGAGAAATCGGTGGCGCCGATGCCGACGATGGCGGCGCGGCGGCTCAGACCCGTCACTGGCGTGCCTCCTGCAGGGAGATAACGGCTTTCGCCGTGATGTGGTCGCCGAGGCTGTCCTTGCCGACCACATCGATGGTGATGTCCGCGCCGTCCACGGCCGCCACGGTTCCGCTGAGCGTCAGGGTGTCGCCCGCGTACAGCGGCACACCCAGGCGCAGGGCGACGGATTTCACGATCGCCCCCGGCCCCGCCCAATCGGTGACGAATCGCTGCACCAGGCCGGTGTCGGTGAGGATGTTGACGAAGATGTCCTTGGACCCGCGCTCGACGGCCTTGTCGCGGTCGTGGTGCACGTCCTGGAAGTCGCGGGTGGCCAGTGCGGTGGAGACCACGAACGTCGGGTCGGCGTGAATCACCAACTCGGGCAGGGTGGTTCCGGCCTGCACGGCCGCGGGCTGAATCGTGGAGGTCATCGCACGGCCTTCCAGTAGGGCACGGTGTTGTCGTCGTCGAGCTGCTGGAAGCCCACTTCGACGGGCAGCCCCACCTCGACCTCGGCGGGGTCGATGCCGCGCAGCTCGCCGAGCATGCGCACGCCCTCCTCGAGTTCGACCAGGGCGACGACGTAGGGCACCTGCCGGCCGGGCACCTTCGGCGCGTGGTGCACCACGAAACTGAAGACGGTGCCGCGGCCGGAGGCCACCACGTAGTCGGACTGTTCGGTGTGGTCCTTCCACAGCGCCGGAACCGGCGGATGCTGCAGCGTCCCGTCGGGCCGGCGTTGGATCCGCAGCTCGCCGAGCTTCGTTCCGTCCCAGAAGAATTCGGTGTCCTTCGACACGGTGGGCCGGACCCGCTTCGCCAGATCCTCCGCCGACACCTCGCCGGGGGCTGCGGCGGGTTTCGCCGTACCGGGCGCGAATTTCAACATCCGGAACAGCATTTCGGTGACCGGTTCGTCGTCGACGTACCAGGTCAGCAGGTAGGTGGCGAACCAACCCTCACCGAGGCCGGTGCGCTTGGGCCCCACCAGTTCTCGCAGTCTGGTCCGTGCCACCGGACGCTCGCCGAGGCGTAGGTAGCGGTGGTAGGTCTGCTCACAATTGGTCGCCACCACCGAGGTGTAACCGGCGGCGTCGAGCAGATCGTTGACCGCGTTCATCGGATCGTCGGCGGGCCGGGATCCGTGCAGGCCGGGCATGGTCCACACCTGGGCCATGGCCGGCGGTGCGACGATGCCGGGATGTCCGGCGGCGCGGGCGGCCTCGTCGTCGACGTAGATCGGGTTGGCGTCGCCCAGCGCCTCGACCCAGTTGTTGATCATCGGCTGGTTCACCGGATCACGGCCGAGGCGCGGAGCGGATTCGCCCAGCTGCTGGATCTTCTCGCCGGCGGCGCGGATCTCTTCCGCCGTCATGGTTTCCGACACGCGAAAACTCCTATCTCGGTACGCGGGGCAGGCGCAGGCCCATCTGCGCGATCAGTTCGCGCATGACCTCGTTGACGCCGCCACCGAAGGTCACGACCAAGTTCTGCTTGGTGCGCTTGTCCAGCCAGGTCAGCAGGTCCGCGGTGTCCGGATCGGCCGGATCGCCGAAGCGCCCCACGATCTCCTCCGCGAGCCGGCCCGCCTCCTGCAGCGCCTCCGTGGAGTACACCTTGGTCGCCGAGGCATCGGCGATCACATCCCGCTGATCGGCATCGGGACGTTCCATATTCGAGGCGACCTGCCAGTTCAGCAGTTCGTTGACCCGCACCATGGCATGCAGGCGGCCCAGTGCGCGCCGCACTTCGGTCTCTTCCAGCACGCCGTGCCGCCGCGACCAGTCGCGCACCCGCTCGTAGAGCTGTTCGATCTTGCCGGACGGGCCCAGGCTGACCCGTTCGTGATTGAGCTGGGTGGTGATCAGCTTCCAGCCGCCGTTCTCCTCCCCGACCAGCATTTCCGCCGGCACGCGGACATTGTCGAAGTAGGTGGCGTTGGTGTGGTGCGCGCCGTCGGCGGTGATGATCGGCGTCCACGAATAACCCGGATCGGTGGTGTCAACGATCAGGATCGAGATGCCCTTGTGGCGGGACTCGACCGAACCGGTGCGCACCGCCAGCCAGACGAAATCGGCCTCGTGCGCGCCGGTGGTGAACACCTTCTGCCCGTTGACGATCCAGTCGCCGTTCGCGTCCCGCACCGCCGAGGTCCGCAGTGCGGCCAGATCGGTGCCGGCGTCCGGCTCGGAATAGCCGATGGCGAAATGGATGTCGCCGGTGAGGATTCCGGGCAGGAACTTGCGCTTCTGCTCCTCGGTACCGAACGACTGCAATGCCGGGCCGACGGTCAGCAGCGTCACCAGCGGCACCGGCACATCGGCGCGGACCGCCTCGTTGTAGAAGATCTGCTGTTCCAGCGGGCCGAAGCCCTGGCCGCCGTACTCCTTCGGCCAGCCGACGCCCAGCCGGCCGTCGCGGCCCATCCGCTTGACCACCGCGCGGTAGGCGTCGCCGTGGCGGTTCACCGCCATCTCGGCCTCCTCCTCGGGAGTGACGAGATCGGCGAAGTAGGCGCGTAATTCGTCGCGCAGCTTGTGCTGTTCAGCGGTCAGATCGATGTACATCTGGCTCCCAACCGGTCCAGCCGGAACGACGCACCGCCGAGCCAGCGGGCGATGTCCTTGGCTTGTGAGTAGTAGCGGTGCAGCGGGTGAGTCACATCGACGCCGATGCCGCCGTGCAGGTGATGGCACCGCTGCATGGCCGCCGGCAGCTCGGAGGCCACACAGAACGCCAGCACATCGAGGTCGTCATCGACTCTTTGCAGGTGCTTGTCACCACTGTAGTTCTCGCCGCCGAAGGTTTGCGCCAGCGACCAGTTCGCGGATGTCGCGGCCACCTGCAGCGTGCGCGAGACCACGTACACGTCGGCGATTTCCTGTGCGACGGCCTGGAATTCGGCCAGCGGGCGGCCGAACTGCTGCCGGGTCCGCAGATGTTCCGAGGTCAGCGCCAGCACACCTTTGAGCAGGCCGTCGGCGACCGCACCGAGGGTTGCCAGGGCGATGCGGTGCAGGTCCGCCAGCGGAATATCCAGCAGTTGCGCCGCCGGAATCACCGTGTCCTCGAACGACACCGAGAATTCCGGCGCGCCGGTGGAACTCGGGCTCTCGGTGCGGGTGATGCCGTTCGCGTCACCGTCGACGACCGCGATTCCGCGGTCGGTCGGCACCAGAATCCACTGGGCCTGTTCCGCGTACGGCACCGCGACCTTGCGGCCGGTGATCCGCACCGAATCGCCGTCGGCCACCGCCTTCGTCTGCGGGTCGGCGACGAACGGGGCGCCCGGCTCGTGCAGTGCCGCGGTCAGGATCGCACCCTTGGCGACGGCGGGAAAGACCTTGGCCGCCAAGACGTCTCCGGCATGGCCGACCAGCGGCAGCACGCCGAACCCGAGGGTCGACAGCGCCGGCACCGCTACCGCGTCGGTCGCGAGTTCGGTCAGCAGGGTCGAGACCTCCAGCAGTCCCATCCCGTCGCCGCCGTGCTCTTCCGGCAGCGGCAGCGCCAGCAGCCCGCTGTCGACCAGCGCGGGCCACAGCGCGAGATCACGCGCGCTGTCGTGTTCGAGCAGGCTCACGACGACTTCGGCGACCGCGTCCTGACTCTCGTCTCTGGTGAAGTCCAATTCTTTTGCTCCCTGTCGGATGTGGGCTGCTCTGGCGGCCCGGCCCTGCGATATCAGCCCTGCGATATCAGCCCTTCGATTCGCGTGGCAGCCCGAGAATCCGCTCACCGGCGACGGTCAGCAGGATCTGTTCGGTGCCGCCGGCGATCGACAGACAGCGCGTGAGCAGGAATTCCTTCACCACGCCGGTGTCCAGCGCACCGGCGGTTCCGGCCAGCTCGGCCGCGAATTCGGCCACCGCCTGCCGGTGCCGGACGCCGACCAGTTTGCGGACGCTGCTCTCCGCCGCGGGGTCACCGCCGGACAGCAACTTCTTGGCCGCGCGCGCCTCCAGCAACGTGCCGGCCACCGATTCCGCGATCAGCGCGCCGAGGCGATCGGCGACCACCTCGGCACCCGGGCCCGCGGTGGGAGCGGCCGCGATCACGGCCTCCAGCTCCTCGCCGATTCCCTTGCCGCCCATGGCGACTCGCTCCGCGGACAGCGTGGAGCGGGCGATCCGCCAGCCGTTGCCCAGCTCACCCACCAGGCAGTCGTCGGGAACGAACACGTCGTCGAGGAAGACCTCGTTGAAGCGGGCCTCGCCGGTGATCTCCACCAGCGGCCGGATCTCGAGCCCCGGACTCTTCATGTCGACCAGGAAGTAGCTGATGCCCTTGTGCTTCGGCGCGGCGGAATCGGTGCGCGCCAGGCAGATTCCCCACGTGGCACGGTCGGCCAGCGAGGTCCACACCTTCTGGCCCCGCAGCTTCCAGCCGCCCTCGACGCGCTCGGCGACGGTGCGCAGCGCCGCCAGATCGGACCCGGCGCCCGGCTCCGAGAACAGCTGGCACCAGATCACCTCACCGGTGAGCGTCGGCGGGGCGAAGCGCTCGATCTGCTCGGGCGTACCCCATTGCAGCAGGGTGGGAATCGCCCAGTTCGCGATGACGAGGTCGGGTAGTTCGATTCCGGCCTTGCGGATCTGGTCCTCGATCAGGCTGCGCTGGATCGGCCCGGCGTCGCGGCCGTAGGGGGCCGGCCAGTGGCAGGCCAGCAAACCGGCGTCGGCCAATGCGGCACGCTGCTCCGCGGCGGGCAGTGCGGCGATCCGAGTCAGGTCGGCGGCCAGCACGGTCGCCTCGGCGGCATCCAATCCGGCGGCCTCCCAGGCGGTTCCGCCCTCGGCGTCGCCGAGGTCGACCGATACCGTGCGGCGCACCCCGGCCTGCGTCAGCTTCGCGACCTCGGCGCGCCAGTGCGCCGAACCGCCCAGCAACGCCCGCAACGCGGTCGCGCGCCGCAGATACAGGTGCGCGTCGTGCTCCCAGGTGAAGCCGATACCGCCCAGCACCTGGATGCAGTCCTTGGCGTTCTCCACGGCGGCGTCCAGCGCGATCGTCATCGCGACGGCGGCGGCCAATCGCAATTCGCGCCGACCGGAGTCGCTCGCATCAGCCGCGGCTGTTGCCAGATCTGCCGCTGCCGCGGCTGTTGCGAGATCTGCCGCTGCCGCGGCGTCTGCCGCCACGGCCCGGGTCTGTTCGGTGCGGCACAGCATCCAGGCGCAGATGTGCTTGATCGCCTGGAATTCGCCGATCTTGCGCCCGAACTGCTCCCGGACCTTGGCGTAGTCGACCGCCGTCTCCAGACACCACCCCGCGATCCCCGCGGCCTCCGCCGCGATCAGCGCGGCCACGAGATCGCCGACCGCGTACGGCGGTTCGAAGACGTGGTCGCCGGGCACCGCGACGTTCGCGCACGTCACGCGAGCCAGCGGAGTACTGGGGTCCAGGGGCTCGAGCGCCTCGACCGTCACGCCCGGGGTGCCCGCCGGCAGCAGGCACCACAGTTCGCGCTCGCCGGAGCGTACCGGCAGCAACAGCGCGGTCCGCTCGTCGGCGCCGAGCACGGTCTCCCAGGTACCGGTCACCTCCAGGGCGTCGGTTGCGTTGTGCGACAGCACAACAGGCCGGCCCAAGGCGATACCGCAGGGCGTATCCTCGTCGAGGGTGTCGCCGGCAACGAGGCCGGCCAGCGCGGTAGCCGTCACCGGTCCGCCCACGAGATCATGCGCCGCCTGCTCGATCAGCACGGCCAGATCGCTCACGCAGCCGCCCGCGCCGCCGGCCTCCTCGGGGACTGCGACGCGGAAGACGCCGAGGCCCACCAGGCCCGGCCAGAATTCACGCCAGTACCCGGGCGCGCCAGTGCGCATTGTTGCAATCGGGTGCACCGCTGCGGCCCATCCGCGCATCGACTCCTGGACGGCTTTATGCTCGTCAGTGGTGGCGATGGTCACACTCCATACCGCCTTTCCGGCGTGACTCCCACACCTAGAACATGTTCTAATGTGACGGTCGGGCGTAAGTCAAGGGGCGTCCGTCGCCGCCGCTGAACTACGCTCGTCGGCCACCGGAACCGACGTGCGTGCAGGAAAGGACTTTCACGAATGGCCAGTCCCTCCCGAGAGCAGGCAGCCGACTCGGGTGCGCAGAACGGAGCCCGCAATCGCGCGACGGTCAGCACCCTCAGCGAGGACGAGCTGAGCTCGGCGGCCCAGCGCGAGCGGCGCAAACGAATTCTCGACGCCACCCTCGCCCTCGCCTCCAAGGGCGGTTACGACGCGGTGCAGATGCGCGCGGTCGCCGAACGCGCCGATGTCGCGGTCGGCACGCTGTATCGGTATTTCCCCTCGAAGGTCCACCTGCTGGTCTCGGCGCTGGCCCGGGAATTCGAGCAGTTCGACAGCAAACGCAAGCCGCTGGCCGGGCAGACCCCGCAGGAACGCATGCACGTGATGCTGACCCAGGTCACCCGGGCCATGCAGCGCGATCCGCTGCTCACCGAGGCCATGACGCGAGCGTTCATGTTCGCCGACGCCTCCGCGGCCGCCGAGGTCGACCGGGTCGGCAAGGTGATGGACCGCTTCTTCGCGCGCGCCGTGAACGAGGGCGAGCCCACCGAGCGCGATCTGGCCATCGCCCGCGTGATCAGCGACGTGTGGCTGTCGAATCTGGTGGCGTGGCTCACCCGGCGCGCCTCGGCGACCGATGTGGCCGAGCGTCTCGACCTGACCGTCGACCTGTTGCTGGGCGAGAAGTCCTGAGCGCGCGGCAGGAAGCGAATTGCCGGACAATGTAGGTCCGGGCGTTCGAAACCTGCCTGGCGAGCTCGTGTAAACAGCACGTATCACTGCGCCAACACGCGGGCAAACCTGACCCAGTAAAGTTTCTCGCGCCCTGAAAAATCTCCTCCGATCACTAGGTTGGATGCGTGAGCGCACAGGATCTGCCACACGAACTTCGCCGTGCCTTGTCGGCCGTAGCCCGCGTGCCGCGGCTATTGGTCGCTTCGGACTACGACGGGACAATCGCGCCCATAGTCTCCGATCCGGCAAAGGCCTATCCCCATCGGGAATCGGTCAGCGCATTGCGTGCGCTCGCCGGCCTGACGACCACTACCGCGGCCGTCATCTCCGGCCGCGCGCTGCGAGATCTCGCGGCGCTTTCCCGGCTTCCCGTCGAGGTGCAGTTGATCGGAAGCCACGGCTCGGAATTCGATGTCGGCTTCGTGCACGCCATCGACAACGACGCCAAGCAACTACTGACCGAGGTGCGCCACGCGCTGGCGGCCATCGCCGACGACAATCCCGGCGTCACCGTCGAGGCCAAACCGGCCAGCATCGCGCTGCATGTGCGCAACGCCACTCCCGAGGTGGGCCGCCGCGCGTTGCAGCAGGCCCGGCAGGGTCCGGCGAGCTGGGTCGGCATCCAGGTCACCGAGGGCAAGGCGGTCATCGAACTGGCCGTCATCCAGACCGACAAGGGCGCCGCGCTCGACATCATCCGCCATCAGGAGGGCGCCTCGGCCGCTGTCTTCTTCGGTGACGACGTCACCGACGAGAAGGCCTTCGCCCGGCTGTCGGGTCCGGATATCGGCATCAAGGTGGGCGACGGCGAGAGCCTCGCCGAATACCGGGTGCCCAGTACCGAGGAGGTCGCCAAGGCGTTGGCGTTCCTGCTCGAGGAACGCCGCACCTGGCTGGCGGGCGCGTCGGCGCCGCGCATCGAGCGGCTGACCATGCTGGCCTCCCCGCGCTCCAAGGCGCTGCTCACGCCGGACGGGACCGTCAGCTGGTTCTGCCATCCCGAACCGGATTCGGCGGCGGTCTTCGCCCATCTGCTCGGCGGACCGGCGGCCGGACACTTCACCATCGCCCCCGAGCGTCAGAGCCTGCCGCTGTCGCAGCGCTACGTCGACGGCACCATGACCGTCGAAACCCGTTGGTCCAGTTTGAAAATCGTCGACTACCTGCCGCACGACGTCGCACTGGAACGCACCGATCTGACCCGCGTGATCACCGGGGACGCGCGGGCGGTGGTCACCTTCGCACCCCGCCCCGAATTCGGGCAGGTACCGGTGACGCTGGTCCGCGAACCGGCCGGCCTGCGCGTGCACGGCACCAACGATCCGATCGTGCTGCGCTCCCCCGGCGTGCAGTGGGAGATCTCCGAGGAGGGCATCCACCACGTCGCCCGCGCGGTGGTCGACCCCTCGCAGGGCCCGATCGTGCTCGAGATGCGCTGCGGCACTTCCGATCTCGCCCCGGCGATGGTCAGCGAGGCGGACCGGCGCAACGAGGCCGAGCGGTACTGGCGCGACTGGGCCTCCGATCTGAACCTGCCGCCGCTCAAGCCCGATCTGATGAAGCGTTCGGCACTGACGCTGCGCGGATTGGTGCACGCTCCCTCCGGATCGATTCTGGCCGCGGCCACCACCTCGCTGCCCGAGGACATCGGCGGCGTCCGCAACTGGGACTACCGCTACTGCTGGCTGCGCGACGCCTCGCTCACCGCGCACGCGCTGGTCACCCTGGGCTCGCTGTCGGAAGCCGAGGATTTCCTGGCCTGGACGCATCGCGTGCTCGAGACCCTGGCCGGACCGGAACGCCTGCACCCGCTGTACACGCTCTACGGCGAGACGCTGCCCCCGGAGGCCGTGCTGGACCAGCTGCCCGGTTACGCGGGCTCGCGACCGGTCCGCGTGGGCAACGCGGCGAATATGCAGGTTCAGCTGGATGTCTTCGGCCCGATCGTGGATCTGATCGCGGCCCTGGCCGAGGCGCGCGAGGGCAAGGGCATTCTCGACCCGGCCAAGGCGCTGCCGGACCGCGACTGGGAACTGGTGCAGGCCATGGTTTCGGCCGTGCAGCGACGCTGGCGCGAACCCGACCACGGCATCTGGGAAATCCGCGGCAACCCGCGTCACCACGTGTATTCGAAGGTGATGGGCTGGCTGACCGTCGACCGGGCGCTGAAGCTGGCCGAGCGGTTCGACCGCGGCATCGATCCGGTGTGGGTCGAACTGCGCGAGACCATCGCCGACGAGGTCAAGGCCAAGGGCTGGAACGAGCAGGTGCAGTCCTATACGGCCGCCTACGACGGCACCGATCTGGACGCCGCGACCCTGCACATCGGTCTCAGCGGTCTGATCGAGCCGTCGGATCCGCGTTTCGCGGCCACGGTCGTCGCCACCGAGGCCGAGCTGCGCAGCGGCTCGACGGTGTACCGCTACCACCACGACGACGGCCTGCCCGGCGGCGAGGGCGGTTTCCACCTGTGTGCCGCCTGGCTGGTGGAGGCCTACCTGCTGATCGGCAAGCGCGAGGACGCCGAGGCGCTGTTCGCGCAGCTGGTGGATGTCGCCGGCCCGACCGGACTGCTCAGCGAGGAGTACGACCCGGTCGCCGAACGCTCCCTGGGCAACCACCCGCAGGCCTACAGTCACCTCGGTCTGCTGCGCTGCGCTCAGCTGCTGAGCCAGCCGGTCGCGGCGATGGTGCAGTAGTCCCAGCTCGCCGGAAACCCGTCCCAGGGCCCGCGGTCGCTCGGATCGAGCGTCGCGGGCCCTGTTCGTGGTGCGGTTCACATCCCGGTCGGTCCGATCGATGGGGTGCGGGGTGGACACATACGCTACATTTAAATGGAAATCGTTTCCGTTAAGAGTTCGTGTGCAGGAGTACCCGCGTGATCAGAAGTTTCGCCGCTCGAATCGCTGTCCTCACGCTGGGAATCGCCACCGCGGTCACGCTGGCCGCCTGCTCGGGAACCTCCTCGGATTCGGGGAAGCCGAAGATCGTCGCCTCCACCGACGTGTGGGGCAGCGTCGCGGCGGCGGTCGGCGGTCCCGACGTCGAGGTGAAGTCGATCATCGACAGCCCGGAGGTGGACCCGCACTCCTACGAGACCAGCCCGGCCGACGCCGCCGCGATCCGCGACGCCGCTCTGGTCGTCTACAACGGCGGGCACTACGACGAGTTCGCCGAGAAGGCGGCCGCGGGGCGCGGCAAACCCAGCATCGCCGCCTTCGACCTGCGCTCGGCGCCGAACGACGAGAACGAGCACGTCTGGTACGACATGAAGACGGTCGACGCGGTGGCCGGCCGGATCGCCGACGAACTCGGCCGCATCGATCCCGAGCACCGGCAGGCGTTCGCCGACCGCGCGGCGGCGCTGCGCGGGCAGCTGGCGGGCGTCACCGCGATCACCGCGAAAATCGCTGCCGCGCACCCGAAGTCGCCGGTGCTGCAGACCGAACCGCTGGCGCACTACCTGCTCGCCGCCGCCGATACCGACGACCGCACCCCGCATGCCTTCGAGGAAGCGATCGAACAGGGCACCGATCCGTCCCCGGCGGATCTGGCGGCGGTACGAGACCTGTTGACCGGTAAGCAGGTTCGAGCGCTGGTCTACAACATCCAAACCGAGGACAAGACTACGAAGGACGTCGCCGCGACCGCGAAATCCGCGGGCGTGCCGATCATCGAGGTCACCGAAACCCTCCCGGCGAAAACCGATTTCGTGAAGTGGCAGACCGGCAACGCGACGGCGCTGGCCGCCGCGCTCGGCTGAGGGCGGTAGTGATGACGGGACGCACCCGAACCGAGGCGCCGGAGCACGCCCCGGCGCAGGCATCGCACAGCACCGCCCCCACGGTCTCCCTGCGCGGCGCGAGCCTGGCGTTCGGGCCGCGCACGCTCTGGCAGGGACTCGATCTCGATATCGCGCCCGGCGAATTCGTCGCGGTGCTGGGGCCCAACGGGTCCGGTAAGACCTCGCTGCTGCGGATGCTGCTGGGGCAGCTCGCACCCAGTGCGGGCACGGTGGAGGTGAGTGGGGCGCCCGCGCGGCTGGGCAATCCGCGGATCGGCTATGTGCCGCAGCAGAAGACGATCGATGCCGGTGTGCAACTGCGCGGCGTGGATCTGGTCGGGCTGGGTGTGGACGGGCATCGCTGGGGCCTGGGCTGGCGCGGGCGGGCCGAACGCCGGCGCCGCGTCGCCGACGCCGTCGCGCAGGTCGGGGCCGAGCATTTCGCGAACGCGCCGCTGGAATCGCTGTCCGGCGGGGAACAGCAGCGGCTGCGGGTGGCGCAGGCGCTGGCCGGTGATCCGCGCGTGCTGCTGTGCGACGAACCGCTGCTGAGCCTGGACCTGGCCAATCAGCGACTGGTGTCCGAACTCATCGATCGTCGCCGTCGCACCCACGACACCGCGGTGCTGTTCGTGACGCACGAGATCAATCCGATTCTGCCGCTGGTGGATCGGGTGCTGTATCTGGTGGAAGGAAAGTTCCGGATCGGCACCCCGGACGAGGTGATGACCTCGGAGGTGCTCTCGGAGCTCTACGGCACCGAGGTCGACGTGCTGCGCGTGCGCGGCCGGCTGGTGGTCGTCGGCACCGGTGACGAGATCGATGCGCTGGGCACGCACCACACCGAGGGAGCCGGCGAATGAACGACAAACTTTCCGACGTCCTCACCAAGATGCTGGATCTGCACACCACCGCCGACCTGCTGTCCTACGACTTCGTGCAGCAGGCCGTGCTCGCGGCCGCCCTGCTGGGACTGCTCGCCGGCGTGATCGGACCGCTCATCGTGAACCGGCAGATGTCGTTCGCCGTGCACGGCACCAGCGAGCTGTCGCTGACCGGTGCGGCGGCGGCGCTGCTGGTCGGCATCGGCGTGGGCGCCGGAGCGATCGCGGGTTCGGTGATCGCGGCGGTCATGTTCGGGCTGCTGGGTTCCAAGGCGCGCGAACGTGATTCGGTGATCGCGGTGGTGATGTCGTTCGGGCTCGGCCTGTCGGTGCTGTTCCTCTGGCTGGGGCCCAGTCGCGCCGGATCGAAATTCTCCCTGCTCACCGGACAGGTGGTCAGCGTCGGCGGTACCGGTCTCACCTCCCTCGCGCTCTGCACCGTCGGCGTGCTGGCGGTGCTCGCATTCATCTATCGCCCCCTGCTGTTCGCCAGCACCGACCCGGAAGTGGCCGTGGCGCGCGGAGTTCCGGTGCGGGCGCTCTCGGTGGTGTTCGCGGTGCTGCTCGGCGTGACCGCCGCCTTCGGGGTGCAGATCGTCGGCGCCCTGCTGGTGCTGTCGCTGCTGATCACCCCCGCCGCGGCCGCCGCCCAGCTCACCGCGAGCCCGCTGCGGGCGACGCTGCTGTCGGTGCTGTTCGCCGAAATCGCGGCGGTCGGCGGGATTCTGCTGTCGCTGGCACCCGGCGTCCCGGTCTCGACCTTCATCACGACCATCTCGTTCGTGATCTACCTGGTCTGCCGGTTCATCGGCCGCCCGATCCTGCGGGCCCGACGCCGCACGGCACTGCGCGCGCCGGCCACCGCCGCGCCGGAGATGGCCGGTGCGCCGGCGCCGCAGGTCGACGCCTCGAACGACCCGGATTCGCTACGCGGTCGAGCGGAGGACGTGCAGCTGCCGGTCCGCGGGTGAGATCCCGCGGTCGCCATCGGCCGCCCGTCTCGCGTCAACTCGGCCAGCAGGACTGGCCGCCCGGTCCCGACAGCAGAATGATCAGGACGAAGCCGCCCATCATGGGCACGACCGCGAGGCCGCTCGCCGCGACGACGAGATTCTGGTTGATGTCGCGGCGCGACCACAGTCGGATCAGTACGAGAAGTCCGAGGGCCAGCATGACCGCGGCGCCGGTGATCTGAAACGTCTGCGCAGCGCGGAACGCCGCGTCCCGGGCGGCGGCGTCACCGTGCACCGGGTCGCAGTAATCACCGACTCCCTGCGTGAAGAACGAATAGCCGCCCAGAAAGATGAACGGGCCCAGCACTACCGAGGCGAGCACGTACATCCAGGCGAGGACGAAGGGTCGATCGAGCAGCAGCCGCACCGGCCGAACTGTAATTTCCCACCGGTGCTGGGAAGTCCCGGCCGATCCACCCGCGTCTCAGTTCGCGCCGCTCTCGCCGGCGAGGGCGAACAACCCGTCGGAGGTCTGCTCGATCAAGCCGTCCACGAGCAGGGAATCCAGGGCCCGGTCGCGCTGGCCCGGATCGCGGGTCCAGGCCAGGTCGAGAGCCACGCGTTCGACCGGCCCGGTCGCCGCGCGCAGCACGTCGAGCAGGCGGCCGCGCGCCTGCCGGTCCGTGCCGTCGTATTTCTGGGTGCGGCGCACCACGTCCGAGGCCGGACGACCGGAGGTGACCCACGTGCAGCGCGGCAGCGGACAGCGTTCACAGTCGGGATTGCGGGCGGTGCAGACGGTGGCTCCCAATTCCATCAACGCCGCGGAGAAGACCGCCGCCCGGTCGGTCCGGACCGGCAGCAGGGCCTCGGTCTCGGCCAGATCGCGGGTGCGTGGGTTCCCGCCCTCGGCGCGGCCGTGCACCGCCCGGGCGACTACACGGCGAACGTTGGTGTCCACCACCGGAACTCGCTGCCCGTAGGCGAAGCAGGCCACCGCTCGCGCCGTGTACGCGCCGATGCCGGGGAGGGTGAGCAGCACCTCGACATCGTCGGGCACCACGTCGCCGTATTCGGCGGCGAGCACCCGCGCGCATTCGTGCAACCGCAGGGCGCGGCGCGGGTAGCCGAGCTTGCCCCACGCGCGCAGCACCTCGCCGGGCGAGGCGGCGGCCATGGCCGAGGGCACCGGCCAGCGCCGCACCCACTCCCGCCAGATCGGCTCGACCCGGACCACGGGCGTCTGCTGCAGCATGATCTCGCTCATCAGGATCTGCCAGGCGCTCACTCCGGGGCGCCGCCACGGCAGGTCCCGGGCCGACTGCTCGTACCAGTCGATCAGAACGTCACTGTCCACGCCCGCGGCCGGGTCGCGGGTGGCCTCCGCGACCGCGTCGCGCGTGGTGCCGGTCGCCGTCTTCGAGCTCACGACATCACCGCCGCGCGAGCCCGCCGGTGATCCGAAATTTGCCCATGTGTAGCCGAACGGACTCGCCGGTAGCCCTCAAGCCATGGAAAATGGGACGCATGCCTCATACCAACCCGATCAGTGCCTGGAAGTCTCTCCGCGAGGGTAACGACAGGTTCGTCAACGGCACACTGCAGCACCCCAGCCAGGGCGCCGCCGACCGCGCCAAACTCGTCGGCGGACAGCAGCCCCGGGCCATCCTGTTCGGGTGCGGCGACTCCCGGGTCGCCGCCGAGATCATCTTCGACCAGGGCCTCGGCGATATGTTCGTGGTCCGCACCGCCGGCCACGTCGTCGACGAGTCGGTGCTGGGCTCGATCGAATACGGCGTCGAAATCCTCAACGTGCCGCTGATCGTCGTCCTGGGGCACGACAGTTGCGGCGCGGTCCGCGCGACCATCGACGCGCTCGACGACGGCAACGTGCCCGGCGGATTCATCCGCAGCGTGGTCGAGCGGGTGACGCCGTCCATCCTCACCGGCCGTCGCGACGGACTCGCCGAGGTCGACGAACTCGAGGCCCGTCACGTGCAGGAGACCGCGCGCTTGCTCACCGATCGCTCGAAGATCGTGTCCGATCGGGTCGCGAGCGGGCAGTGCGCCATCGCCTGTGTGAACTACAAGCTTGCCGACGGCCGCGCGCTGCTGCACAAGGTGATCGGCGATATCGGCGAAACTGTCTGAACCACAACGGTTCTCACACGGCGATCGCCGGGTGACGGCGCCGTCGCGGAAGGCGGCGCGAAAATGTACCCGGCGTCACCGCCATTTCGGCGCCGACACGCCGCGTACCTGAGCGGAACGGCACGATCGTGCCCTTACCGTTGTTGCCGTGCTGGAACCGAATGGACCGCTGCCGCCGGAGATCTACTGGCGTCGCCGCCTGCTCGCCATCGGCGCGCTGATCGTCGCGCTCGCTCTCGTCATCTGGCTGGCGTTGATGTTGCTGCGCAGCGGCGGGGACGACAAGGACCCCAAGGCCGCGGCGGCGGCCTCCACCTCCGCCAAGGCGGCCGCGTCCACCACCGCCGATCCCAGCGGCTCGAAGGTTCCGGCCTCGGGCACCGTCAATTCGACGGCCAGCGGCGTCCCGGCCCCGTGCCCGGATCAGTCGCTGGCGGTGAAGGTGACCGTCGGCCAGCCGACCTACAAGGCCGGTGATCAGCCGGTGATCACCATCGTGCTGACCAACATCTCCACCGCGGCCTGTAGCCGGGATATGGGGTCGGGCCTGCAGCAGGTGTGGGTGCAATCGCTGGACGGCCAGCGCAAGCTGTGGTCGAACACCGACTGCGATCAGGGCGGTCCGGCCGATGTGCGCGCGCTCAACGGCGGCCAGCAGGCGGCGTTCACCCTCACCTGGTCGGGCACCACGTCGCAGCCGGGTTGTGCGGGCGATCGCGTTCCGGTGCCGGCCGGCGGATACGCGGTGGTGGCGCAGTTCGGTTCCGTGCGCAGCGCACCGGAGACCTTCAACATCGCCTGACGCGAGGCCCGAATCCGGCAGTGCCCTAATCGGTTCGGACAGTGCCGGATTCCGTCGATCGGACCGCACCGGATTCCGACAGCCGGGACAGGCCCTCGCGGATCTGCCGGGCCAGATGCGCGTCGATGCCGTCGACGCCCTCGATCTCCGACGCACTCGCCGATACCAGGCCCGACAGCGAGCCGAAAGCGGCGATCACGGGTTCGGCGCGGCGCAGCGGCACCCGCGGGATCTCGGCGAGCACCCGATATCCACGCGGGCCCACGGCGGTGTCGAGAGCTTCGAACGTCGCCGGGAAGCCCAGGGGCGGTGCGAGATTGGTGAGTTCCAGCAGATCCACCTCGAGCAGCCCGTCGAGGGCGGCCAGGGTGCGGTCGACCATCGCGTCGTCGACCGGTTCGGTGCGGATGTAGTCGCGGACCAGCAGGCGGCGCAGGGCCTCGGTATTGCCGACGAGTTCGGCCAGTTGCAGCGCCAGCTGGCGGCCGTCGACGCCGAGTTCGGCCACGTCGGAACTGATTTCGCGCGCGACGCGGCGGACCAGTTCCAGGCAGTGCACCACCGCCAGCACATCGCGCACCGTCGCGCAGTCGTTCAGCTCCACCAGTGACAGCTGCCGGGTGGTCTCGTCCAGCCGGGAGCGGTAGCGCTCCAGCGTCGCCATCGCCTGATTGGCTCGCGACAGGATCGTCTCCGACGTCTGGATCGGATGCCGGTGCCCGTTGAGATAGACCGTGACGATGCCCGTCGAGCGGCTCACCGACACCACCGGATAGCCGGTCTGCGCGGCGGTGCGCTCGGCCGCCTTGTGCCGGGTGCCGGATTCGGTGGTCGGCAGGCCGGGGTCGGGCACCAGATGGACGTTGGCGCGGCGGATCCGTGCGCCGTCGGTCGAAAGCACCACGGCGCCATCCATTTTCGACAGCTCACGCAGCCGGGTCGGCGAGAATTCGACATCGAGTTCGAATCCGCCGTCGCAGATTCGTTCCAGTTCCTCGTCGTAGCCGAGCACGATCAGCCCGCCGGTGCGGGCGCGCAGAATCCGGTCGATACCGTCGCGCAGTTCGGTGCCCGGCACCAACCGGGCGATGGTGGTACTCAGACCGGGATCGTCGGCCTGGACCGCCTCCACCGGCACCCCATCCACCGGAGCCGCCCCATCCGCTGCGGCCGGCACCTCCGCTGGAGTCACGAACCTGCGGCGCGGCGCGGGACGGCCGAGCAGGTGCGTCACCCAACGGCCCGGGATCATTCCACAGCCTCCACACGCTCGCGTCGTCGCTTCGACAAACCACTCGAGGCAAGTGCCGCACGAACACTCGCGACCTCGTGCACCTTCATACCGATGCCGGACAGGTCGGTCCCCGGCGGTACCAACGCCTCCGTGAAACCTAGCCGCTCCGCCTCGCGCAACCTGCGCCCGACCCCCGTGACACGCCGGACCTCCCCGGCGAGACCGACCTCACCCAGCACCACCATGCCCGCGCGCAGCGGGATATCGCGTTCGGCGCCGGTGATCGCGACCGCGACCGCCAGATCGGCGGCGGGTTCGGTCAAACGCATCCCGCCGACCGTGGCGGCGTAGACGTCGTGCTTGCCCAGATACACACCGCAGCGGCTCTGCAGCACCGCGAGCACCATCGACACGCGGTTGTAGTCCAGACCGCTGACCGCCCGCCGCGGCGCGGGTACCTGGGTGGATACGGTCAACCCCTGCACCTCGCCGAGCAGCGGCCGCTTACCGTCCATCGCGACGGTGATCGCGGTTCCGGGCACCTGATCCGCGCGGTGGTGCAGAAAAAGTCCGGACGGATCGCTCACCCCGACGATGCCGTCGTCGTGCAGTTCGAAACAGCCCACCTCGTCGGCACTGCCGAAGCGGTTCTTGATGCCGCGCACCATGCGCAGAGTGGAATGTTTGTCGCCCTCGAACTGCAACACCACGTCCACCAGGTGTTCCAGGGTGCGCGGCCCGGCGACATTGCCGTCCTTGGTGACGTGACCGACCAGCAGCACCGCGATCCCGCTCGCCTTGGCCAGCGAGGTCAGAGCCGCGGTCACCGCACGCACCTGGGTGACGCCGCCGATCACCCCGTCCGCGTCGGCGGCCAGCATCGTCTGCACCGAATCGACCACCAGCAGTGTCGGCCGGACCTGATCGACATGGCCGAGAATCGTGGCGAGGTCGGATTCGGCTGCGAGATAGACCCTTTCGTGCACGGCCCCGGTCCGGTCGGCGCGCAGCCGGACCTGCCCGGCGGACTCCTCGGCGGTGACGTAGAGCGCGCGCTCGTCGCGTTGCCGGGCCCAGCGGTGGGCGACCTCGAGCAACAGCGTCGACTTGCCGACGCCCGGTTCACCCGAGAGCAGCACCACCGATCCCGGCACCACCCCGCCGCCGAGGACGCGGTCCAGTTCGGCGACGCCCGTGGGCCGGGCGCGGGTGACCTTCGAATCGATGGTCGAGATGGGAGCCGCGGCCGTCGAAGGCAACAGCGCCCGCCGCCCGGCGGCATGCGCACCCGCACCAGCGCCGGCCGTCACCACCTCGTCGACGGTCCCCCACTCGTTGCACCCCGGGCAGCGCCCCACCCATTTGGCAACCTCGTTCCCGCATGCCGAGCAGCGGTACAGCGATTTCACCTTGGCCACGTGCGCAGCCTAGAGAGAGGGGCCGACATGGGCCGGTGTGCCGGGGCGGTGTGCGCGCAGGCGTGGCTCAGTGGCCGCCGTGCTCGGCGACCGTCGCGCCCTCGTGCCGCGGGGTGTCCGGGCCGGCGTCGACGGGCACCTGCACCTGCACGGTGCCGGCGTTCTTGAAGTTGAAGGTCACACCGTAGGTCAGGCCGGGCACGATGTCCTTGGACAGTCCGGTGATCTCGACCAGGATCGGATGCGCGTTCGGGTCGGCCGGCTGATCGGGCGAGCCGGCGCCCTCCTGGCGCGGCGACGCGCTGTGCTCCGGCGTGGGTGTCGCGGCCGGGCTGGTGGGCTGCGCGGCGCCGGTGGTCGGCGAGGCATTCTCCGCACCGCCCTGGGCGGCCTTGGCGGCCTCCGGGCTCGCGGCGACGACCGTCTGGCCCGGGGCCAGTTCCGGCGTGGCCGGCGTGATCTTCACCTGGCCGAGGTCGGTGGTGATGCTGACCAGCTGGTCGGTCTTGGACGAGCCCTCGTTGATCGCACTGAACGCGACGACGGACTTGCCGCCCTTGGCGTTGGTGTACTCCTCCGACTGCGGCAGCAGGATGCGCACGTCACGCAGCGCCACATTGCCGACGGTGGCCGCGCTGCCGTTGACGGCGGGCACCTGCCCCGCGGTCTGCGAGATCTGGCCGGCACCGCATCCGGACAACGCCAGCGCCGCACCGGTGGCCAGCGCGGCAACAGCGATTGCGCGCCGCGACACCTTGGTCACATTCGACGCTGTGGTGGCTTTCAGGGCAGTCACGGGTTGTCCTCCATGTCGACCGGCTCACTCCACGATGGAGAGTAGTAGTAGGCAGCGTAGTAGTTCACAGGGTGGTCGGTGCGGACCGGTCCGGTGTAATGTTCCGCCGCGACCCGCGAGCCGCGTATCCCCTTCTGCCACAACAAGATGCATACACATCGCGATCTGTCAAGCCCCGAGGTCGGCCTGTTGTGGCCCCTGACCTGCGCCGTTGATCGCGGCGTTATCGAGTCGCATGTTAAACTGTGAACATCGAAAGGGGCACGGGACACATGATTTTTAAGGTCGGAGACACCGTCGTTTACCCCCACCACGGAGCGGCGCTGATCGAAGCAATCGAGACTCGCACCATCAAGGGTGTTCAGAAAGAGTATCTGGTCCTGAAGGTCGCCCAAGGCGATCTCACCGTTCGGGTTCCCGCAGAGAACGCGGAGTACGTCGGCGTCCGCGACGTCGTCGGCCAGGAAGGTCTCGACCGAGTCTTCCAGGTGCTACGCGCTCCGCACACGGAGGAGCCGACGAACTGGTCTCGGCGGTACAAGGCCAACCTCGAGAAGCTCGCCTCCGGCGATGTGAACAAGGTGGCCGAGGTCGTCCGCGACCTGTGGCGTCGGGAGCAGGACCGCGGCCTGTCCGCCGGCGAGAAGCGGATGCTGGCCAAGGCCCGGCAGATCCTGGTCGGTGAGCTCGCGCTCGCCGAGGGCACCGACGACGTCAAGGCCGAGACCCTGCTCGACGAGGTTCTCGCCGCGGCCTCCTGACCGCATCGCCTTGACGCTCAACTCCCGCCGCGTTGTGGCATTGGTTCCTGCCGCCGGCCGGGGCGTTCGCCTGGGTGAATCGACACCCAAGGCATTCGTCCCGGTCGGCGGCAGTCCCATGCTCGTACACGCAGTAGACGGTCTGATCGCGTCCGGGGTCGTCGACCGCATCGTGATCATGGCGCCCATCGAGATGATCGATGCGGCCCGGGAACTGCTCGCCGCCCGTGCCCACGCGGCCAGCTCGATACCGGTCGACGTGGTGGCCGGCGGCGTGGAACGCACCGACTCGGTCCGGGCCGGCCTGGCCGCCGCACCGGAAGCCACCCATGTGCTCGTGCACGACGCGGCCCGCGCCCTGACGCCGCCGTCGCTGATCGCGCGGGTCGTGGACGCGCTGGACGCCGGTCACCGCGCCGTCGTTCCCGGCATTCCGGTGACCGACACCATCAAGGCCGTCGATGCGGCCGGCGACGTCACCGGTACCCCGGACCGTTCGGGTCTACGGGCGATTCAGACTCCTCAGGGCTTCGATGCCGCGCTGCTGCGCGACGCGTACGCGCTCGATCTGCCCGCCACCGACGACGCGGGCCTCGTGGAGGCGACGGGTGCGACCGTCTCGGTGGTCCCCGGCGATCCGCTGGCCTTCAAGATCACCGGCCCACTCGATCTGAAACTCGCGAACGCGCTGGCAGCGGATGCCACGCTCCCCGCGACGACCGGAGCGGCGGTGACCGGATGACCGATCTCACGGCGCTGCGCACCGGCATCGGCAGCGATGTGCATCCCATCGAACCCGGCCGGCCCTGCTGGATGGCCGGACTGCTGTTCGAGGGCGACGACGGCTGCTCCGGACATTCCGACGGCGATGTCGCCGCCCACGCGCTGTGCGATGCGCTGCTCTCGGCCGCCTGCCTGGGCGACGTCGGCGCGGTCTTCGGCACCGGACGGCCCGAATGGGAAGGCGTCTCGGGCGCCGCGATGCTGACCGAGGTACGGCGGTTGCTCGGCGAATCCGGATATCGGATCCTCAACGCGGCGGTACAGATCATCGGTAATCGCCCCAAGATCGGGCCGCGACGCGCCGAAGCGCAAAAAATACTCGGCGAATTGCTCGACGCACCGGTTTCGGTATCCGGTACGACTTCCGACGGTCTGGGACTCACCGGACGCGGTGAGGGCATCGCCGCGGTGGCGACCGCATTACTCGTGCACGACGGGCGATGTAGTACCGCATAACCGCAGTCGGCGATCCACCCGCGAATTCACTGCTCGCGCCGATCGACCGCGGCGAACTCGGCGCTCTCCGCCGTATTCGCACTCGCGCCCGGTGGCCGCATCGCCGGCCCGAAACTCGCTCCGGAACATGCCCCGGCGAATCCTTTCCGGACCCGCGGTGCCATCGCATTCGATGGACCGTGGACCATAGGAGGGGCCCACCCATACCGTTGTTCAACAAGCCTTAGGATGGCTGGTCGTGACTCTGCGCCTGTTCGACACCGCGACGCGGACCCTGCGGGATTTCACCCCGCTGGTCCCTGGACGTGCGTCGGTGTACCTGTGTGGCGCCACCGTGCAGGGCGAACCTCATATCGGGCACGTCCGTAGCGGCGTCGCCTTCGACGTGCTGCGCCGCTGGCTCACCGCGAACGGCTACGACGTGGCCTTCGTGCGAAATGTCACCGATATCGAAGACAAGATCCTCACCAAGGCCGCCGCCGCGGGCCGCCCGTGGTGGGAATGGGCCGCGACCCACGAGCGCGCCTTCGACCGCGCCTATGAGGCGCTCGGCGTGCTGCCGCCGTCGGTGGAACCGCGGGCCACCGGTCACATCACCCAGATGGTCGAGATGATGCAGCGGCTCATCGACCGCGGGCACGCCTACGCGTCGAGCGGCAACGTGTATTTCGATGTGCGCAGTTATCCGGAATACGGTGCGCTCTCCGGGCACAAACTCGAGGATGTGCAGCAGGGCGAGAGCGCCGGCGAGGGTAAACGCGATCCGCGCGATTTCACGCTGTGGAAGGCCGCCAAACCGGGCGAGCCGACCTGGCCGTCGCCGTGGGGTCCCGGGCGCCCGGGCTGGCATCTCGAATGCTCGGCGATGGCCGAGTTCTACCTCGGCCCCGAATTCGATATCCACTGCGGTGGTATGGATCTGGTTTTCCCGCACCACGAGAACGAAATCGCCCAATCCCGTGCCGCCGGAGACGGATTCGCACAGTATTGGCTGCACAACGGCTGGGTGACACTCGGCGGCGAGAAGATGTCGAAATCGCTCGGCAACACGCTCTCGGTGCCGAATATTCTCACCCAGGTGCGGCCCGTGGAATTGCGGTTCTATTTGGGCAGTGCGCATTACGCGTCGATGCTCGAATATTCCGAGCAGGCGCTGCGCGATGCCGCGCAGACCTATCAGCGACTCGAGGCATTCGTGCAGCGCACCGTCGAGCGCGTGGGTGAGGTCGCGGTCGGGAAATGGACCGACGCCTTCGCAGAGGCGCTCGACGACAATCTCGCGATCCCGAAGGCACTGGCCGAAATTCATCGCGTGGTGCACGAGGGCAATCGGGCGCTCGAAGCGGGCGCGGGCGAATCGGCGCGCGAGGCCGCCGGACAGGTGCGGGCGATGCTCGGGATCCTGGGCGTCGATCCGCTGGATCCGCACTGGGCCGGCCCGAAGGACACCTCGGCGGCCGAATCCGCACTCGACATCCTGGTGCGCGCCGAACTCGAGCGCCGTCAGCAGGCCCGCAGCGAAAAGGACTGGGCCACCGCCGACGCCGTGCGCGATCGGCTCGTCGCGGCCGGCATCGAAGTCGTCGACACCGCCGGCGGCTCGGATTGGTCGCTGGCCAAATGATTCAACCGGCGAAGCCTGCTGATCGGGTGCGGGTGTCGCGACCGACACGAAAGGCGTACTGATGGCAGGAAATTCGCAGCGACGAGGTGCGATCCGCAAGGGTGGCACCAAGAAGGGCGCCGTCGTCGGCAGCGGCGGGAAGCGCCGCCGCGGGCTCGAGGGCCGCGGCGCCACCCCGCCCGCCACCATGCGCAAGAACCACCCCGCCGCGAAACGCGCTGCGGTGGCGGCGAAAGCGGCCAAGGCGACGCAGGGGCAGAACCGCGCCCGGCCCGGCACCCGCAAGGGCGACGACGGGCCCGAGCTGGTGCTGGGCCGCAACCCGGTGGTGGAGTGTCTGCGCGCGGAGGTTCCGGCCACCGCGCTGTACGTCGCGCTGGGCACCGAGAACGACGACCGCCTGACCGAATCCGTGCAGCGCGCCGCCGATGCCGGAATCTCCATTCTGGAGGTGTCGCGCACCGATCTGGATCGGATGAGCGCCAACGGTTTACATCAGGGCATGGCCCTGCAGGTGCCGCCGTACCGCTACGCCCATCCGGAGGATCTGCTGGACAGTGCGCGCGCGTCCGGGACCGCGCCGCTGCTGGTGGCGCTGGACAACATCTCCGACCCCCGCAACCTGGGCGCG
This sequence comes from Nocardia cerradoensis NBRC 101014, assembly GCF_000308535.1. GTDB lineage: Bacteria > Actinomycetota > Actinomycetes > Mycobacteriales > Mycobacteriaceae > Nocardia > Nocardia cerradoensis. The sequence goes on along the minus strand of NZ_BAFW01000008.1, from coordinate 57,225 downwards.
GTGATCCGTTCGGTCGCCGCGTTCGGTGGCCACGGCGTGGTGATTCCGCAGCGCCGCAGCGCGAGTGTCACGGCGGTCGCCTGGCGCACCAGCGCCGGCGCCGCGGCCCGGCTGCCGGTGGCGCGCGCGACCAATCTGACTCGCACCCTGAAGGATTGGGCCAAGGCCGGTCTGCAGGTGGTCGGCCTCGATGCCGGCGGCGACACCGTCCTCGACGACTTCGACGGCACCACACCGACCGTCGTGGTCGTCGGCTCGGAAGGTAAGGGCCTGTCGCGTTTGGTCCGCGAAACCTGCGACACCATCATCAGCATCCCGATGGCCGGACCGGTGGAGTCGCTCAACGCCTCGGTGGCGGCGGGCGTCGTACTCTCGGACATCGCCCGGCAGCGCCGCTGAGCAGGGCCGGAAACTCCGAAGGTGCCCGTCTGCCAACCTTTTCGGTTCGGCACGCCGTAAACTCGCACGGTGGCCATGAATCAACCCGACTACTGGGGATCGCTGCCTGAGCCGCCGACCGGCAACCCGGTCGAACATCCCCATGCGACGACGGTGCTGATCCTGGGTGTGCTGAGCCTATTGTGTTGCGGCGCACTGGGTCCGGTGGCGTGGGTGATGGGCAAGCGGGCGCTCGACCAGATCGAGATGTCCGGCGGCACCATCGGCGGCCGCTCGCAGGTGGTGGTCGGCTATGTGGTCGGCATCGTCGGCACCGTACTGATGGTGTTGTACGCGTGCGTCTTTCTCATGATGCTCATCGGCGGGCGCTGACCGGTCCGGCTAGGCCGGTTCCTCGGCGGTGCCGTCGAGCCCCGGACGTTCGCCCGGCGACGACAGCTCGCCCGCGGGCCATTCGGCGCTGATACTGCCCTTCCACTGTGGCTGGCGGCGGTCGCGGAACGCCGCCATTCCCTCGGCCGCGTCCACACTCTTGCCGACGAAGCCGTGCAGTTCGGATTCCAGCCGGCCGACCGCCTCGGGGCTCATCCCGAGGCCCTCCCAGAGCAGCCGCTTGGTCAGCGCCGTCGGCAGCGGCGCCGAACCCGCCGCCAGGTCGTGGGCCACGGCCAGGGCGGTCGGTAACACCTCGCCGGCCGGCAGGCTGCTGTTGGCCACGCCCAGCTGGCGCGCTTCCTCACCGTCGAACGTGCGGCCGGTCAGCATGATGTCGGCAGCGCTGGCCATCCCCACCAGACGCGGCAGTGTCCAGTGCGCGTAGCCGTCGGCCATCGCGCCGCGACGCACCTGGTTCAAGCCGTATACGGCGTCGGTCGCCATGTATCGCAGATCGCACTGCAGTGCCAGCGACAGTCCGATCCCCACGGCATGCCCGTTCACGGCCGCGATCACCGGCTTGCGGATCTGCCACGGCGGCGGATCGATCGTGCCGCGCACGTCGCCGACGCGAGCGGACAGATCGGCGCCCGCGCAGAACGCGGGCGGAGTCCCGGTGATCACCACCGCGCGAATCGCGTCCTCGGTATCGCAGCGCCGCAGCGCGGTCCCGAGCTCCGTCGCCATCGTGGGCGTCATGGCGTTCTGCTGCGCGGGACGATTGAGCGTGAGTACGGCGACACCGGCGGAGACATCGACCTGCAGTTCCGAACTCATGCGACACAATCCTAGGCTTGGGTGATCTTTCCGCCCCACCTTACTTGCACGCAATCACCATGAGCGGGTGTCGGTGATCGACCGAAGCGCACATCTGCGAGCCGTAAACCTTGGTGGGTCTCGGCCCGCCTCGATTTTGGAGCGACGGAGCGAGGGAGCGCAGCGACTGAGCGGAGGAGTGAAAAATCGAGGCCCAGGGGGCCGAGACCCCGCCGGAGCGAAGCGGAGGCCAAAATTACCGCAAGATCTGGCGTCCGATCGCGTATTTGTGGACCTCGGTGGGGCCGTCGTAGAGGCGAAAGGCGCGCATGTCGCGGAAGATCATCTCGACCACGGTTTCGTCGCTGATACCGATGCCGCCGAGGACCTGGACGCAGCGGTCGGCGACCTTGAACAGTTCCTCGGATACATAGGATTTCGCCATCGAACTCTCGTGCCGCGCCTTGTGGCCCTGATCCATCAGCCAGCAGGCGTGCCAGATGGTCAGGCGGCACTGGTGCAGCGCGATCTCGTTGTCGGCCAGCATGAACGACACGCCCTCGTGCTCGCCGATCGGTTTCCCGAAGGCGGTGCGGGTCTTGGCGTGTTCGACGGCGATGCTCTGGGCGCGTTCGGCGGCGCCGAGCCAGCGCATGCAGTGGGTCAGGCGGGCGGGGGCCAGTCGCAGCTGGGCGTAGCGCAGGGCCTGGCCGCTCTCCCCCAGCAACGCCTCCTTGGGCAGGACCAGATTCTCGAAGCGCACGACGCCGTGGCCGCCGACGTAATTGCGGTCCATCGTGTTCATGGTTCGCTCGATGACGATTCCCGGCGTATTCCCCTCGGTGAGGAACAGGGTCGGGCCCGCGGGCAGGTGATCGTTGTCCTCGAGTCTGGCCATGACGATCCAGGTCTTCGCCCCGTCGGCCCCGGTGATCAGCCATTTGCGGCCGTTGATCGTGAAGTTCTCGCCGTCGAAGGTGGCGGTGGTGGCGAGCTGGGCCGGATCCGATCCGGCGCCACCGGGTTCGGTCATCGCGAAGACCGATCGCTGATGGCCGTCGATCACCGGCATCAGGTAGCGCTCCACCTGCTCCGGGTTCGCGACCTTGGACAGCAGGAACATATTGCCCTCGTCGGGCGCGGCGCAGTTCATCGCGACCGGTCCCAGCGTGGACCATCCGGCGGCCTCGTACAGCACGGCCTGTTCGACGTGGGTGAGCCCGCGACCGCCGAGTGCCTCGGGCGCCTGAATGGTGAGCAGCTTCTCGGCCCGCGCCACTTCCACCAATTCCTGCCGCAGCTCGTCGTTGGGCCCGTGCGCGGTCAGGCGGGGGTCGCGCTCGAACGGGACGATCTTGTCGATGACGAACCGGCGGATGCGGTCACGTTCGGCGGCGAGGTCGGCGGGGATCGAGAAGTTAATCATGATTCACCTTTTGGTCGGGGCCTCAGAGGAGCATACGTCGCCTCCGGCCCGAGACTGAAGGCGATTGCCCGCAGCTGCCGGACCGCAGCTCCCGAAGGCCGCTGTTTCGGCCCGCACCCACCGCGCACGATCCGATCAACCCAGGTTTTCGTGCAGAAACCGCTCGACTTCGGCGCGATAGACATCGGGTTGATCGTCGTGGACGAGATGTCCGGCGGCACCGACGACCACATGGCGCACACTCGGCCGCGCCGCCGCCATCTCTCGCATCTGCCCCGGCGGCGTGATCGTGTATTCGCCCTCGATCAGCAGGGTCGGCACGCGCACCGCGGCCCATTGGGCCCAGAAATCGCGCGTGCCCCATTCCTCGGAGATGTCGCGGAAGGTCGCGACCGAACCGTGCAACCGGTAGCCGTCCGGTGCGCGCGTGAACGACTCGAGGAAGTAGCGCCCGGCGACCGGGCCGAAATAGTCGAGTACCGCGTCGGCATCGGGAAACGGCTGCGGCCAGGCCTCGATCATCTCCGCCCAGTGCCGGGCGGTGCGCCCCCGGAAATCGGGCGCCATATCCTCGACCACCAGCGCCCGCACCCGCTCGGGATGGGTGGCAGCGAACATCCAGCCGTGCAGTCCGCCCATCGAATGCCCGATCACCACCATCGGCTCCGATATCGCGGCGGTCGCGGCGGCCAGGTCGGCGACGAACGCCTCGGTGGTGAGCTCCGGCGGCGCCGGACGACCGTGCCCGGCGGCGTCGAAGGAGTGGACATGACCGAACGCGCGCAGCCACGGCACCTGCCCGGCCCAGGTCCGCGCGCTGCCCATCAATCCGTGCAGCAGCAGAATCGGCACCCCGGTGCCGCCCTCGTCGTACAACATCGGCACCGACGATACGTGGCGAGCCATGGGATTAGCCTGGGCTCATGGCTGTTGTGAAGATCAATGCGATCGAGGTTCCCGAGGGAGCCGGACCCGAACTCGAGAAGCGCTTCGCGCATCGTGCGCACGCGGTGGAAAATTCCCCGGGCTTCCTGGGCTTCCAGTTGCTGCGTCCGGTCGCCGGGGACAACCGGTATTTCGTCGTGACGCAGTGGGATTCGGAAGAATCCTTCGCCGCGTGGCGGGACGGACCGGCCAAGGAGGCGCATGCCGGGCAGGCCCGGCAGCCGGTCGCCACGGGTGCCTCGCTGCTGGAATTCGAGGTCGTCCTCGACGTCGCGGGGAAATCCGCCGAGTAGTTTTCCCCGCACCCGGTGGTCGAAGCGGCCACCGGGTGCGGTGCGCCGGTCTGCCGGCTGGTCGGCCCGCGCCCGCTCAGCTTTCGAGTGCGGCGTCGAGTTCGATCGTCTCGACACCGGCGAGGGCCTTGCTGACCGGGCAGCCGGCCTTGGCGGTCTGGGCGGCCTGCTCGAAGCCGCTCGCGTCGATACCCGAGACCCGGCCGCGCACGGTCAGCGCGATCTTCGAGATGCGGAAGCCGCCCGCGGGATCCGGGCCGAGCGTCACGTCGGCATTCACGTCCAGGCTTTCGATGGTGCCGCCGGCGGCGCCGATCTGACCGGACAGTGCCATCGCGTAGCAGGACGAATGCGCGGCCGCGATCAGTTCCTCGGGGCTGGTGGTGCCCTCGGCGGTATCGGCGGTCCGCTTCGGGAACGAGACGTCGAATTTGCCGACACCGGAACTGGCGAGATCGACCTGTCCGGATCCGTCCTGCAAGCCACCGGTCCATGCGGTACGCGCGCTACGTGTGGGCATCGCTGTCCTTTCGTCGAGTGAGAATGAGCCGTCGCGATCGAACCTACTCGCCGAGCGCGCTCGACTCACCGTTGTCCGGCACGATTCCCGCGCGACGCCGCGCGGGCGGTCACGCCATATCGCGACGCACCATCAATACCACTGTGGCGCAGGCGAATACCGCGATGTATGCCGCCAGGACGAGAAACGACGCCGGTCGCGACAGAATATCCAGGACGCCCGGTGTCGCGGCGCCGCCCACACTGCGCATGGCCCCGGCCGCCGAACCCGCCGCGGTCCCCGGAAGATGGTCGGTGAGCACCCGGATCGGCGAGAAGATCGAGGCGACGCCGCGCAGCAGATTCTCCACGACGAGCACCCACACCAGCCCCAGTCCCACCGCCAGTGCCGGACCACGCGCGATCGCCGCGATCAGCGCACCGGCCAGTGTCCACATACCGAGGATCACCACGCCGGTCGCCAGACCGAGCAGGGTGTGCGCGGCCGTCGGCAGTGTCAGCGCCTGATGCTCGGCGACCCCGATCACCGCGGCCACAGCGGTATCCACCACGAACGCCGCACCGACCAGACCCACCACCACACTCGCCAGCGACAGCACGGTACCGCCGACCACCGCGCCGCGCGAAGGCCCCTGCGTGAAGGCGGTTTTCCAACTGCCCCAGCCGTATCCGCTGCCCACCACCAGCGCCCCGAGTACCAGCATGAGCGCACCGCCGAACATCGCCATGCCCTGGGTGAACACCTCCGGCACGGCCGCGGGCAGCATCAGCTGCAACAGCACCTCCCGTGGTTGCCCGTTCGACATCCGGGAACTGCTGCCCGAGGTGTAGGCCAGATAGTTGAACAGGTAGGCGAAGACGAGATTCAGCGCGATCCACGTGCCGAGCACGATCCAGAACGCGGGCCACTTCCGCAACCGCGCGAATTCGGCTCGGGCGCAGGTCAGTACGTCGATCATGGGTGCTCCTGTTTCGTCATCTCGAAAAACACTTCCTCCAGTGACTTCTCGTCCGTGCGCAGTTCCAGCAGATCCGCACCGGATGCGATCACCGCGCGCGCCACCTCGGGCGCCATTGCCCTACCGGCATCGACTCTGATGCCGGCGGCGGTCAGCAGCGCACGGTGTTCGCCCACCACCCGGCGCACCGCCGGATAGGCCGTCTCCAACGGTTCGGCGCGCACCAGAAGTGTTGCCGCGCCGCGAAGTTCGCCCACTGTCGATTCGGTGAGCAGCGTCCCGCCGGAGATCACGCCGACCCGATCGCAGATTTCCTGCACCTCGCCGAGCAGATGCGAGGAGAGCACGACGGTATGCCCGTCTGCGGCCAAACCGGTGACCAGTTCTCGCATTTCGGCCATGCCGGCCGGGTCCAGGCCGTTGGTCGGCTCGTCGAGGATCAGTAGATCGGGGCTGCCGAGCAGCGCGGCGCCGACGCCGAGGCGCTGCTTCATGCCGAGCGAATAGGTGCGGAAGCGGTCATCGGCCCGGTCGGCGAGGCCGACCCGCGCCAGGATCTCGTCCACCTCGGCGAATCGATCGCTACGCCGGCCACCGGTCGTCCGGTGGTAGCGGGCCGGCACCCGGAGGTTGTCGCGGCCGGACAGATACGGATAGAAACCGGGCCCTTCGATCAGAACGCCGATGCGCCGCAACGATTCCGGTTCGCCCGGATTCCGGCCCAGTATCGTCGCGGTACCGGAGGTCGGCGCGATCAGCCCGACGAGCATGCGCAGCGTCGTCGTCTTACCGGCGCCGTTGGGACCGAGAAATCCGTAGATCTCGCCGCGCCGCACCGTCATGGACACCGCGTCCACAGCCGTATGGTCGCCGTAGCTCTTGGTGAGCGCGTCGGTGACCACGACCTCGGCGGCGGTCGACCGAGCCTGCGTGGCCGTGCCGGGGAGCGTGCCACCCGGATCGGCATTCGATCTGTTCATATTTCGACCATCCGCTTCGACCTGCGGCGACACATCCGTCACGATGCCCGGCCCGGCGTACGTATCTGGACGTAATTCGCGGCGCGGAGGCTCACTGTGCGGCCCGGCGGGGTTACCGTTCGAACTGTGCAGTCGAGTACGCGGCCGGGCGCCCGGGATGTGATGCTGAGCGTCGTCGTGGCCGCTGTCCAACTGGGCGCCGGACATGCGGCGAACGCGCATCAGTCCGGCGTGCGGCCACTGGATGCGCTGGGTTACGCGCTGCTGGTGGCCGGCCCGCTGCTGTTGGCGCTGCGCGCGATGTATCCCCGGGCGGTGTTCGTGGGCGTGCTCGCGGTCACCGTCGCCTATCTGCTGGTCGGCTACGGTTACGGACCGGTCTTCGTCTCGCTGGTCATCGCCTTCCTGACCGCGGCCTCACGCGGGTCCCGCTGGTACACCTATCCGCTGGTGCCGCTGGGATATCTGCTGATGGTGTGGCCGGTGCCCGCCCTGCGCGGCCACGGCCCCGGGAGCTGGCCGGCCGCCGGCATCCTGGCCTGGCTGGTGGTGCTGATCGCGATCGCCGAGGGGATCCGGCAGCGGCGTTCGGCGCTGATCGCGCGGCATCAGCGCGCCGAGGCGGCGCGGCGCAACCGGGAGGCCGAACGTGCCCGGGAACTGGCCGAGCGCGAACAGCGCGCGGCCCAGGAGCGGCTGGCCATCGCGCGCGAACTGCACGATGTGCTCGCGCACAGCCTGTCGCTGATCAATGTGCAGTCGTCGGTGGCGCTGGAGCTGCTCGACCGCAAACCCGAACAGGCCGCGACCGCGCTGTCGGCGATCAAAGAGGTCAGCCGCGATGCGATCGGTGAGGTGCACAGCCTGCTGCGCTCGATCCGCGCCGGCGCGGAAACCGTTGCGGCGCCCACCGGTCCGGCGGTCGGCATCGGCGATCTGGAATCATTGCTGGCTCCGACCCGCGCCGCCGGGACGGCCGTCCACACCCGGATTTCGGGCACGCCGCGCCGGCTGCCGGTGGTGGTCGACGTGGCCGCCGCCCGCATCGTGCAGGAATCGCTGACCAATGTGCTGCGACACGCGCCCGGCGCGGAAACGACCGTGGTTGTGGATTATTCACCGAGCGAGCTGTGCATCACTGTGGACAACGAGCGACCGCCGAATTCTCCACAGTCGTCCACAACCGGTGGTGGAAACGGGATTCCCGGCATGGTCGAACGCGCGCACGCACTGGGCGGAGAAGTGTCCGCGACGCCGCGCGCCGACGGCGGATTCCGGGTGGACGCTCGACTACCGATCCCGCTGCCCGCGGCCGGCGAGCCCGCCCCGCCGGTCGAACCACCCCAACCCCGGTGATCGGCTCCGAATACCCTGAGCTACAGGAGGTTTCGTGAACGACATTCGCGTGCTGGTCGCCGACGACCAAGCCTTGGTCCGCGCCGGATTCGCCGCGCTGCTGGACGCTCAGGACGGAATCGCGGTCGTGGGCGAGGCCGACAACGGTGAGCAGGCAGTGCGGCTGACCCGGGAACTGCGCCCAGATGTGGTTCTGATGGATATCCGGATGCCGGTGCTCGACGGCCTGGCCGCGACCCGGGAGATCGCCGCCGATCCCGACCTCGCCGAGGTGAAGGTGGTGGTCCTCACCACCTTCGAACTCGACGAGTACGTCTTCGAGGCCATGCGGTCGGGCGCCACGGGGTTCCTGGTCAAACACACCGAACCCGCGGATCTGGTGCGGGCGGTGCGGGTGGTCGCCGACGGGGACGCACTGCTTTCGCCCAGCGTCACCCGCCGCCTGGTCGCCGAATTCGCCACCCACGCCAAACCCGCGCCCACCGCGGCCCTGTCCGAACTCACCGACCGCGAGCGCGAAGTGATGGCGCTGGTCGCCGAAGGGCTCACCAACGCCGAAATCGGCCGGCGGCTCTTCATGAGTCCCGCCACCGCCCGCACCCATGTGAGTCGAATCCTGGTGAAACTCGGCGCCCGGGACCGGACGCAACTGGTGGTGATGGCCTACGAATCCGGCCTGGTCCGCCCCGGCTGGCAGTAGCCCGGGCGCCGGCCGTCAGCGACCGAATTCCGCAGCCACCGGAATCACCTCGCGCCCCATCACCTCCAGGGGCGTCAGGTCGTCGACGCCGGCCACCCGTCCGATCACCAGGTCGATACCCATATCCGCCATCCGCTTCAGCTGCCCCAGCACCTGACCGACGCCGCCCCCGCCCGGTCCGAGATCGAAGGCGAAGACACAGCTCTTGCGGACCTCGCGCGGATCGCGCCCGATCTCCACGCACAACCGGTCCAGCAGTTCGATCTTGCTCGCCAGCTCGGGCCCCGGCCGCAGGCTCGCCACATCCGCGTACCGTGCCACCAGCGGCAGCGTGCGCCGCGCACCGTCCCCGCCGATGAGCACCGGCGGATGCGGGCGATGCTGCCCCGAGAGCGTGGTCCGCACGGCCTGCGGGGCGTTGAGCGGGCGTTCGACGTGAAAGTGCTTGCCGGACAAGGGTTCCGACCCTCCATGCTCGCCGGTCCACATGGCCCGGCAGATCCGCAGCGCCTCCTCCAGCATCTCGTAGCGGTCGCGCAGCGGCGGGAACGGCAGGCCGTAACCCTCCACATCGCCGGTCGAGGTGCCGGTCCCGATCCCCAGCCAGGCTCGGCCGCCGGACAGCACATCCAAGGTGGTGACGAGCTTCCCGAGCATGGCGGGATGCCGATAGTGCACGCCCGACACCACGGCGGTCAGCTGCACCCGCGAGGTGTGCGCCGCGATGAACGACAGCGTCGAATACGCCTCCAGCACATTCTGTTCCACACGCCCCAGCCACGGGCTCTGCCAGAGATGATCACCCACCGCGATGAGCGAGAACCCGCTGCCCTCGGCCGTGCGGACCACCTCGGCCAGACGCGATCCGATCCGTTCCGAGGGGGTGTCCAGCGCGAAGTTCGTGAGATGCAATCCGATGTCCATGACTTCAGCCTCGGCCTCCGGGCGGCGCGAATCATCCGTCCGCAGAACACATCCCGGGTACGTCCCCGCGCGTAGTCAGCGGGTGGCGCCGAGCTCGAGTCCCCGCCGGATCGCCAGCTCCAGCGGTGAATACGCACCGTCGGGCCGGTCCAGCACGCACGGTTCGCGCAGCTGCAGCGGCGGCTGGGCCATGAATTTCGGGTTCCGGCCGCGATGCGCCTGGGCGGCATGCACCAGGAACGGGTGGCACAGATACACATCTCCGGCCCGGCCGGTCGCCGCGACTTCCGGAAGACCCGCGGTGGCGGCGAAGTCCTCGGCCAGGTCCGACATCGCGACCCCGGCGGCACCGTACGGCTCCAGCACCTTCGCCATCCGCAGATGCGAGCCCACCCGGATCCGCGTCGGCGCATCGTCGGGGCCGACGTCGGAGAACAGGAACAGCATCAGCAGGCCCCGGCCCCGCGACCGCACGTTGATGCGCCACCGCAGATAGTCCTGCGGATCCTCGCCCGGGAAACTCGCGTCGATATGCCATCCGTCGTCGCCCGGCGGCTGCTCGCTCGGGAAGCGAATCGGGAAGGTGCCCAGCCCCTGGCACGCGACCCATCGGCCCGCGCCGACCAGCCGATCACATGCCTGCGCCAGCAGCGGACTGCGCGCGGCCCGGGCGAACGGCGGGTCGGCGAATCCGGGCAGCCGGACCACCGGCCGGGTCCACGTTCCGGAATCCGCCGGATCGCATCCGGTTGCGCGCCAGAGGATTTCCCGCCCCTCGGCCGCGGTGGACTCGGAGAACGCACCCTCCACTCGGACGAAACCCTCGGCGACGAAGCCCTCCACCTCGGCATCGGTCAGCACACAGCCCTCTTTCCACTCGCGAATATCGCCAGCATGGAACAGGTTCCGGCGCGGCCGCCACTCATTTTCAGGGCAGGAGACCCGGATACGACGATGCCGGTCACCCCGTCGGGGTGACCGGCATCGGTCGATTCGTATGGACTACTTACTCGCCCGAGGCCTCCGGAGTGGCCTCACCGGCGCCGGCCAGCGCCGCGACCGGTTCGGCCTCCGCCTTCGCGGGCTTGGCCTTACCGGCGAAGGTGAACTTGGCCTCCTCGCCGGCGCCCTCGCCGTCCCAGTTCTCGACGTCGACCTCGACGATCTGGCCGGGGCCGAGCTCGCCGAACAGGATCTTCTCCGAGAGCTGATCCTCGATCTCGCGCTGGATCGTCCGGCGCAGCGGGCGAGCGCCCAGCACCGGGTCGAAGCCGCGCTTGGCGAGCAGGCTCTTGGCCTTCTCGGTGAGCTCGATCTCCATATCCTTGTTCCGCAGCTGGGTCGCGACGCGGTTGATCATCAGATCCACCATCTCCACGATCTGCTCGTTGGTGAGCTGGTGGAAGACGATGACGTCGTCGATGCGGTTGAGGAACTCCGGACGGAAGTGCTTCTTCAGCTCGTCGTTGACCTTGAGCTTCATCCGCTCGTAGTTCGAGCCCTCGGCGTTGGACTGCGAGAAGCCCAGACCCACGGCCTTCGAGATGTCCGAGGTGCCGAGGTTCGAGGTGAAGATCAGCACCGTGTTCTTGAAGTCCACGGTCCGGCCCTGGCCGTCGGTGAGGCGACCGTCCTCCAGCACCTGCAACAGGGTGTTGTAGATCTCCTGGTGGGCCTTCTCGATCTCGTCGAACAGCACGACCGAGAACGGCTTGCGGCGCACCTTCTCGGTGAGCTGGCCGCCCTCCTCGTAGCCGACGTAGCCCGGAGGGGCACCGAACAGCCGCGAGGCGGTGAAGCGGTCGTGGAACTCGCCCATGTCGATCTGGATGAGCGCGTCGTCGTCGCCGAACAGGAAGTTCGCCAGCGCCTTGGACAGCTCGGTCTTACCGACACCGGACGGACCGGCGAAGATGAACGAGCCGGACGGACGCTTCGGATCCTTCAGGCCGGCGCGAGTACGGCGGATGGCCTTCGACACGGCCTTGACCGCGTCCTCCTGGCCGATGATCCGCTTGTGCAGCTCGTCCTCCATGCGGAGCAGACGGGTGGTCTCCTCCTCGGTGAGCTTGAACACCGGAATACCGGTCCAGTTGGCCAGCACCTCCGCGATCTGCTCGTCGTCGACCTCGGCCACGACGTCCAGATCACCGGAACGCCACTGCTTCTCCCGCTCGGCGCGCTTGGCGACGAGCTGCTTCTCCTTGTCGCGCAGCCGCGCGGCCTTCTCGAAGTCCTGCGCGTCGATGGCGCTTTCCTTCTCCCGGCGCGCATCGGCGATCTTGTCGTCGAATTCGCGCAGGTCCGGCGGCGCGGTCATCCGGCGGATGCGCATGCGCGCGCCCGCCTCGTCGATCAGGTCGATCGCCTTGTCCGGCAGGAACCGGTCGTTGATGTACCGGTCGGCCAGCGTGGCCGCGGCCACCAGCGCACCGTCGGTGATGGACACCCGGTGATGCGCCTCGTAGCGGTCGCGCAGACCCTTGAGGATGTTGATGGTGTGCTCGACCGTCGGCTCGCCCACCTGGACCGGCTGGAACCGGCGCTCCAGGGCGGCGTCCTTCTCGATGTACTTGCGGTACTCGTCGAGGGTGGTCGCACCGATGGTCTGCAGCTCACCGCGGGCCAGCTTCGGCTTCAGAATCGAAGCCGCGTCGATCGCGCCCTCGGCGGCACCCGCACCCACGAGCGTGTGCAGCTCGTCGATGAACAGGATGATGTCGCCGCGGGTGTTGATCTCCTTGAGCACCTTCTTCAGGCGCTCCTCGAAATCACCGCGGTAGCGGCTGCCCGCGACCAGGGAACCCAGGTCGAGGGTGTAGAGCTGCTTGTCCTTCAGCGTCTCCGGCACCTCGCCGTTGACGATGGCCTGGGCGAGACCCTCGACGACGGCGGTCTTACCGACGCCGGGCTCACCGATCAGGACCGGGTTGTTCTTGGTGCGGCGGCTCAGCACCTGCATGACGCGCTCGATCTCTTTCGAGCGGCCGATGACGGGGTCGAGTTTGCCTTCGAGTGCCGCCTGGGTCAGGTTGCGCCCGAACTGGTCGAGGACCAGCGAGGTGGACGGGGTCCCGGACTCGCCACGAGCGCCGGACTCCACCGCCTCCTTACCGCCCTGGTAGCCGGACAGCAGCTGGATGACCTGCTGCCGCACCCGGTTGAGGTCGGCGCCCAGCTTCACCAGCACCTGGGCCGCGACGCCTTCGCCCTCACGAATCAGGCCGAGCAGAATGTGCTCGGTGCCGATGTAGTTGTGGCCGAGCTGCAGCGCTTCGCGCAGACTCAGCTCCAGCACCTTCTTGGCCCGGGGGGTGAAGGGGATGTGACCGGACGGCGCCTGCTGGCCCTGCCCGATGATCTCCTCCACCTGGCTGCGCACACCCTCGAGCGAAATTCCCAGGGACTCCAGGGACTTCGCCGCGACACCCTCACCCTCGTGGATCAGGCCCAGCAGGATGTGCTCGGTGCCGATGTAGTTGTGGTTGAGCATCCGAGCCTCTTCTTGGGCCAGGACAACGACCCGCCGCGCGCGGTCGGTGAACCTCTCGAACATCGCTCCCTCACTTCCTGCTCCGCTATCCACGGCATCCGGCGCTGCTGTTGTGCTTCGTGCTTCACACCTGTGGCGCCAGCCTGCCATGAAGCCCTGGGGTTGCATCCCCCGCCTCTACTGTAGTTGGCGGGGGTCACGGCCGTCGTCCGTCCACCCTATTGCGAACGGGCGACAACGCGAGTCATACCGTTCTAACGCGACTCCAACCCGGATCGTTTCCCCAGCAACTACGCCCACAGCTGAATTTTCCGCTTCCGCTTCGCGACGGCGGGTGCGCGGCCCGGACCCGGACTATCCGGTGATCGGCGGGATGAAGTGGCAGGGCACCGCCTGCGGATCGTCCGGATCCAGGGCGTTGAGCGCGAACGCCGCCGCCCGGTCGCTGCCCGCGATGCCCGCGTGCTCCGAGTAGTCCGCCGCGCAGCCGTCCTGGACCACGATGTTCGTCGTCGTCGGGCCGGGCACCAGGGCGACGGTGTACGGCACCACCAGCTCGTCGTAGCGGGTCTCGATATTGGTGTAGGTGACGTCCGGGTCGTAGACGCCGTCGGCGTTCAGGGAGCGGATGAAGTCCGTGCTACCCGTCATCTGCGCGCAGGCGGCACAGGGGCTCGCCCCCAGGGCGGCGTCGAAGGCCGGCGCCGCGCCCAGGCGCCGCGCGATTTCGCGAGCCGGGTCGATCACCGGGCCGAAGGTGCCCAGCCACGGCGCCGCGATGGCCACGAACTTGTCGACCTTGTCGGCACCGCCCAGTCGCTTCACGAAGTAGTTGCCCACCAGATTGCCCTGCGAATGCGCGATCAGATCGACCTTCTCGGCGCCGGTCGCCGCCAGCACCCGGTCCACGAATGCCGCGAGTTCCGCCGAACTGTCCTCGATCGGCCGCATCCCGCCGATCGCCGAGAGCGGCCACGGCAGATCGTAGGCGCCGTAGGTCAGCGAATAGACGCAGTAACCCGCGTTGGCCAGCAGCGGCGCGTACACGCCCCAGTTCGTCTGCGCCCCGCCGCCGGTGCCGTGCACCAGCACGACCGGTTCGGGATGGGCGTCGCTGGGCCGGCACGACCAGTCGTCGGCGCCGGGCAGGGATCCACCCGGATTTCGCAGCTCGTACGGAATGCCGGAGAAGAAGTTGTAGTCCACCGGATATTCGGCGTGGGCCGCGGCGGCGGCGGTCACCCACAGAATGCTCGAGATCGCCAGAACGAGCGCGGCTCCCAGCGCCCGGCGCGGCAGATGCGCGAAATGAGACGGCATCGGGATCCCCTCCCAAAAAAAACTAGAACGTGTTTCAACACGCTAGCGGGGAAAGGGACCATTCGGATCGATACCGGCGGGTAACCGGAATCGCCGGTCACATTCGGCGGCCGGTATCAGAGGTCGCGGTGCGAGATGATGCCGTTCTGGATGGCCAGCGCAGCCAGCCGCACCCGCTTCTGGTTCTGCGGCAGGTCTTCGACGCCGAACTTCGAAAACAGCGCGCGCAGATGGGTTTTGATCGCATCCACGCTCAGGTACAACTCGTCGGCGATCTGCTGATTGGATGCGGGCGTGGCGAATTCGGTGTTGTCGCGATATGGGCGGCACAGCGCGATCAGTACCGCGCGCTGGGTATCGGTGAGCGATCGCGGACTCGGGACCGAGCCGACCGAAGTCCGGGTCGCGTCGTCGACCGTGCCGGTGTAATCGTGGAACGACAGCGTCGAGGTACCGACCCGGATGCGGTCGCCGGCCTCGAGCCGGCGGCGGCCGACCAGTCGCTCCCCGTTGACGAAGGTGCCGTTGCGCGACAGTCCGTCGTCGACGATCGTCCAGTGCGCGCCGAGATATTCCACGGCCGCGTGCAGTCGCGACACCTCCGCATCCCAGCCCAGCGACAGATCCGCCTGCGGCGAACGCCCGATGGTGATGCGCTGATGATCCGGGGTCAGCGCCAGTTCGTGCCGGCTGCCCGTGTCGTCGATGAACCGGAGAAACGATTCGTGAATGTCCGTCACCGCGTTGCTACCCCCACTCTCGTACCGCCAGTGACGTGGTCTGCATAGGCCCCATGGTGCCGCGCCGACGCGGCGGCGAGCAAGATCACCACGCCGGGCCGTCCGCGCGCGACCGCGGAAATGCCGTCACCGCATGGAAATGCCGCTGCCGCCCGGACGTCGCACGATTCCTCCGGGCGGCAGCGGCACAGACGCAGCCGGGTCTTTTCGACCGCACTAGTTGTTGCGGCCGACTTCCTTGTGGTAGCTCTCCACGACATCGGCGGAGATGCGACCGCGCGCGGAAACCTTGTGGCCCTTGCGCCGCGCCCATTCCCGAATTGCCGCACTCTGTTCGCGATCCATGGAAACTCGGCCCTTCGGCGCACCGGTGGTCGCACCGACCGGCTTGCTGCGCCGGCGACCGCTCACCCGACGGGCATTGGCGACCCACACGTCCAGCCCGTCGCGCAGCTTCGCCGCATTCGCCGCGGACAGGTCGATCTCGTACGAAACACCGTCGATCGCGAACTCGATGGTCTCGTCCGCAATGGACTCACCATCGACATCGTCGATCAGGCTAACGGTGACCTTCTTTGCCATGAGATGAACGTCCTCTCGAAATCGTGCGACCCGGATACCAGGCCGATGCCCGAGTCGAGAATACCTCTAGATACGAAATTTCCAAGACGGGGAATCGGCATTCAATCCCGGTACTCAGCGACCGGACGGACGCACAATTGGGAAGAGTATGGTTTCCCGGATTCCGAGTCCGGTCAGTGCCATCAGCAAGCGGTCGATTCCCATACCGGTACCCGTTGTCGGCGGCATACCGTGTTCCATGGCGGCGAGGAAGTCCTCGTCCAGCCGCATGGCCTCGTCGTCACCAGCGGCGGCCAGTCTGGCCTGGTCGACAAAACGTTCCCGCTGCACGACCGGATCCACGAGTTCCGAATAGCCGGTGGCCAACTCGAATCCGCGGACATACAGATCCCACTTCTCCGTGACGCCCGGCTTACTTCGGTGCTGCCGCGTCAGCGGCGACGTCTCCACCGGGAAGTCACGCACGAAAGTGGGGGCATAGAGCTTGTCGCCATAGCTGTGTTCCCACAGTTCCTCGACAAGTTTGCCGTGGCCGTAACCCTTGTCCGGAGGAATTTCCAGACCGACTCGATCGGCCAGTGCCAGCAATTCCGGAACAGTAGTTTCCGGCGTTACCTCGACCCCCAGCGAATCGGATAGCGAGGGATACATCTCGACGGTGTTCCACTCACCACTCAGATCGTATTCCGTACCGTCGGCGAGCGTGACGACCTGAGTGCCGAAGACCTCTTGCGCGACTTCCTGGATCAATTCCCGCATCATCAGCGCGGAATCGTCGTAGGTGCCGTAGGCCTCATAAGTTTCCAACATCGCGAACTCGGGCGAATGCGTCGAGTCGGCGCCCTCGTTGCGGAAGTTGCGGTTGATCTCGAAGACCTTCTCGATCCCGCCCACCACGCATCGCTTGAGGAACAACTCCGGCGCGATGCGCAGATACAGATCCATATCCAGCGCATTGGAATGGGTGACGAACGGACGCGCCGCCGCGCCCCCGTGCAGGGTCTGCAACATCGGCGTCTCGACCTCGAGGAAACCCCTGCGCTCCAACGCATTTCGCAGTGCGCGCACCGCCGCGATCCGGGTGCGGGCGTTCTCCCGCGCCTCCGGCCGCACGATGAGGTCGACATAGCGCTGCCGGACCCGCGACTCCTCGCTCAACTCCTTGTGCGCCACCGGCAGCGGACGCAGCGATTTGGCCGCCATCGACCAGGAATCGGCCATCACGCTCAGTTCCCCGGTACGGGAGGAGATGACCTCGCCGTGCACGAAGACGAAATCGCCCAGATCGACATCGGCCTTCCACGCCGCCAGCGCGTCGGCACCGACACCGTTCAGACTGATCATCGCCTGCAGCTTGGTGCCGTCACCCTCCTGCAGCGTGGCGAAGCACAGTTTGCCGGTATTGCGCATGAAGATGACCCGGCCGGCCACACCGGCCTGCACTCCGGTGCTGGTGTCGGGCTCGAGGTCGGGATAGGCGGCGCGGATCTCGGCGAGGCTGTGGGTCCGCGGCACCACGACCGGATACGCCTCGACGCCCGCGTCGATCAGCCGCTCACGCTTCTCCCGGCGGATCCGCATCTGTTCGGGAACGTCGACTTCCGCTGCGGCAGGATGCGATTGCCCCGCAGGAACCCGGCCCGCGGAGCCACCGGACGAAGGGCTGTTCGGGGTGCTCACAGCGAACCACCCTATCGTGCGCCGGAAATCCTTTTGCGCGCGCCCGACCCCCGCTCACCCGGGCGATTACAGCGAGACGAGTGCGTTGATCTCACCGGCCAGATGCGGTGCGCCGGCGGCCACCGACAGCAGCCCCGCGGCCTTTACCGCCTGATAGCCACCGACCAGATCGGTGGCCCGGTGCAGACCCAACTCCTGCAGTGTGGCGGCCGCCAAACTAGAGGTGTAACCCTCCGAGCAGACGATCACCCATTCGCGATCGTGATCGGTGGCCAGCGCGAGCCGCGCGGGGCTGGTGGGGTCGAGCCGCCACTCCAGCACATTGCGCTCGATCACCAAGGCGCCCGGCAGGGTGCCCTCCTTGACGCGCTGGGCTTGCGGGCGAATATCGACCAGCAGGGCGCCGCGCGCGATCGCCTCGGGTAATTCGAACGCGTACATGCGCGTCAATCGCGCGCGCGCCGCCTCCAGCATGTCATTGATGGTGAGATGCGTGTGCGTCATTTCACATCGCCTTCGGGCTGGTCGGTGAGCACGGTACGGGTGCGCCGCAACGTTCCGTGGCCGGTCACTTCGTAATACGACATGGCGGACAGGGGTGGTGAATACGCGTGTACCGACAGCGTCGGATTCGACGGTTCGGGCACACCCGCGACGTGGTCCGGGGCACGCACCACGTCGTGTACCCAGCCGAGCGGGAACGAGGCCTGATCGCCGGCGGCGAGGGTGCGCTGACGCAATTCCTTACCGTTCCAGCGGAATTCCGAGAGCGCGCCGCTCAGCACGGTCAGGGCGCCGAGCGAGCCGGCATGGTCGTGTAATTCCGTCGACCGGTCCGGCACCCAGCTGATCAACCAGACGTCGACCTCATCGTCGGCGAGAAGGCGTACCGCCCAACGGTTTTCGGTGGGCCACACGCCGGCCGACGGGAGCAGATGGTCGAAGCGGCCGGCCAGTACGTCCTCGGCACCCTCGTCGGTCAGCCGCAGCAGATCCGCCGGACGCAGCCGGGTCGGCAACGCGGACGAGACCGAACGATCGGTGATCTCCGCGGCGAGCCGATTGGCCGGGCGAGTGGGCGGCAACTGCCCCGTCCGGCGACGCGCGGCGTCAGCACTCGCGGCGGAGGTAACAGCAGAGGCGATTACAGAGGAACGCATGAGCGAAGCTCCAGGAGTAGTGGATGGCCGAGGGCGGAAACGCAGCCTCGACAATCAGCCGAGGCGAATCAGCCTCGACAACACTCCTGGGTGCTCACGCGGAAAGTCACGAGCCGAAGTCTAGCAGGGTGACCGGCGCGTGCAAGCGCGGTGTGTTTCACCCCACAGCAGCGCCGTCAGGGGCGGCGGCGCTGCTGGTTGCGCTCGTAGACCAGACGCAGGCCGTCCAGCGTCAGATGCGGCTCGTGGTGATCGATGGTCTCGGATTCGGGGACGATCAGCGGTGCGGTCGGGCCCGTCGCCACCACCGACACGTCGTCGCCGGCGAAGGCGTCGAGCTCGTCGCGAATCCGGTCGATCAAGCCGTCGACCAGTCCGGCGAAGCCGAACACCGCACCGGACTGCATGCATTCCATGCTGTTCTTACCCACCACCGAACGCGGGCGGGCCAGCTCCGCGCGCCGCAGCGCACTGCGGGCCACCAGCGCCTCGGTGGAGATCTCCACCCCGGGCGCGATCGTCCCGCCGAGGAATTCACCCTTCGCCGACACCAGGTCGACACAGATGGCGGTGCCGAAGTCGACCACGATCGCCGGCGATTCGAAACGGTGATATGCCGCAAGGCAATTCACGATCCGGTCGGCGCCGACCTCTTTCGGATTGTCGACCAGCAGCGGAATTCCGGTGCGCACACCGGGTTCCACCAGCACGTGCGGCACATGCGACCAGTACCGGCCCAGCATGGTTCGCAACTCCCGCAGCACCGGCGGCACCGTCGACAGCGCCGACACCCCGACCACCTGATCCAGCCGCTCGCCCACCAAACCCCGTACCTGCATGGCGAATTCGTCGGCGGTCAGCAGCGGATTGGTGTGCACACGCCAGGTGTGCACCAGTTCCGCGTGCGCACCACTGCCCGAGAACAGGCCGATCTCGATACTGGTGTTGCGGACGTCGATCGTCAGCAGCATCCTCGCCCCGCTGCCCGCGGCTCAGGCGAAGGTCAGCGAGCGCGGCGAGGTCAACCCCGAACCCTCCGGGGCGTGCGCCGGGTCCGAACCCAGCTGCACCGGACGGTTGCGGTCGTCGACGAACACCACCCGCGGCTGGTACTCGCGCAGCTCGGCCTCGTCCATCATGCCGTAGGCGATCAGGATGACGAGATCACCCGGATTCACCAGATGCGCTGCGGCGCCGTTGATTCCGATCACACCCGAACCGCGCTCACCGGCGATCACATAGGTTTCCAGCCGGGCGCCGTTGTCGATATCGACGATGCAGACCTGCTCGCCCTCGAGCAGATCGGCGGCATCCATCAGATCCGGATCCACGGTCACCGAGCCCACATAGTGCAGATCGGCGTGGGTCACCGTGGCACGGTGGATCTTCGACTTCATCATGGTGCGCAACATCGTGGTCGCCTTTCCTATGCGTCGGCCTGGGCAGGCTGGAAATCGGGGACAGCATTGTGGCCGTCGGCGGGAGCGACGGGTCCGGAGGCGGCAGCCTGCGTAACCACGGAGGGCCCCGCGGACGCCGCATCGGACACCGCGGGAACGACGGTGACGGGAAGGTTGTCGATCAGGCGGGTGGCGCCGACGCGGGCGGCCACCAGCAGACGAGCGTTCCCGCTGCTCGGAATGGGGCCCAGATCGGAACCACGCAACTCCAAGTAGTCGACGTCGACACCGGTCGCGCCGTCGAGCACCGAACGGGCCGCGGCCACCACCGCGTCGGGTCCCCGCCCCGCCGCATGCCGGCCCGCGGCCAGCGCGGCGGACAGCGTGATCGCCGACTCGCGCTGCTGCTCGTCCAGGTAGCGGTTGCGCGAGGACAACGCCAAGCCGTCGGATTCGCGCACCGTGGGCACCGCGACGATCTCGACGTCGAAGTTCAGATCCCGGACCATCTGCCGGATCAGCGTCAGCTGCTGATAGTCCTTCTCGCCGAAGAACGCCTCGTGCGGACGGACGATCTGCAGCAGTTTCGCCACCACCGTCAACATCCCCGCGAAGTGGGTCGGGCGGCTGGCGCCCTCCAACTCGGCGCCGAGCGGTCCCGGATGGACCGAGGTCCGCGGGCCCTCCGGATACATCTGGGCCACGCTCGGCGCGAACACCAGCGCCACGCCCTCGTCACGCAACAGCGCCACATCGCTGTCGAGCGTGCGCGGATACTTGTCGAAGTCCTCGTTCTCGCCGAACTGCAGCGGGTTGACGAAAATCGACACCACCACAACCTGATTCGTGCGCTTGGCGCGGCGCACCAACTCCAGATGGCCCTCGTGCAGGGCACCCATCGTCGGCACCAGCGCGACCGTGCGACCCACCCCGCGCAGTGCGGAGGTCACCGCCGAGAGCGCGGCCGGCTCGTGCACCACCGTCAGCTCGCCCGGGCGATACAGGGTGCGCAACTGCTCCGGGGTCAGCTTCTTCGCTCGCGAATTCGACATCAGTGTCCCTCCAGCAGACCGATCAGATCCGGACTCGTGCGGGCCAGCTGCGCCGTCCGCAGCGACATCGCGCGATAGCTCTCGGCCAGCTCCGGATCGGCCGCGGCCAGTGCCTCCAGGTGCGCCGAGACCGCGAGGGCGTCACCACGCGCCACCGGGCCGGTCAAGGCCGGCAGACCCCGGCGCAGCGCGTTGTCCAGCGCCGCCGACGCCAGCGGCGCCAGCATCCGCTCCGCCAAACCGTTGGGCTGCTCGTCGACCACCTGCTGCCCCAGCAGACCCGGGCCGTCCAACGCCGCCCGCAACGCCGCCACCGCATCGACGATCAGGGTGACCAGATGATTACTGCCGTGCGCGAGAGCCGCGTGATACAGCGCCCGGTTCTCCTCCGGCACCCGGACCGGTTCGCCGCCCATCTCGATCACCAGCGACTGCGCGATCGCATAACCGATCTCGTCGGCCGCGGTGATCCCGAAACAGGCATTCGCCAAGCGCGCGGTGTCCTCGTCGTGGCCGGTGAAGGTCATCGCCGGATGGATCGCCAGCGGGCGGACACCGGTCAGCGGGGACAGTACGGCCACGCCGTTCGCCCCCGAGGTATGCGCGACGATCGTTCCCGGGCGGACCACCCGCGCGGCCGCCAAACCGGCCACCAGACCGGGCAGTTCACTGTCCGGTACCGCCAGGATCAGCAGTTCGCTGCGGGCCGCGATCTCCTCCACCGGCAAGATCTGCGCCTCCGGCAACCGCGTCCGCGCCCGATGCCGCGACGCATCGGAAATCGCGGACACCCCGAACACCACATGCCCGGCACGCTCCAGCGCGACACCCAGCGCCGAACCCACCCGGCCCGCCGACACGATGCCGACCGTCAGCCGAGCCGGCGCCGGATCGGAGCCGGAAACAGCGGATGTGCCCGATGCCGCGGGCGCGGCGGGGCGCGATGAATCGGCCTCGTCGGGCCGCGAAAAATCGGAGGTCACCGTTGTCCTCTCGGAAGGCGTTCCAGTCCCGCATGGCGGGTACCGGACGTTACGAGTCGAGAATAGGTAGTGACCGGGGGCGCTGCCAGAGCCGGGGCGCGTGATATTTCCCTCAGTACCTTGTCGGGGTGTACATCGTTTCGATGTACACCCCGACGGATGGCCTACTCGGCGAAGCTGGGCCCTACGCGGCCTTGCGGGCGGGTTCGCTGCGGTAGCGGGAGGTGGGGCCGTGGATTCCCAGGAGGCGCCAGGCGACCTTGGCTACAGGGTTCATCAAGCCGCTCGTGGTGGCCAGGGCACGGACGTCGCCGAAGATGTTGCGCATGGTGACCTGGGACTCCGCGCTGCCCCAGTAGGCCTCGCGCATCACCTCCGCGGGGATGTCGAACTTTTCCACGAACTCCTTGGGCGGAGTCATGATCATGTCGAGCATGATCCGCATCGCGGTCGGGAAGAGCAGCGACAGCACGAACTTCGTGGCCGGATTCATGCCGGGCACGTTGCGGCGCAGATATTCGTGCGCGAACGAGATGTGGCGGGCCTCTTCGGCCACGTGGATCTGCATCACCCGCTGCACCATCGGATGCAGGTCGGTGCCGGCGCGCAGCAGCGATTTCTGCAGGTGGTCGATGGGTTCCTCACCACCGAGAATCATCGTGAAGAACAGCTCCGGGAAATACTTCACGGCCGGCCAGATGATCATGGTGAGCTTGCGGTCGATGGTGCCCATGCCGACCACATCCTCGCCGATGCGGTTGATCATCTCCTGGAACATCATCGTGTGGTTGCACTCTTCGGCCGCCTCGTGCGTCACGTAGCGGAATTCCGGATCACCGTTGGGCACCGACACCAGGTACTGCATCAGGCCGCGGATGAGCAGCTGTTCGAAATCCAGGCCGACCTTGGCGATGCCGGCCTGCCGCCACATACCCATCGCGATCTGGCGTTCCACCGGCTGCGCCTTGTACCAGGGGTGGCGGCCCAGCGGATCCTCGTCCGGCATGACCCAGCGGGTGTCGGTCGGATCGACCGCGAATTCCGGTGATTCCCAATCGATGTCGACGTAGGGGTCGAAGTTCTTGTGCACCGAACCCTCGGACAGACCACGCAGGATCTCGTGATACTCGGGATCGGCCGACGTGTTCTTTACAGCAGTGGACAGCATCTTCGGTGTCTCCTTCGCATACTCCTCCTGCGAAGTTACCGATACTGCGCGTCACATGCAACCTGTTTCAGGGCCGCCGTCGCGGGTATTACGACGAGCTGTTCTGCTCCGATCGCAGATTCGCCATGATCTCCGCGACGGTGAGCTTGCGTCCCGGCTGATCCTCGTCGGAATCGGCGTGGCGACGGCGGCGGGAACCGGCGGTGCCCATGGTCGTCGCCGGTCGGACGGGAGCCAGCCGCGGCACCGCGGAATTCGGACGCGAGTCGCCGGATTCGGAGGCCGAATCCGCGCCGCTCCCCGCCGGTTCGGACGTTTCGTTCGCCGCCGCGGTGCCGGATTTCGCCGAGGTCGCCGCGGGGTCGGCGTGCTCGTCACCGGCCGCCTGGGCGGATTCGGATCCGGCGGCCTCGACCTTCGACGATTCGGCGTTCGAGGATCCGGCCTTCGACGATGCAGACTCCGGCGATACGGACCCCGGCGATACGGACCCCGGCGATTCTCCCTCCTCGTCCGACGCCTCCGCCGACACCACGGCAGTCTCGGCCGTCACCGGATCGTCGTAGGGGCTGGCGAAGGCCGGGGGTTCGGGATGGTCCGGATCGAAGACCGGCGAGACCACGTGCAGCGGCACGGCCGGCGCACTCCACGCGTCCCAGGTGTCGGTTTCCTGCGAGCTACCGTTCGCCACGGTGGCGCGGGTGAGCTCCTGTACGCGCACAGCCTCGGCGCGCAGCGCCGGTCGGTCGACCAGTAGGTCGCCGTCGAACAGCCGCTGCAGGCTTTCGCGCAACACGGTCAGCTCGCTCCGCAGCGCGGCCAGTTCGGCGGCGTCCGCGCCGACCTCCCGGCGCACCCGCGATTCGACGCCGAGTTCGTATTCGCGCCGGGCGGTGATCTCGCGTTCGAGCTGCAACTCGTAGACCTTCTGCAGGTCACGGGCCTTGGCCTGATCGATCGCCGCATCCCGGCGGTAGCGGGTCGCCGCCAGCGCGGCCACCGCGGCGGCCCACAGAGCCGCGACCAAACCGACCCGAACCAACTGCACATTGTTGCTGAAAATCAGAAACACGCTGGCAATCAGACCGAGCAGAATTAATACGCCGACGACGATTTTTCCCGCGTTGTCCCGCTGTCGCGGGGAAGCACTGCTACGGGAGGGTGAAACCATGTCCGCAAGGGTAACTCGAATAGCGGATTTCGGCGCGCAGCCGGTCCGGAACTCGACTCAACTGTGTTAGCTATGAGGTAGCTGGTTCGTCTGGTGGCTCATGTGGCGCGCGGCAGCAATACTCCAGCCACAGCGCGGCCGCGACCAACACCACACCGGCGATCAGACCCACGATGGCGCCGGGGGTGTCCGAGGCAGCCGCGCGCATATCCGACCGCTGCGGCAGCACCCAGATCAGGAAGCCCAGCCACACGCCGGCCGCCAGGGAACCCACCTGCGCCGAGGCCTTCGCCAGCGCCACCGCGCGGGCCGCGGTGATCGGATGCAACTGTTTCGGACCGTCACCGATGCGGTGCTCGCCGACGCGGGAGCGAATCACGAACGCCAGCACCGCTTCCACGGCGGCCACCGGATACAGCGAGGCGCCCGCGATCACCGTGATCGGCGGAAAGCTCGAATAGGCCCAGCGCGTCGCCACCCACGCCACCGCGGCGGCGATCAGGACGTTCGCGAGCAGATCCAGAATCTTGGTCGGCCTCATGACATTCATGACCAGCCACCGATCATCGTTGCGCCGCGGACAGCGACAGGTCGGTGAGCCGGACGCCGTCGATCTCGCCCGGATCGAGTTCGGCCAGCAGGTCCCGGATCCGACGGGTCCGGCCGTCGACCTCCAGCGTCGCATCGGGTTCGACCTCGGCCCACGGCACCAGGACGAACGCGCGGTTGTGCGCCTGCGGATGCGGCAGTGTCAGTTCCGGATCCGCACTGGTCACCGGCCGCAGTCCCGCGGCGCCGCGCTCGGCGCACCAGATCACGTCCACATCCAGAGTCCGTGCGCCCCAGCGGATCTCGCGGACACGCCCGGACCGCTGCTCGAGCCGCTGTCCGCGTTCGAGCCAATCGTGCGGACCCAGCTCCGAATCCTCCACCACCACAACGGCATTGAGGTAGTCCTCCTGCGGCACTCCACCCCACGGCGCGGTCGTGTACACCGGCGACACCGCGACCAGCTGCGGCGTCAGCGCCTCCACCACGCTGCGGAGATGGGCGAGCCGATCCCCCAGATTCGACCCGATCGACAGCACCGCACGGCTCATCCGGCCACCTCCGGGGTCGGCGGTACGTCTCGCCGCCTGGTGGCCACCACCCGGACATCGGCGAAGGCGTGCGGAATCGGCGCCGACGGCTTGTGCACGACCACCTCCGCGGCGACGACGCGCTCGTCGCGCATCACATCGTCGGCGATCTCGGCGGCGACGGTCTCGATCAGATTGCGCGGCGGCCCGGAGACGATCGCGACCGCGCGTTGCGCCAGCTCGCCGTAGTCGACGGTGGCCGACAGCTCGTCGGTCGCGGCCGCCTTCGCGAAATCCAGCCACAGGGTGATGTCGACCAGGAATTCCTGGCCCTCCCGGCGCTCGAAGTCGAAGCAGCCGTGGTGACCGTAGGCGCGCAGACCGCGCAGCTCGATGCGATCGGTACTCACTCGCTCCCCTGATGGTGTGAACCGGCGGCTCGCCGCTGCCCGATCTCGGCGGCTCGCCGCTGCCCGATCTCGGCGGCTCGCCGCCAGGCGTCCGCGACGGCGATGGCGTCGAGCGACGACCGCACATCGTGCACTCGTACGCCCCACGCGCCGTGCTGGGCAGCGAGGGCCGAGATGGTGGCGGTGGCGACCTCACGCCCGTCGGGCGGACGCGGTCCGGACTCGTCGGCCAGCAGCGAACCCAGGAAACGCTTGCGGGAGGCGCCCACCAGAATCGGCAACCCCTGGGCCGTCAGTTCCGGCAGTGCGCCCAGCAGTGCCCAGTTGTGTTCGGCGTTCTTGGCGAAGCCGAGGCCCGGGTCCAGCACCAGCCGGCTCGGATGCACGCCGGCCGCCATGGCCAGATCCACCTGCGCCGACAGTTCGGCCAGCACCTCACCCACGACGTCGTCGTAATGGTCGGCCGGGCCGATGTGGCGATGGTCGGCATTCGCCCGCCAGTGCATCAGAATCCACGGGATCTGCGCGGCGGCAACGACTTTCACCATCTCGGCATCCGCGCGACCACCGGAGACGTCGTTGACGACGCTCACCCCGGCGTCGATCGCGGCGGCCGCGACACTCGCCCGCATGGTGTCCACGCTGGTCGGCACGCCGGCCTCCACCAGACCGCGAATCACCGGGACCACCCGCCGGGCCTCGGTGTCGGGAT
Organism: Nocardia cerradoensis NBRC 101014; assembly: GCF_000308535.1. Taxonomy (GTDB): domain Bacteria; phylum Actinomycetota; class Actinomycetes; order Mycobacteriales; family Mycobacteriaceae; genus Nocardia; species Nocardia cerradoensis. The sequence continues at coordinate 30,583 of NZ_BAFW01000008.1, read as the reverse complement.
CGATGCGCACGGCGCCCGGGCGGGTGGATTCACCGCCCACATCGATGATGTCGGCGCCGGCCTCGTACAGCCGCACCCCGTGGGCGACCGCGACGGCCGGATCGAGGTAGCGGCCACCGTCGGAAAAGGAGTCGCTGGTGACGTTCACCACGCCCATCACCACGCACGAGCGCCCGTCCCGGGGCGTGATCACTGCGCTCATGGGCGATCGCTCATTTGCGCAGGATCAGGTCGAGGGCCTCGGCGCGCGAGGAGGCGTTGGTCTGCAGCAGGCCACGCACCGCGGAGGTGGTGGTGCTGGCGCCGGGCTTGCGGATACCGCGCATCGCCATGCACAGATGCTCGGCCTCGACCACCACGATGGCGCCGCGGGGATCCAGTTTCCGCATCACCGCGTCGGCGATCTGGCTGGTCAGCCGCTCCTGGACCTGCGGCCGCTTGGCGTACAGGTCGACCAGGCGGGCCAGTTTGGACAGACCGGTGACCCGCCCCTGCGGACCCGGGATGTACCCGACGTGCGCGACGCCGTGGAAGGACACCAGGTGGTGTTCGCAGGTCGAATACATCGGGATGTCGCGCACCAGCACCAATTCCTGATGCCCTTCGTCGAAGGTGGTGTTCAGCACCGAATCCGGTTCCACGTACAGGCCCGCGAACATCTCGAGATAGGCGCGCGCGACCCGGGCGGGAGTATCGATCAGCCCGGGGCGGTCGGGATCCTCCCCGACCGCGACCAGTAGTTCCCGCACCGCGGCCTCGGCCCGCTTCTGATCGAAGGTCCGACCGGTACCCAGCGCGATCGGAGCCGGTGCCTCCGCAACCACGGCGGCACCCGCGCCCGACGCCGAATCGGACCCGGCGGGAGCGCTGTTGTTGGCCGACATACGAGGACACCTCCACAATCACGTAAATCAACGCGCCGACAGCGCGGTTCGACCGTCGAGCCTAATCGCAGCCGGTCAGCGGTGGCTGTTCGGTCCGTCCCAATCGCCGTGATCCTGGGTGCCGTTCTGCGGCGAACCCTCCTGATCTCCGGACCACTCGGGCCGCCGATGACCACCGCCGTAGCGCTGGGGCTCGCCGTATCCCTGGGATCCGCCGCCGTAGCCACCGCCGTACTCCGGCTGCTGCGGCGAACCGCCAGCGGACGGATCCTCCTGCGGCGGCCAGCCCGGAGCCGACCAGCCGGCGGGAGCGCCGTAATCCGGGCGGGAGCCGTGCGTACCCTGCCGCGGCGGATATCCCGGGCCGTTCGCGGGCCGCGGGTAGTTACCGGGCTGCGGGGCCGGATAGCCGTAGCCGGGGGTCGGAGCCGGGGCCGGGTTGCGATGGCCCTCCTGCGGATAGCCGTTGGCCGGCACCGGCTGCGGCGCGGGCTGGCTCGGCTTGCGGGTCTCGGCCTCCTCCGGCCACGGTTCGCCGCGTTCGGCGGCGAGTTCGCGCGGGGTCTTCACCGGCGGGCGATCCGAGGGCACACGCTCACCGAAATCGTTGAAGGCGGTGATGCGCGGACGCTTGTCGACGGTGGCGAGCACCTGTTCGAGATCCTTGCGGTGCAGGGTCTCGCGCTCCAGCAGCGCTGTGGCCAGCGCGTCGAGTTCGTCGCGATATTCGTTGAGGATCGCCCAGGCCTCGGTGTGCGCGGCCTCGATGAGGTTGCGCACCTCCTCGTCGATCTCGCGGGCCACCTCGTGCGAGTAGTCCGAGCCGGTGCCCATCGTGCGGCCCAGGAAGGGGTCGCCCTGCTCCTGCCCGTAGCGCACCGCGCCCAGCCGGGCACTCATGCCGTATTCGGTGACCATCGCACGCGCGATCTTGGTCGCCTGGTCGATATCGGACGAGGCCCCGGTGGTCGGCTCGTGGAAGACCAGTTCCTCGGCCGCGCGGCCGCCCATCGCCATCACCAGGCGGGCGATCATCTCCGACCGGGTCATCAGGCCCTTGTCGTCCTCGGGCACGGTCATGGCGTGGCCGCCGGTACGACCGCGGGCCAGGATGGTGACCTTGTAGACGGGCTCGATATCGGGCATCGCCCACGCGGCCAGGGTGTGACCGCCCTCGTGGTATGCGGTGATCTTCTTCTCGTGTTCGCTGATGATCCGGCTCTTGCGACGCGGACCGCCGATCACCCGGTCGACCGATTCCTCCAGAGCCGGTCCGGTGATGACGTTGCCGTGTTCACGCGCGGTGAGCAGCGCCGCCTCGTTGATCACATTGGCCAGATCCGCACCCGACATGCCGACGGTGCGCTTGGCGAGGCCGTCCAGATCGGCATCGGGCGCGATCGGCTTGCCCTGCGAATGCACCCGCAGAATCGCGCGCCGACCGGCGAGGTCCGGGTTGCCGACCGGGATCTGGCGGTCGAAGCGGCCCGGGCGCAGCAGCGCCGGGTCCAGGATGTCGGGCCGGTTGGTGGCCGCGATGATGATGACGCCGGTGCGGTCGCCGAAACCGTCCATCTCGACCAGCAACTGGTTCAGCGTCTGCTCGCGCTCGTCGTGACCACCGCCGAGGCCGGCGCCGCGCTGGCGGCCGACCGCGTCGATCTCGTCGACGAAGATGATGCAGGGGCTGTTCTGCTTGGCCTGGTCGAACAGGTCGCGCACGCGCGAGGCGCCGACACCGACGAACATCTCGACGAAGTCGGAACCGGAGATCGTGAAGAACGGCACCCCGGCCTCACCCGCGACGGCGCGGGCCAGCAGCGTCTTACCGGTTCCGGGAGGGCCGTAGAGCAGCACGCCCTTGGGGATCTTGGCGCCCAGCGCCTGGTAGCGCGCCGGATTCTGCAGGAAGTCCTTGATCTCGTACAGCTCTTCGACGGCCTCGTCGGCGCCGGCCACATCGGCGAACGTGGTCTTCGGCATATCCTTCGACAGCTGTTTGGCCTTGGATTTACCGAAGCCCATCATGCCGCCGCGGCCACCACCCTGCATGCGGGCCATCACGAAGACGAACAGGCCGAGCAGAATCACCATCGGCAGGACGAACAGCAGCACCTGGGTGAACCAGCTGTCCTGTTTGACCGCGGTGTTGAACGGCGCTCCGGACTGCTGCACATCGCGCAGGATCTGCGCGGAGACCTCGCTGCCGCCGGGGTACTTGGCCATGATCTGGGTCTGGCCGCCGGTGGCGTCGTTGCCCTGTTTCAGGGTGATGCGCAGCTGCTGTTCTTTGTCATCGATCTGGACCTGCTTGACGTTCTGCTTGTCGGCAAGCTGGGTGAGCGCCACCGAGGTATCGACGTTCTTCCAGCCGCGCGTGTCGTTGCTGAAGTAGCTGACCAGATAGATCACGAGCAGGATGCCCGCGACTATGGCCAGGTTGCGAAACACTGTCTTGCGGTTCATAGAGCGTCGGCCGGCGGGCCAGTCCTTTCCGGTGTTTCCGGTGTATGCCTACTATGCGTCGGGCGGGGCCGTATCCATACCGGCACCGACCGGGTCGGGCAGAACGGATGCGGACAAGCCACGTTACCGCGTACGGTCTACTCGATACATCGCGCAGTTCGGCAGCTGATGCAGTTCAACAGGTAAACGGTCGGAGAACGCTGGTGGTTCCCGATCTATCGGGCGATCACCTCGCGGTGTCCGTCCAAGTGGTCCCAATCATGGCATGCACGACCTATTGTGAGCGACAACACAGGACGAACGCAGGGGGTATGGACATAGTCGAGCTACGGACACCCACAGCGATACTGCGCCACGGCGGCGGGCGACTCCAGGTTCTGCGGCCGGGCACCGATGGCGAGCGGGTGCTCGACGTTCCGGTGTCGGACCTGCTGAAGGTCCGGCTGAACCGGCGCGCCGACGACGCCGTCGTGATCGAGATCTACCTGCGTTATCCGAGTCCGGTCCTCACCGGCGTCCCGGCCGACCGCACCCCGCTCCCGGTGCTGATCGCCGAACACGACGTGCCGGCCGCGACCGTGATCGTGGAACGGATCAACTCGCAGATCCTGGCCACCCAGCGCATCGATATGTCGGCGCCCGATCTGGTGCCACCCGCACCGGTCTGGGGTAAGAGCGGACCGACCCGGGCCGACGTCGACCGCGCGATCCGGCGGATGGCGCCGCGGCGGGAGACCCGCTCGGCCGCCGGCGCGCTGCACACGATGGTCACACCCGACGAATTCATGCTGGAGACGGCGATGGTCACCGCGGTCCCGCCGGCCGGACGCGGGCGCGGGCTGCTGGCCGTCACCACCGGGCGGGTGCTGCTGCTCTCGATCGGTTCCACCCCGCGCTATGCGCACGAGATGCCGGTCTCGGCGCTGATCTCGGCCGAGGTCGGCAAGGGTTCGGGCGACGAACCGGGTGGCGACTACGGCATCGACCTCACCGACGGCAATACGACGCTGAGCTTTCTGGGGACCGACCGGGCCGATACCGATCGGATCGTCGGTGCGGTGAACTTCGCGATTCAGCGCGAGTCCGCCGACGGCGCCGTGGCGCCGCCGGATCCGGGCGTGGCACAGCTGTATTCGGAGTGGGAACTACTGGTCGAGCGGCATTCGCTGGCGATGGTCGACGATGCGCAGTTCCAGCGTTACGGCCGCGGGATCCTGCGCTCGCTCCCCGACTGAGGCGCTACTCGCCTTGGAGTGCGATGCGCCGCCACGGACTGGTCGGCCGCATCCATAGTCGGACGAGTTCGAGCCGCCGATCGGTGCCGCCGGACTTGAGCACGGCCATGTCCTCACAGGCCTGCCAATAGGTCCAGCCGGTGAGATAGGCGTCGCCGAACTGCCGCCAATTGCGGTAGCGCTTCTGCGCCGGCGGCAGCGCGCGCATCACGTAATCCCAGGCCGTATCGGCCTCGAGGTAGCCGGCGGTGAAGGCCATCCGCGCCACCGCGACCACCCGGGCGAGATCCCAGGCCTGGATATCGGCGGGCAGCGGCTGCACCAGATGGCCGGTCAGATCGAGTTTGATCGCCTGGGACCAGATGTCGTAGTCGCGGACCAGCGCCTCCGGGTTGTCCATTCCCCGAAACGCCCCGACCTGCCGCAGGAAGGCGCGATGCCGATCGGCGCGCTCACCGAAGCGGTCCCGTTCGGGCGAATTGAGGGCCGCGTTCACCAGCGGATGGACCAGCGCGTACAGCGGTGCGTGCATCCCGTCGAGCAGCTGTTCCATCGACGCCATCGCCTCGGTCCCGTCGGTGATCCCCCAGGCCCCGGTCAGCGTGTCGATGGCCAGTTCGCGGCGGTCGCCGAGCGGATGTTCTCGTTCGGGACCGAGCAGCAGCGCATCGTGGAAAGCGTCCCAGCGGGCGGAGTAGAACGCCCCCAGGGACAGCGCGCGCAATTCGTCGTCGGAAACCTGGGCGCCGGACCAGTGGTCGTCCTCGCGCTCGTCCAGTTCCGGATAGGGGAATGTGGTCAGGGTCGGCATGTCGCGGGCAGCCATGATCCGATTGTGTCGCATCCGCCATCCGGGGGTTCGGTTATCTCCCGATGCCGTGTCGACTGTGACCTCGAAGGGCGGATTCCGGCGCTTCTGGACATACCGCCACAGTCCGATACACACATTTTTCACATTTGCCGTTTCATCGGGCGCCGTAAGCCCCTGCCTAGGGCTACTCTCGGCGCCATGGGTAGCAACATCACCGTGCTGCGCGGGCTCGAACCCCGCGCCACCGACCAGGAAATCTTCGCTGCCGCACAGGAATACGTGCGGAAGGTGGGTGGCCTGACCGGTCTGTCGTATGTCACGAAACCGGCCTTCGACAAGGCGGTGGCCGCGGTGGCCGCGGCGACGACGACACTGCTGGCCGAACTGCCCGATCATCCGGTCACCGCGGCGGCGGAACCCCCGCTGCGCGCGACCGGCGACCGCGTCTGAGCGTTCACACCCCGTAGACCGCCACGCATTCCAGCGCCAGCTCGAGCCGCAGGCCGCATTCCTCGATGCGACGCCCGAGCGTCTCCTCGATGCGCTGAATGCGGTAGCGGACCGTGTTCTTGTGCACGCCCAGGCGCGCCGCCGCGCCCTCCGGGCTGCGGTGACAGCTCAAGTAGGCGAGCAACGTCTCGCGCAGCCGCGCCGAATTCGCATCCGGAGCGGCCAGCGGTCCGAGTTCCCGCCGGATCAGCGCGCGCATCGCCGCGACGTCCGCACCGGCCAGATAGGCGGGTTCGACCCGCGCGTACGGCAGCACCCGGCCGAGATCTACGGCCGCCCGCTCGGCCACCTGCCGCGCCGCGATCGCATCGCGATGGCTCTGCCGGAATCCGGCCACACCCGTCGCGGACGAGCCCAGCGTGAGGCGCATCGGCGCGGCGACGATATCGGCGGCGACCGCGGCGACCGCCTCGGCGTCGGCCGCGAGCCACGCCCACAGCGCCGCCGATCCCGCCGGGACGGTCAGGACGCCGACCCCGCCGAGCGCGGTGGCCAGCCGCGTCGCCGTTCGTTCCAGCCGTCCGAGTTCGTCACTGCCGGCCGTCAGCCGGTCGTCCGCGCCGCGGTCCCCCACGACGCCGCGGTCCCCCACAACACGGTCGCTTCCGGCGATACCGTCGCCCGTTCCGGTCACGGCGTCCGGGCCTTCCCGCGGGCCGTCGCCCGTGCCGGGGAGGTCGAACCCGGCACGGGCGAACCCGTCCGCCGCGGCGGACAGGAGCGCACCGGCACCGCGCGCGGCGGAATCGGTCCACAGCACGATCGCGACCTGGCGTTGCGCGAGACGGAAGCCCAGTCGCGCCGAGGCGTAGTCCGCGTCGACGTCCTCGCCCGACAGCAGGGTCCGCACGATCTCGGTGCGCTGGTTGAGCGCCGCGCGCAGGCCGCGCTCCCGCTCCTGCATATAGGTGTCGGTCAGCGCCTCGACGGAGGTGTTCACCCAGCGGGTGGAGCGTTCGAACAGCCGGATCAGCGCCGAGCGTTCGAACTGCTCGGGCAGCCGGCGCTCGTCGATCACCTCGGTCATGTAGTCGATCGCGGCCTCCTGGCCGGCGTGGTAGACGCGCAGCAGCAGCCGCAGGTCGTAGCCGCGGCGGGCCAGCGTGCGGGCGAAGGCGTGCGCCTGTTCGGGGACCGCGTATTCCATCGCGTCCTGGGTGAGACCGCTGAGGACGGCCAAGGCGTGCGCCCGGGTGCTGGATTCCAGATCGCGGCGCAGATCGCGATCGGTCAGTTCCGGCACGCGGCCGATGATCTGCGCGTCGAGCCGGGCCACCATCTGTTCGAGGGTCTCGCCGCGCAGTGTCTCGGCGACGAAATCGGCCATCCACTGCCGGACCGCTACATCGGACGGGGCTGTCGCCATCACCGATCCCCCTCGTTCACCCGATCTCGTGTCGCAGCCCGCCGGTGGCCGCGAGATTTTTGTGCTCTGGCGCCAAATTCCGGCTGAGTCCTTGACCGCAAAGACCAAGCAGCGCGGGAATCGTTGTGACACGATCATAGATCAGTGAAGTGATTCACAATGTCAACCGTTCGCAGCGCAGCGCACGTGGGGAGAGACAGCATCGTGCCGAATACCGAACCGTCACCCGGCGAATCCACGGCCGGGACATCGACCGGCGCAAGCAAGCCGGCCGCCCGGAAGACCGCGGGCCGGACCGCGGCCAAGAAGACACCCGCGAAGGCGGCCAAGTCCGCCCCGGCCGCGAAGTCGAGCACGCCGGCGGCGACGAAATCGGCCCCGGCGGCAACCGCGCAGAAGGATCGCGCACCCGCGCGGCAGGCGACCGCGGTGGTCACCGACATCGAGGTGCGCAACCCCGCGACCGGCGAGCTGGTGGGCACCGTCCCCGCCGAATCGGCCGACGCGGTGGCCGCCAAGGTGCGCGAACTGCGGCTCTACCAGCCCGAATGGGAAGCCATCGGGCCGGAGGGCCGCAAGGAGTGGCTGCTGAAGCTGCAGGACTGGATCATCGATCACACCGATCATCTCGCCGATGTGCTGCAGTCCGAAACCGGCAAGGCCCGCGTCGACGCGCTGATCGATCCGAGCTTCTCGGTCGACCTCACCGGCTATTACGCCCGGCGCGCCGGCAAGTTCCTCTCCGACGAACATCCCTCCCCGCACAGCCCGCTGGCCCGGGTCAAGAAGCTGACCACCGCCTACCGGCCCTATCCCGTGGTCGGCGTGATCACGCCGTGGAATTTCCCGCTGGCGATGCCGGTGATCGATGTGATTCCGGCGCTGGCCGCCGGTGCCGCGGTCGTTCTCAAGCCGTCCGAGGTGACCCCGCTGTCCGCGCTGGAATTGGCGCGCGGCTGGGCCGAAATCGGTGCGCCGCCGGTGCTGGCCGTGGTGACCGGCGCCGGCGAGACGGGTGCGGCGGTCGTCGACAACGTCGACTACGTGCAGTTCACGGGTTCGACCAAGACCGGTAAGCGGATCGCCGCGGCCTGCGTGGAGCGGCTCATCCCCTACAGCTTGGAACTCGGCGGCAAGGATCCGGCGATCGTGCTGGCCGACGCCGATATCGACCGCGCCGCCTACGGCATCGCCTTCGGCGGTCTGTTCAACGCCGGGCAGGTGTGCATCTCGGTCGAGCGGGTCTATGTCGAGGCGCCGGTCTACGACACCTTCGTCGAGAAGCTGGCCGCGCACGTGCGCGAACTGCGGCAGGGCGCCGACGGGCGGGAGCCGAAATACGATGTCGGCGCGCTGGCCAACGACGCGCAGAAATCGATCGTCTCCGACCACGTCGAGGATGCGATCGCCAAGGGCGCACGGGCGGTGACCGGCGGCAAGGCAACCGGTGTGGGCACCTTCTACCAGCCCACCGTGCTGGCCGACGTCGACCACTCGATGAGCTGTATGACCGAGGAGACCTTCGGCCCGACCATCCCGGTGATGAAGGTCGCCGACGAGGCCGAAGCCGTTCGGCTGGCCAACGATTCGATCTACGGCCTGTCCGCGTCGGTGTGGACCGGCGACAAGGCTCGCGGGGAACGTGTTGCGCGCCAACTGAATGCGGGCGCGGTGAACATCAACGACGTCTTCGCCAACATGTTCAGCTTCGCGCTGCCCATGGGCGGCTGGCAGCAGTCCGGTGTGGGCGCGCGCTGGGGCGGAGCCGACGGCGTGCGCAAGTACTGCCGCAAACAGGCCATCACCGTGCCGATCCTGCCCACGCAGGAAAAAGAACTCATGTGGTTCCCGTACAACACCACCAAACTCGGTTTCGCGCTGGCCGCGATGCGCGCCGCGGGTGCGCGCGGTATGCGCCGGCTGGGCATCAAGGACGTGCTCGACACGGTCGGAGGGAAGAAGTGACCGACTTCGGCAAGATCAACGGCAAGGTCGTCGTCATCACGGGCGGCGCCCGCGGTATCGGCCTGGCGACCGCGACGCGGCTGCAGCAACTCGGCGCGAAGATCGCCATCGGCGATGTGGACGAGACGGCCGTCAAACAGTCCGGCACCGACCACGATTTCGATCACTACGGCCGGGTGGACGTCACCGACCAGCAGTCGTTCAGCAGTTTCCTCGACGAGGTGGAACGGGCGCTGGGTCCTGTCGATGTGCTGATCAACAACGCCGGCATCATGCCGACCGGCAAGGTGGTCGACGAACCGGATGCGTTGACCCGCCGCATCATCGATATCAATGTCTACGGCGTCATCCTGGGCTCGAAACTGGCGCTGGCCCGGATGTTGCCGCGGCGAAGCGGCCACATCATCAACATCGCCTCCCTCGCCGGTGAGACCCACATCCCGGGTCTGGCGACCTACAACGCCACCAAACACGCGGTCCTGGGCTTCACCGACACGCTGCGGGAGGAGTATCGCGATACGGGCGTGTCGTTCTCCTCGGTGCTGCCGACGCTGACGAATACCGAACTGGGATCGGGTGTTTCGGCGCCGAAGCTGATGCGCCCGGCCGAGCCGGAGGAGATCGCCGAGGCCATCGCGAAACTCCTGGTGACGCCGAAGTCGAAGGTCCGGGTGACCAAGGTCGCCGGCGCCATCTCGCAGGTGGTCGGACTGCTGCCGGAGTCGGTGGGCGATGCGATCGGGCGTGCCCTGGGCGCGCAGCAGACCTTCCTCGGCGATGTCGATTCGGCCGCCCGCAAGGCCTACGAGGAGCGGGTCCGCAGCGGCACCGAATAGCGCGGAGCGAAACGTGTTGTCCGGCCGCGGTGTCCAGTGGGTGCCGCGGCCACCGTGCATTCGGGCATCGCGGTCGTGGTTTCGCGGCACCATCCGCCACGCCCCGTGATCATCAACGGTGTGCGTCGCCGAAAGTGATAACTTGCGCGACAACATCGAAAACAGCCCATATCGACCACAACGCGACGGGGGCTTTGACATATGCACAACGAGGGCACCGCACTAGCCGACGCGACATCGAACGCCGTCTCGCGCGCCACCCGGGAGGTAGCAGTGGACGCAGACGAACCCACCGGCTCCGGACCAGTGGATCCGGCCTCCGGGACACCGGCGGAAAACGCCGGACCGCACCAGGATTCCAGCGCAGATTCGGAGTCGACGACCACACCGGGTGACCGGCCGCAACCGCCCGCCGCGGAACCGGCAGCGACCTCGGCCACCGACCGGCCCGGCACCGATGACTCCGCGGCTACCGAAGGCCCTGCGGACACGAGGAAGTCCACGCGAACTCGGCACCACGATTCGCCCTCGTCGACGGCCGGCCCGGAGCCCGCGAGCGGTGAGCCGCTCCCCGGCGGCGGCGCCGAGAACGCCCCCAACCCAGCGAAGTTGACGACCGCCGTCGCGATCGCCGCCGCGGTGCGCGACGGTCTGGTCACGGCCGGGCAGGTCGTCGACGCCGCGCTGGATCGCATCGCCGGGGGCGATACACGGGTGGGCGCCTTCCACACCGTCCGCGCGGAGCGGGCACGGGCCGAGAGCCGCGCCCTGGCCGACCGCGCCGACCTCGACATCCTCCCGTTGGCGGGCGTCCCCGTCGCGGTGAAGAACAACATCGATGTGGCCGGTGAGATCACCGACGCGGGTTCGCGCGCGGGATCGGGCGTCCCGGCCGCCACGGATCACCCGGTGGTGCGGCGGCTGCGGGCCGCGGGCGCGATCGTGGTCGGCCTGACGGAGATGCCGGAGGGTGCGCTGTGGGGCACCTCCGACACGCCCGAGCGAATCGCTCGTTCCCCGTGGAATATTCGCTACAGCGCCGGTGGATCCTCGGGTGGATCGGGTGCCGCGGTCGGCGCCGGGCTCGTGCCGGTGGCCCACGGTAACGACGGACTCGGGTCGGTGCGCATACCCGCCGCATGCTGCGGCGTCTTCGGCATCAAGCCGGGACGCGGCGTGGTCCCGGCCCAGGTGGGAGTCGACTCCTGGAGCGGGATGACCGAGAACGGGGTGCTCGCGACCACGGTCGCCGATGCGGCACTCATGCTGTCGGTGCTGGCCGACCGGCCCGCCCTCGCCGATCTGGAACCGCCGACGCCGCTGCGCATCGCGATCGCGCCCGGATCGCCGTCCCCGCTGGTGCGGGTGGACAGGCACTGGGCCGCGGCGGCGCAGACCGCCGCCCGGCTCGCCGAGGAGGCCGGTCACGGCGTCGCGCCCGCCGCACTGCCGTATCAGGGCGCGACCACCGCGCTGGCGTGGCGCTGGCTGGCCAATGCCGCGCGCGAGGCGGGTGCGGTCGCGAATCCGGAACTGCTGCAACGCCGTAGCCGCGTGCATATCGCGCTGGGCCGGGCGGTGCTGAAGGCCGGTCTGGTCCGGCCGAATCAGGTCGACCGGATCGAGGCGCGATTGCTCGACTTCTTCGAGCAGCACGATGTGGTGATCACGCCGACGCTGGCCACGCCGGCCCTCGCGGCGCGCAATTGGCACGCCCGGGGCTGGCTGGCCAATGTCGTTGCCAACGTGCGCTTCTCGCCGTTCACGCCGCTGTGGAATCTGGTCGGCTGGCCCGCGGTGAGCGTCCCGATGGGGCTGCACCCGCGCACCGGGACGCCGGTGGCCGCACAGCTGGCCGGGCCGCCCGGCAGTGAATCGACGCTGCTACGCCTGGCCGCGCAGTTGGAGACGGCTCAGCCCTGGCAGCGCACCGCCTGAGCGCTCACCGCTCGTCTTCGCCAGCGCTCACCGCTCGTCTTCGACGACGGAAAAGCCTCCGGCCACAACGCGATTGGCGAAATCGAGAATGGTCGGCCGGTCGTCGTCCGCGCGCCACACCATGGCGAGTTCACACGGCGCGAGGCCGGCGACCGGGCGGGCGGTGAGTCCGGGCCACCGATACATCGGCACATTGTTCTCGGCCAGCAGACAGACGCCGAGTCCGAGGCTGACGGCCTCGAGCCGTTCCTCGGCGGTGGCGGCCTCGCCACCGATCTTGGCCTGCCGCCCGCCGCGGGCGTCGCCGCCGAGCCAGAAGTCGCGTGCCGCACCGGCTTCGGCGGGCATCGCGATGAACGGCTCGTCGATCAGGTCGGCGAATTCGATGGCCTCGTGATCGGCCAGCCGGTGGTTCTCGGGGAGCAGCACCCACCTCGCCTCGGTGCGCAGCACCTGCCAGCGGTAGCGCCCGGAATCGGGCACCGGCAACCACATCAACGCCAGATCGGCCTGCCGGCCCGCGAGGCCGCTGGAGGGATCGGTCCACGATGCCGAATGCAGGGCCAGCCGATGTCCGCTGGCGCTTTCCAGTTCGGCGATCAGACCGCGTCCGATCGAGCTCTGGATACCGACCCGCAACACCTCACCGGCTTCCTGGAGGGCCACGTTGGTGACCTCCCACAGCTCCAGGATGCGGCGGGCGCCCTCGAGCAGTTCTTTACCGGCGACGGTCAGCGCGACGCTGCGCTGGTTGCGATCGAACAGGACCACGTCGAGCTGACGCTCGAGCTGGCGGATCTGCCGCGAGAGGGTGGGTTGAGCGATGTGCAGCCGCTGCGCGGCATTGGTGAAGTGCAGTTCCTCAGCGACGGCGACGAAGTACCGCAGGTCGCGCAAATGCGGGTCCATAGCACCTTGCTATCAGAATCGGTCAGGGAAATCCAGCCGCTTTAGACCTTCAAGTCTGAATAGAGGGTCATAAACAGCCAAACGGTTTGTTACCGACAGCATAGGGCTCCGCCATAACTCCAGCACAATCGCCTCGGACAATTCTCAGCGAACGCGACAGCCGTCGCGAGAAGCCGATGAGACACCATCTCCGCATGCGTCGACCAGCGGTGATGTCACCTTCAGCGCGGCGCGGAGAGTTCCGCCGCCGGTACGGCCTGCCATCGCGGCCGATCAGCAACTTCCATCGATAGCGATTGCGCAGGGAACATCGTCAAACGGTGATTTTCGCCACACTCCGGCGGAATTCGGTCACCAATTCGGTCATGTGCCCAGTTCAGGCGCTGTAGACCCGCGGGTTCAGGGTGCCGATGTACGGCAGATCGCGGTAACGCTCGGCGTAGTCCAGTCCGTAGCCGACCACGAATTCGTTCGGAATGTCGAAACCGACGTGCGCGACCTCGATGTGGGTGCGCAGCGCATCGGGCTTGCGCAACAGCGTCACCACCTCCAGCGAGGCGGGGTTGCGGCTGGAGAGGTTGCGCATCAGCCACGACAGCGTGAGACCGGAGTCGATGATGTCCTCGACGATCAGCACGTTGCGCCCGGCGATGTCCTTGTCCAGATCCTTCAGAATCCGGACCACGCCCGACGACGAGGTGGACGACCCATAGGACGAGACGGCCATGAACTCCATCTGCGTCGGGATGGGCAGCGCCTGCGCCAGCTCGGTCATGAAGAAGATCGCACCCTTGAGCACGCCGACCAGCAGCAGATCACCCTCGGGCGCGTCCGGGGGATATCGCTTCGCGATGAGTTCGGCCAGCTCGTCGACCTTGGCTCGGATCTGCTCCTCGGTGATCAGCACCGACGCTATGTCGTCCCCGTACACGTGTGCTGGGTTCCCTTCGGGTCGTTATCGTGCGAACGCCAACGTCAGCCTGCCACGTTCGCGCCTGGCAACCAACCTGATCCCCGGCATTCCTCCGCCGACCGCCACGCCGCCCTGCCCGTGCCAATCGGTGATCAGGGACTCCACCGCGCGTAAATGCTTGTCCGTCAAGGCCTTTGCGCCGCCACCGAGGAGCCAGGCCCGAATGACACGCCGACGGATCGCGGGCGGAACCGTGGCGAGTGTCTCGACCGACAGCGACGAACCATCACGCGCATCGATCAGCAATCGATCGGCAATCGCGTCGAGCGCCTCGCCGTCCTCGCGCAGTTGCGCGGCCGTGCGAGCCAGCGCCGGTGCCACACCCCCGCCGAGGACCTCCTCCAGCAGCGGCAGCACCTCGGTCCGCAACCGGACGCGGGCGAATTCCGGGGCGGCGTTGTGCGGATCCTCGTGTGGGTCGAGACCCAGATCCCGGCACATCTCCCGGGTGACCGCGCGCCGCACGCCCAGCAGCGGCCTGCCCCAGGGCTCGTCGTAGCCGGCCATGCCCTGGATCGAGCGCTGGCCCGAACCGCGCGCCAATCCCAGCAGCACGGTTTCGGCCTGATCGTCGAGGGTGTGCCCGACCAGCACCGGCAGGCCGTCGCGCAGTTCGTCCAGTGCCGCATAACGCGCCTGCCGCGCCGCCGCCTCCGGCCCACCCGGCCCGGTCACCGACACGCGGCACACCCGGACCGACCGGCATCCCAGCCGGCGGGCAACCTCGCCGGCCTCCTCCGCGACGGCCGCCGAGCCTTCCTGCAAGCCGTGATCCACGATGAGCGCGTCGACCGCTGCGGCCTCGGCCACCGCCGCGGCCGTGAGCGCCAGCGAATCCGCCCCGCCCGAGAGCGCGACGGCGACCACCCCGGCCGGCGCATAGCGCGCGAGCCACTCCCGTACGGCGTGCCGCATGACCAAGACGGCTCGGGTCTCGGGCAATCGCGCCCTGTCCGCCGCCCGCGCCTCCTGTGTGCCCGCCCGGACCGGCCCGGGCGCCGAGGGCGACTCCGCATCGTCGGGCGATCGGATCTCCGCCGCCGACACCGGACCCGTTCCCGGCGCCTCCGCGGGCAGATCCGCCGGGTTCACCCCAGGACTCGGTCGATCCATCGTTGCGGGGTGCTGATCTCGTCGGGCCGGGGCAGGGTGTCGGCGTCGGTCCACACGGTGTTGAACCGCTGCATGCCGACCTTGCCGACGACCTCGTCGACGAACGCCTTGCCGCGCACGTACTGCGCGACCTTCGCGTCGACCCCGAGCAGGGCGCGCAACAGACGCTGGATCGGATTGGCCGGGCGCCGGCGACGTTGATCGAAGGCCTCGCGGATCTGCGCGACGGTCGGGATCACGGCCGGGCCGACGGCGTCCATCACATGGTCGGCGTGGCCCTCCAGCAGCGTGCCGAGCATCAGCAACCGGTCCAGCGCGTCGCGCTGCGGCGGCGGCTGGGTGGCGCGCAGCAGGCCGAGGATGCCGCGATCGGCGGGATCGTCGCTCACCCCGTTGTCGCGCCGGCGACGCATCTCCTCCAGCAGCCGGGTGAGTACCTCGTTCACCGATTCGTCGCCGACAGCGCCGAGGGTGTCGACGTTCTGCTTCATATAGTCGGCCAGCCAGGGCGCCGAGGAGAACTGCACCCGGTGCGTCACCTCGTGCAGGCACACCCACAACCGGAAATCGCTGGGCGAGACGCCGAGTGCGCGCTCCACGGCCATGATGTTGGGCGCGACCAGCAGCAAGGTGCCGTCCGGCCCGCTGAACGGATCGTATTGGCCGAGGATCGCGGTGGACAGGAAGGCCAGCATCGCCCCGGCCTGGACGCCGGCCGGTTTCCCGGCGAAGCGGCCACGATCGTCGTCGGCGGATCCGGTGAGTTCGGACATGGATTCGGCGGCCGCGCGGATCCAGCCGCGGCGATCGACGATCGTGGCCTGCGGGACGGGCTGGTCGTCGAGGAGCAGACTCACCTCGCGCACCGGGCCCTCGGCCCGCACGGATGCCTCGGACAGTTCCTCGACGACCTGTTCGGCGGAATACCGCGTGGTGCGCGGACCGGACGGCACGACGGCGCTGCCGGCCCGTGCGGCCAGCTGCCAATCGACCGAGCCGGCCAGCACCGAGCGCTTCGCGGACGCGTTCTTCGCCACGTCCGTGGCTTCGCGACCGGCGACCACGGCATCGTCGGCGGTACGGCCATCGGCGGGGTCACCGGATCCGGTCATCGCATTTCCACCCGTCAGGAGCATCCACAGTTGCGAAGCGTGGTGGCGACGGCGTCCAACGCCGGGCGGCTGGCCTCGGGGGGCCGGTCGTTCGACATCAGCGCGAAGGTCATGACGCGGCCGTCGCGATCCAACACATATCCAGCCAACGCGCTCGACACCGACAGAGTTCCGGTCTTGGCGCGCACCCAGCCCGCACCGGCGCGTTGCGGCCCGCCGTCGACGAACCGCACCGCCAGCGATCCGGTGCCGCCGGCGACCGGCAGGTAGTCCAGCAGCGGCGCCAGCGGGGAGGCGACCGCGGCGGCGTCGCCGGTGTTCACGACCGAGGGCGGTGTGGTGCCGCCCGGATCCGCACCACCCGGCTGCGCGGAGGCGGCCGATTCGGCGATGATCCGATCGAGCAGTCGCGCCGGCACCCGGTCGTCGGTGGACAGTCCGCTGTTGTCGATCTGGGTGACGCCCGCGGTGTCGAAACCCGCCGCCTTCAACGCCGTGAGGGTGGCGGAGGCGGCACCGGTGAACGACTGCTCGCCACCGGTCGCCGCCGCGATCTCCCGGCCGATCGTCTCGGCGAGCACGTCGTCGGAGTGAATCATCATGTCCCGCAAGCGATCCCGCAGTTGCGCGGAATCCACGTGCGCCAATTCGGCGGCGCCGGGCGCGGCCTTGCCCAGCCGTACCTTCGCCGGGTCGGCGCCCAGTTCCAGCGCCAGCCGGCGACCCGCGTCCAGGGCGGGCGTGGCCGAACGCGGCGAATACTCGACCAGCGGGTCGAGACGGCCGCCGTCGATCATCACCGGTTCGATCGGCGCCCACGAACCGCCCGCGATATCGGCCGGATCCCAGCCGGCCGGCGAGGTCGGGCCCGAATACAGCGAGGTGTCGACCACGACCGTGTCGACCGGATGCCCCGCGGCACGGACCTGAGCCACCAGATCCGACAACCTCGGCCCGTTCGGGTAGTAGCCCTTACCGTCGGCCTGCGCGGTCAGGGTCGGATCGCCGGCGCCGACCAGCACCACCTCACCGGGCGCCGAACCGGCCACCACCCGCGTGGTGAGCCGATGGTCCGGCGGCAACACCAGCAGCGCCGCCGCCGTGGTCATGACCTTCAGGGTGGACGCCGGGATCATCGGCTTGTCCGGATCGGCGCTCCAGAGCGTGGCGCGGGTGTCGGGATCGGAGATCGATCCGGCGAAATTGCCCAGGTCCGGACTGGTCGCCACCTGGGCCAAGGCCGCGGCCAGACCCTGGCGGCTGGGTTCGGGCGCACTCGCCGCGGCCGGATTCAGCTGGGGAAAGGGCTTCACGGGGGCCGGAGGTGCGGCTATCGTCAAACCCCCGTGCCGGAATTCCTCGGTCCACGGCCGCACCGTCACCAGAGCGACCGTGGCCACGACGACGGCGACAACGGTTGCGACCAGCACCGCGACCCACATATTGCGGCGTCGGCGAGCGGCCAGCCCACCGATGTTCTTCCTACCTCGACCTACCACGTGACAGCTGTCTCCCTATTCACCCGTGTGAGGCGGACGCTCCCTGCCGCACCCATGCGCGCATCGACCACACTATCCTCACCTCGCCGGCGTTCCACCGAACGAGCTGGCGAGTCGGCAGCCCACCGAACCGGTCGGCGAGTCGGCCGCGGCACACGCCGGCGAGCAGCCGTACCGCATCAACGCATACGCATCGGACGAAGGAGATGACGTGGAGTTCGACGTCACCATCGAGATCCCCAAGGGGCAGCGCAACAAGTACGAGGTCGACCACGAGACGGGTCGGGTGCGGCTGGACCGCTACCTCTACACCCCGATGGTCTACCCGGCCGACTACGGCTACATCGAGAACACGCTGGGCTCCGATGGCGACCCGCTGGACTGCCTGGTGCTGCTGCCCGAGTCGGTGTTCCCCGGCGTGATCGTCGAGGCCCGCCCGGTCGGCGTGCTGCTGATGAGCGACGAGGCCGGCGGCGACGAGAAGGTCGTCGCGGTGCCGGCCGGTGACAAGCGCTGGGATCACATCCAGGACGTCAACGACATCCCGGAGTTCGAGCGCAAGGCCATCGAGCACTTCTTCGAGCACTACAAGGACCTCGAGCCCGGCAAGTGGGTCAAGGTCGACGGCTGGGACGGCCGGGCCAAGGCCGAGACTCTCGCCGATGAGGCGTTCAAGCGGCTGCAGGAGCAGGGCGGGCACTGAGTGCCGCCGGCGACCCGCGCCGCCGGGCCGCCGGGCATCCCTACCGAGCGAGGGCGCTCGCGGGCGTATGCGTCCCGCGGGCGCTCTCGCCGATTCGGCAGCCGTGTCGGCAGGTACGTGCGCTACTTGCCCTGGAAGTTCGGCTTGCGCTTCTCGAAGACGGCCTGAATCGCCTCGGTCAGATCCTCCGAGGGCAGGAAGGCGGCGTTCCACGCCGAGACGTACCGCAGCCCGTCGGCCACCTTGCCGGCCTTGGGCTGATCGAGCACATCCTTGATGCCCTGCACCACCAGCGGCGGATTCGCGGCGATCTCCTCCGCCAGCGTGTGCGCGGCGGCCAGCACCGCCTCCTGGTCCGGATAGACGTCGTTGATCATGCCGATCTTCTCCGCACGGGCGGCGTCGATGTCCTTGCCGGTATAGGCGAGCTCGCGCACATGGCCCTCGCCGATGATGCCCGGCAGCCGGTGCAGCGACCCGATGTCGGCGACGATGGCGACCTTCGCCTCGCGCAGGCTGAAGCTGGCCTCCGCACTGGCCAGGCGGATATCCGCGGCGGCGATGAGATCGAGTCCGCCACCGACGCACCAGCCGGAGATCGCGGCGATCACGGGTTTGCGGCAGTCGGCGACCGCGGTCACCGAGGCCTGCATGCGGCGGATCTCGTAGAGGAAATCGGTGCGCGGTGCGGCCAGGGCCTTCTCGCCCAGCAGCGGACCGAAGGTCGGGCTCATCGCGGGCAGATCGAGGCCGTAGGAGAAGTGCTTACCGGAACCGGTGAGCACGACCGCGCGGATCTCCGGATCGGCGTCCAGCTCGCCGAAGATCAGCGGCAGTTCACTCCAGAAATCCGGGCCCATGGCGTTGCCCTTGCCGGGCCCGGTCAGCGTCACTCGCGCGACGTGACCGGTGCGCTCGACGTCGAAAGCCTTCCAATCACTCATTCGTCCAGCGTATCGGGGCAGTTCGGCGGGGCCGGGACGGCGTCGGGATTGCGGGCGGGCGGGCACGACGTAGGTTGGAGTCGTGAGCAGTTCCCAGCGACCCGACGCCGAGCTGGCCGATCTCGACCCTCAGCATCTCGAACCCCGCCACGACGGTGTCACCGCAGCGCAGTACCGGGCAGCCATGCGCCACTATCCCGCGGGAGTGACGATCGTCACCCTGAGCCGGCCGGAACGCCCGGTGGGCTTCACCGCCACCTCCTTCGCCTCGCTCTCGCTGGATCCGCCGCTGATCTCGTTCAACATCGCGCACACCTCCTCGTCCATCGACGCGATGAGCGAGGCCGATTCGGTCGTCGTGCACTTCCTCGGCGAACATCAACAGCATCTGGCACAACGGTTTTCGCGCGCTGCCGAGGAGCGTTTCGCCGACCCGGAGTTGTGGTCGACGCTGGACACGGGCGAGCCGGTGCTGCACGGCACCCCGATCTGGGTGCGGGCCACCGTGCACCGGTTGATTCCCATCGGCGACCACACCCTGGTGGTCGGATTGGTCACCCGGGTGCACGACGACACCGGTGGCGAGCCGATGCGCAACCCGTTGCTGTACTACAACGGCACCTATCACCGCCCGGCCGGATTGGACTGAGCGGCAACATCTTTCACGCGCCCCGCGATGTCGGGGCCAGCGCGGCGCCACTGCCTGCTCCAGTCGGGTGCTTGACAACGGCGGGCCGGTTCTGTCACTCTCGGCTCAGGTCACGAGTACCAGCGTCAAGCCCCGGCTAGCTGGTCGGCAACCCTCCTCCGCGGTGGGGTGCTCCGGGTGACGACCTGGCCGATGCTCGACCGAGCACGGCAAGCGCGGACTCCGATCACCTCCACATCCGGAGTCCCTGAACAAAGGGATCGCCCCGATGCGTACTGCTGTCTCGACAATTCCCGCCGCCACCGCCGAAACCGTTGTCCCGGAACAGGTTTGCTCTCACCGAGGCTGCGCCTGCCGCTACGGCGCCTCCTGCACCTGCGCGGCATCGGACTGCGCCGGCCAGGCAACCCGCGCCTGCCGCACCGGTGAACCGATCGCGCGCGTCTCCGGGTGCGATCTGCGAGTTCCGTTGGTGCAGGGCGGTTTCCGCACCTACGCCAACTTCGACTACGCCGCCAGCGCCCCTGCCCTGGCCCAGGTCACCGATCGCGTGAACGAGCTGCTCCCCTACTACGCCAGCGTGCACCGCGGCGCCGGATACGCCTCCCGCATCAGCACCGATCGCTACGAGGCGGCGCGGGTGTCGGTGGCACGGGCGGTGAACTGCGCCGACGACCAGGTGGTGGTGTTCACCCGCAACACCACCGACTCGCTGAATCTGCTGGCCTGCTGCGTTCCCGGCGACACCGTGGTGCTCGATATCGAACACCACGCGAATTTCCTGCCCTGGACGCGCCGCGGCCGCCGGGTGGTTCCCGCCGCCGAGACGATCGCGGAGACGCTGCGGCGGATCGAGGCCGAGCTGTGCGCCGAACCCGCTGCGCTGCTTGCGGTGACGGGCGCGTCGAATGTGACCGGTGAGGTGCTGCCGCTGACGGAACTGACCGCGATCGCGCATCGTCACGGCGCCCGCATCCTGGTCGATGCCGCGCAGCTGGCCCCGCATCGCCGAATCGACCTGCAGTCGTTCGCGGAATCCGGCGGAACCGGCATCGACTACCTGGCCTTCTCCGGGCACAAGTTGTACGCGCCGTTCGGTGCGGGTGTGCTGGTGGGCCGCCGGGACTGGCTGGACGCGGCGCCGCCGTATCTGGCCGGCGGCGGGGCGGTCACCGCCGTCACCACCGAGCAGGCGCACTGGGCGCCCGCACCGCAGCGGCACGAGGCGGGATCACCGAACGTGTTGGGCGCGGCGGCCGTCGCGGCGGCCTGCGAAACGTTGTACGCCCTCGACGAACAGGCCGTGGTCGAGCACGAACACCATCTGATCCGCCGCCTGCGCGACGGCCTGAAAACCGTTGCGGGCGTTCGGCAACTGCGCATCTTCTCCGACAGCGCCGACAGTGTGGGCATCGTCGCGTTCACCGTCGACGGGTTCGAGCCCGGCCGGATCGCGGCGTATCTGTCGGCGGAATTCGGTATCGGCGTGCGCGACGGGCGATTCTGCGCACATCCCCTGCTGCAGCGGCTCGGTGTCGACGGCGCGGTGCGCGCGAGCGTCGGTCTGGGCACATCGGTCGCGGATGCGGATCGCCTGCTCGAGGCGCTGAGCCGACTGGTTCGAGACGGCGCTTCGTGGAACTACACGAATGCCGGCGGTCAGTGGTCCCCGGTGCCGGAGACCCGGCCCGGTTTGACCGAGGCGGGGCAGGGCGCGGCACCCTGCACGATCTGATTCGGCACCATCCGATTCACGGCACCAGGTAGCGGGCGGCCAGTTCTTCGATCAGCGGATCGCCGTCGGGAACGGAATCGATGGCCTCGAGGTCGTTCTCGATCGCGATCTGGCGCGGATCGTCCTGCTCGGCGTCGGGCGCGCCGTCCTCGTTCAATTGGCGCAGCATCTTCTCGCGCACCCGAGCCTTCAGTGAATCAGCGATCTCCTGGGTCATACTCCCAGCATGCCCGCCTAGACCGGGGCCAACCATGTACCCCACGGGGTATTTCGGACCACGGTGAACAGCGCGAGCAGCCCGATCAACCACCATTGCGCCTGGCCACGAAGGGTGAACGGGAAGGCGGTGTCGGCTCGGCCGCGCCAGCGGCCCAGCGCCCACCGCCCCCACCACAGCGCCAGGGTGAGCAGCAGCGGAAGCACGAATACGTTGCTGTGCAGCGCGTCGAGCACCCGGCCTTCGGTGAGATTGTGCACAGCGCGCAGTCCACCGCAGCCCGGACACCACCATCCGGTCAGGGCATAGAACGGGCATATCCCGTAGGCCCCCTGGCTGTGCGGATCGTGGAAGTGCAGCACCGCGGCCGCGGCGACCACCGCACCGGCCGCCAGTAGCGGCCCGCCCTGACTACGCCATCCGGTGCGCGGCACCGACCGTTCGCCGGGTAGCTCGCGCGCGATATCCACGGAGTTCACCGTAATCGGCGGGCGTGGTGAGCCGCCAGCCTCGATGGACGGCGTTGTCACACGGTCAGCGGGTACGCGTCGTGACCGGGGCGGTGAGGGTGCCGGCGAGCATGTCGATGACCTGGTCCCACGCCTCGCGATCGTCGGCGGCGATCCGCCCCGCCTCGACGGCCCGTTCGTGGTCGGCCAGCAGCGCGAACAGCACCGTGGTGAGACTGCGCAGCCGGCGATGCCGCAGCCGCGGCGGCAGGTCCGACAGGGCGCGGTCCAGCCCGCTCACGATCACTCGCACCGAGGTCCGCTCGGCGCTGTCCAGGTTGGCCGCATCCGATACCGCCGGATGGGTGCGAATCTGTTCGAGAAACCTTGCGTAATAAGAATTTTCGTCACTCGCCCCCAGTTCGAACATGGGGATGACGAGCGCGTCGAGAAGAGTGTGCACGTCGTCGGCGTCCGCTGCCGGGCGCTGCGCCAGCAACTCCAATCGGCGCACCTCCAGGGTCGCCAGCCGCTGCTGCACCACCGCCTCGACCAGTCCGTCGCGGGAGCCGAAGTGATACGGGATCGCCGAGTTGTTGCGCTGCCCGGCCGCGGCGGCGATATCGCGCAGCGGCACCAGATATCCCCGCTCGGCGATCAGCCGTTCCCCCGCCATCATCAACCGCTCCCGGGCACTCACTGCTTCCACCCTCAGCACGATACGTCCTACCAGCGGATTAAGCACTAGCGCTTGACAGTTAAGAGCTAATTCTTAACACTGCGAGGACCACAACCGAGAGGACTAGCGATGATCCTGGACAAATTCCGACTCGACGGCCGCGCCGCCGTCGTCACCGGCGCCGGCCGCGGCATCGGCGCCGCCACGGCCCTCGCCCTGGCCGAGGCGGGCGCCGATGTGGCGATCGCCGCGCGCACGCAGTCGCAGCTGGACGCGGTCGCCGAGCAGATCCGCGCGACGGGACGGCGCGCCCTCCCCGTGGCCTGCGATCTGTCGGACCTCGACGCCGTCACGGCACTGGCCGACGCCGCCGCCACCGAATTCGGCCGCATCGACATCGTGGTCAACAATGTCGGCGGCACCATGCCGAACACGTTCATGACCACCTCCGCGGAATTCCTCGAGGAAGCCTTCCGCTTCAACGTCTCCACCGCGCACGCCCTCACCCGCGCGGCGGTCCCGCACATGCTCGCCGGCGAGGGCGGCTCGGTGGTCAACATCTCCTCGATGATGGGCCGTGCGCCCGGGCGCGGCTTCCTCGCCTACGGCACGGCCAAGGCGGCGCTCGCACACTGGACCCGGCTGGCCGCCGCGGATCTGTCGCCGCGAATCCGGGTCAACGGCATCGCGGTCGGCTCGGTGCTGACCTCCGCACTCGAGGTAGTGGCACAGAATCCGGAGGTCAAGGCCAAGATGGAGGCCGATACGCCGCTGCATCGGCTGGGCGATCCGACCGATATCGCGGCCGGCATCGTCTATCTGTGCTCCCCCGCGGGCAGTTATCTCACCGGCAAGATTCTCGAGATCGACGGCGGTATCGCCGCACCCAACCTGGAACTCGGTCTGCCCGATTTGTGATAACAAGGCGGATTCTTCCGCACCATCGGGGCCCGCGGCGGGTCACAATGATCAACCATGCACTGTGATCGAACACACATCGATCGCTGACGGTGCCGTCCCAGCTTGTCGACGAAGTGCCCGCCGCCCGGCTCGGCCGGACAGCGGGCCGGGTAGAGAGGTCGGACGCTATGAACTGCACGAGCATCACCCGATGGACGATCCGAGCGGCGGCCGCGACCGCGATCGCGGCCGCCGGATTCGCAGTCACGGTGCCCGCGGGCGCCGATCCGGTGTGGCCCGGCGGCCCCGACATCCCCGGCATTCCGCAACTCGTACCCTCCCCGCCCGGCCAGATCTCGGCTCCGTGTTCGGCCGCCGCACGCGCCTGCCTGCGCCTGTCGACCAATGAGGGCTGGCTGATGGACAACGGCCGCGTGGTCTACGGCCCGACCCCCATCTCGCACGGGCGGCCCGGGTACGAGACGCCGCCCGGCACCTTCCACGTCGCGTTCAAGGAGCCGTACCACTGGAGCACCATGCACAACGCCGAAATGCGGTGGGCCGTCTTCTTCAACGGCGATATCGCCACCCATATCGGACCCATCGAGGAGCAGTCCCACGGCTGCATCCGGATGACCCCCGAGGGGGCCAAGGCCTTCTACGACTACGTCAATCCGGGTGACGTCTTCGAAGTCGTGCCGTGAGCGTGGGCGCCGGCCCGTACTCCGGGCCGGCGCTACGAATTCAGGTGGCCCACTTTTATCGCCAGCAGATTCGCGATCACCAAGCCCGCGAAGACGACCGCCGCCACCCGATGGCCCAGTCCCCACAGCGCGGCGGCGGCGCCACCGAACACCACGACCTTGGTGATCACCGCGAGCAGCGGAATATCGAAACTCGCCTTCGGCGCCGCGAACATTCCCCACGCCACCGCGGCGGCCAGCGGGATGCCCAGCGCCAGAACCACTTTCACCACGGTGCTGTCACCGGCGCGCCATCCCCACAGTCCCAGCACCACCAGCGCGCCGAGCTCCACGGCGAACGCGACGGTCAGGTTGGCCCACTTCCACAGTTCCTGCATGACTGCCCTCTCGTTCTCTTGAGAGCAGCGCTCTCTAATAAGAGCAGTGTGCGCGAGGGTCAGGGCGTTGTCAACAGGAACGGGATGAACTGCGCACGAAAGGGCCGCGCTACCGGCGCGATATCGGACGAACCGAGTCGACGTCCGCGAAATCGCCGGCACCTACCGACGCCACCACAGGCCGATTCCGTCGGCGCAGACAAACGGAGCCCCGACTCGCCACCGGACCGGAAGGTCGACGAAAGCGCCCCGAAACGTCCTCAGCCGGCCGTTCGCGGTCGATCCGACAGGCCGAGACGCAGATGCTCGCTGTGATACACCGCCTCGTCCAGCAACTGCGCGACGTGGGTGTCGTAGAGGCTGTAAACGATGCTGCGCCCGGCGCGGGTTCCGGTGACGAGCCCGAGATTGCGCAGCAGACGGAGCTGATGGGAGACCGCGGACTGCTCCATCCCCACCGCCTCGGCGAGTTCGGAGACAGGCCGCGACCCCTGGCGCAGTTCGCTGAGGATCAGCAACCGGCTCGGCGTGGCCAGCGCCTGCAGGGTGGTCGCCACATGCGCGGCGGACTCACTGTCCAGCCGGGCAATCGGCCGATCGCGACCCTCGACGCCATGTCCCATAACCGTGGAGTTTAGCCGACCAGGTATACATGAAGACCTCTTCACGTGTTCTGTTATTCTCGGGTTGTCCGCTCCCGACCTTCGGAGGTTTCTCGTGTCCGCACCGGTCGCCACGCGTCCCGCCGCGCTCACGGCGATACCCACGCGGCGGACGCGGTTGTTCGCGCTTCCCGAAATCCGTTGGGCCACAGCGGCACTCCTGCTCTTCACGGCCGGCTCGGTGGCCCGGCTCCTGCATACACCTCCCGAGGTGTGGTGGTCGCTCTATCTGGCCTGCTATCTCACCGGCGGCTGGGAACCCGCCCTGGCCGGAGTGCGCGCCCTGCGCGAAAGGACTCTGGACGTCGACCTGCTGATGGTGGTGGCCGCGATCGGCGCCGCCGCGATCGGGCAGATCACCGACGGCGCACTGCTGATCGTCATCTTCGCCACCTCGGGCGCACTGGAGGCGTTCGCGACCGCGCGCACCGAGGATTCGGTGCGCGGCCTGCTCGATCTGGCACCCGACACCGCCACCCGGATCGACGACGGCGTCGAAACGACCGTCAGGGCAGCGGATCTGGAAGTGGGTGAGGTGATCCTGGTCCGTCCCGGAGATCGCATCGCGGCCGACGGCACGGTCGTGGCGGGCGCGAGCGAGGTCGACCAGGCAACCATCACCGGCGAGCCCATGCCGGTGGACAAGACACCCGGTGACGAGGTCTTCGCCGGAACCTCGAACGGCACCGGCGTCCTGCGCGTGCGGGTCGGGCGCCGGGCCGAGGACTCGGTCGTGGCCCGGATCGCCGCCCTGGTCGAACAGGCCGGCCGGACCAAGGCGCGGGCGCAGCTGTTCATCGAGAAGATCGAGCAGCGCTATTCGGTGGGCATGGTCGCGGTGACGCTCGCGGTCTTCGCCGTACCGTTGATCTTCGGTGCGGCGCTGCGCGACTCGCTGCTTCGGGCCATGACGTTCATGATCGTCGCCTCACCGTGCGCGGTGGTGCTGTCCACCATGCCGCCGCTGCTCGCCGCGATCGCCAACGCCGGCCGGCACGGCGTGCTGGTGAAATCCGCCGTCGTGATGGAACGGCTGGGCAGCACCACGCGCGTGGCCTTCGACAAGACCGGCACGCTCACCCGCGGTGTCCCGGAACTCACCGATATCCGGGTGCTGCCCGATTGCCCGTACACGGCCGAGGAAGTCCTGCGCTGGGCCGCGGGCGCGGAATACTCCAGCGAGCATCCGCTGGCCACGGCAGTCGTCCGCGCCTGTCATGAACGCGGACTCGCCCCGCCGCCCGTCGACCACTTCAGCGCGAAACCCGGGCGCGGCGTCACCGCGACCGTGGACGGTCACCTCATCGAGGTGGGATCGCCTGCCGCACTGCTGGATTCGCCCGACACGGACGCCGCGGCCATCGTGGCCGAGATACAAGCCGCGGGGCATACCGCTGTGATCGTGCGCCACGAGCACCGGCCGATCGCGATTCTCGGCCTCTCCGATCAGGCGCGCCCCGAGGCGGCCGAATCCGTCGCCGCGCTCACCGAAATCACCGGAGCCGCACCGGTTCTGCTCACCGGCGACAACCTCGCCGCCGCCCGGCAGCTCGCCGGCCGGCTCGGACTCACCGATGTGCGGGCGGAGCTGTTGCCCGAAGGTAAGGTCGCCGCGATCGAAGAACTGGAAGCCGCGGGCGACCGGATCACCGCCGTGGGCGACGGCATCAACGACGCACCCGCGCTCGCCGCCGCGCACGCCGGAATCGCCATGGGCGGCAACGGATCCGACCTCACCCTGCATACCGCCGACGCGGTCGTCATCCGCGACGACCTGACCACCGTCCCCGCGGTCATCGCCCTGTCGCGCCGTGCGCACCGCACCGTGACCGCCAATCTGATCATCGCCGCGACCTTCATCGCCGCCCTGATCACCTGGGATCTCGCCGGCCACCTTCCGCTACCGCTGGGCGTCGCCGGACACGAGGGTTCCACGGTCATCGTCGGACTCAACGGTCTGCGCCTGCTTCGGCGCAGCGCGTGGGACAGCGGGACGGCGCGCGGGAACGACTGACGGTTCCGGCGGCCACATGCCCGGACCTCGGCCGATCCGCCGATCGCGTCCCTGCGCCGTGGCGAGAGGCGCATACTGGTCGAGCGCGCATGGTGCGGCGGCCGGGTCGAACCCACCGCCGGGGTAGCTCGTATCAGAGGCAGAACGTTTCCCGAAACCGACCATCAGAGGTCACCATGACCGATCTGTCACCGTTCTACGCCGACGTTCAGGCCCACTACGACCTGTCCGACGATTTCTTCGCCCTCTTCCTCGATCCCACGCGCACCTACAGTTGCGCGTACTTCCGCGAACCGGACCTCACCCTGGAACAGGCACAGCTCGCCAAGATCGACCTGTCGCTCGGCAAATGCGATCTGCATCCGGGGATGACGCTGCTCGACATCGGCTGCGGCTGGGGTTCGACCATGCTGCGCGCCGTCGAGAAATACGACGTGCGCGTGATCGGCCTGACGCTGAGCCGCAACCAGTACGAGCACGTGCGGGAGCTGCTGGACCGGCTGCCGACCGGCACCGGTGAGGTGCATCTGCGCGGCTGGGAGGAATTCGACCATCCGGTCGACCGGATCGTCTCGATCGGAGCCTTCGAACATTTCCGGCGCGAACGCTACGACGCGTTCTTCGAACGCTGCCACCACCTGCTCCCCCCGGACGGCCGCATGATGCTGCACACGATCATCGGCTTCCACCGTCACCAACTCCGCGAGATGGGCATCCCCCTCACCCACGAATATCTGGCGTTCAGCAAGTTCGTCCTCGACGAGATCTTCCCCGGCGGACAACTTCCGCAGCCGCAGTGGATCGGCGAATACGCCGAACAGGCCGGCTTCACCCTGCACGACGTCCAATCGCTGCAGCCGCACTACGCCCGCACCCTCGACCTCTGGGCACAGGCCCTCCGCGACCACCGCCCCGAAGCCGTCGCCCTGACTTCTCCCGCCGTCTACGACCGCTACATCCGCTACCTCACCGGCTGCGCCGACCTCTTCCGCGACGGCTACATCGACGTCCGCCAGCACGTCCTGCTGGCGTGACGGACCCCGCCATGCTGGGCACGACATATGCGAAACCGCCCCGGAAATCGTCTTCCGGGGCGGTCGCGTCTTCACGTCGCTGCCGCGCGCAGCCCGCGGCGGCCGAGTGCGTCAGTAGTAGTGCGCGCGGCCGGCCACCGGGCGTCCCAGCGCTCCCAGCAGAGCCAGTGCAGCCCCCACGACCAGCGCGATGATGCCCAGAGTCCACAGGATCGGAATCCCGAGCAGGAAACCGAGAACCAGAAGGACAACCCCGAGAGTGATCACAGCAATCTCCTCACTTTCGCTCACCTCGCACCGATCCGGCGACCGGCTGCGATCAGCGGTGGCTCGAACCATCCGATACCCGCATATCCGGGAGTGAAACGAACTCTCTTCATCACGGTGACGATTCGCTGATCGGAGCGCGGGAACACCGCGGTCCGATCCGATATCCGTGAAACTCAGAGCCGACCGGCAGTCTGCTGATGTTCAGGGTCCACCACTCGCTCCAGTGCGCGCAGATCTGCCTCGAGCGCCCGGAACAGCACATAGGCGACCACGAAGGCGACGATGGATCCCACGCACAACACCCGCACCGCGACGATGATCTTCGGAGTATCGCTCAGCGGCAGGAATGTCACCCCGGCCACCGCCAGCAGTGGCACCGACGCCGCCACCGCGAGATATCCGTTGCAGCGGCGATCGAGCCGGCGCAGGTGCACCGCATCCTCGGGGCTGATGTCGCCGTGCCGGAGAAACAGCGGGTAGACGCAGCGGACCATGTAGAACGTCACCAGGAAGAACGGATATGCCACCGCCATCGC
The DNA here is from genome assembly GCF_000308535.1 of Nocardia cerradoensis NBRC 101014. Classification (GTDB taxonomy): domain Bacteria; phylum Actinomycetota; class Actinomycetes; order Mycobacteriales; family Mycobacteriaceae; genus Nocardia; species Nocardia cerradoensis. Next base: position 1,093 of record NZ_BAFW01000008.1, on the reverse strand, counting down.
GCCGCACACCAGCAGCCCGCCCACGAAGTGCACCATCTCCTGTCCGGTGAGCTCGTGGGTCGCGAAGTGCAGCACGAGCGGGAACAGAATCGCCGACAGGGTCCAGAGCGAGAACGCCACCACCACACACCGATCACCGAACAGCAGGGCATCGGATCTGGCTCGGGCGAGTATCCGGGAGTCATACTCACGTCCGCGCCGCATACCGCGCGGAACGGTGAGTAGATAGCGCGACAAGTACATCACGGTCACGATGCCCACCGGGAAGAAGACCACGTTCACCGTGCTGGTGAAAATCCACCATGTCTGTTGGGCGGGCGCACTCATCCGGTCGATGATCAGGGTTCGATTGTGCACCGTGTTGTACACGGCCGCAAGCACATTCGGAGTGCCATAGGCCAGCAGTACCAGCGGCACCAGCCACCTCCGCGCCCGGAAACGCCAGCTGGTGGGTGCCGGATCCACCAGTTCGCGGGCCCGCGCGTCCAGGCACAGTTCGAACTGCTGGGCCAGTTCGTTGCCGTTGGACCACCGCTTGTCACGCGTGGGCGCCAGGCAGGTCCGCAACACCCTGCACAGTGTCGCCGGACAATCGGGCGGAACTCGTTGCAGCGCAGCCGAATCCACACCAGCACGACGACGTGCGAGCATCGCCCCCAGCGCGGTGGAGTCACTGCGCTCACCCGCGGTGCTGTCGTCGAACGGCTTGGCACCGGTCAGCAGCTCCCACAGCACCACACCCAGCGAGTAGATGTCGGAACGGGTATCCAGATCGTCGGCGGAACGGCGGTAGCCGGGATGGCAGGCCTCCAACTGTTCCGGCGACATGTACGACAGCGACCCACCGAAGTACGCCACCGGATTGGCGCCGGCCACCTCGCGGCTGAAACTGATGTTGAAATCGGCGAGTTTCGGCACCGCCTCCGCGGTGAGCAGCACGTTCGCCGGTTTGACGTCGCGATGCAGCACGCCGTGCTCGTCGGCGTAGGCCAGCGCCTCGGCGAGCCGGCGACCCAGCCAGGCAACGGTTTCCGGCCACGACAGCGCCGCGATCTCGGCGCGCACGCTGGAATCGGTCGGGCGGATCTCACCC
>NZ_BAFW01000009.1 GCF_000308535.1 Nocardia cerradoensis NBRC 101014 | reverse complement strand
CCCCTGTGTGCCTTGGTATGGCACCCGGCACCGGGGAAGTCGTTTCAGCCCGGTGCCGAGGCCCGGTCAGAACGGTAGGAACGGGCACAACAGTCGGTCTACCAACTTGACATTACTTGGCAAAAGTGTCTTACCTGCGGCGAAAGCGGTTGATTTGCGAGAACATACTGCGAGTAAGAGCCAAGAAGCGCCACACTCTGGACGGGAGATAGGACGTTGAACCTGAAGTTCCTGGGCAAAGGCGGGTCCGACTCAGGCGGCTGCCCCAGCCTCTACGCAACCGATCGAGGCACCTACATCGTGCAGGGCTGGGAGACGACAACCGCTGGAACCGTTGAGATCCCGCATCTACTGCCGGCATTTGCGGAGCCGGATACGTTCATCGGCTCAACGATGACCGACACCGGCCGCGGTACGTTCGCGGTCTCCGGCCGGCCGATCACCGAACCGGACGTGTTCAGCATGCTCACGTTGGCAGAGAATGAGACGGCGATCGAGGTTCCGAAACGAGTACGGAGGTACTACGGCAATGCTGCTGCGCCCCAACACTGAGCCGGACCTGTGGTCGAACCTGTTTCGTGAGCTCACGCGGAGCGCCTTCCATCTCGAAGTCCGGGACGAATATCACGTACCCGACGAAGAATCCCGGGTACGGGCATTCCTGGCCGGCGAGCCGGCACCGTACAGCCACACGCCCTGGCAAGACCTCATGCGAGAAACAACCGCCCGAGGCGTGACAGTGTCCCGGGTACGCGTGGTTACCGAACCTCATTCGGACTACCAGCGGTGGTTGCTGTCGGTTACAGGGTCCAACATCCATGCCGGCGAGGACATCCGATACGTACCCCGCCACATCGCTGGACAAGTACCGCCGGACGACTGGTGGCTGATGGATGCGCAACGCGTGGTCTACAACCTGACCGATTCGGCCGGAGCGCCCGCCGGCGGCCTGGCGGTCACCACCGATCCCGAAATCGTCGAGTACTGCCTTCGAGTACGCGAACGGTTGTGGAAGCTGGCAATCCCGTATGCGGAGTATGCCAAGCAGTGACGAACGCAATTCATGAACAGCGGCGGGCCCTCGGGGCAATCCTCCGAGGGCTTCGTCGCGACGCCGGGATGTCCGGCCGCCAGCTGGCCGCCCTGGCCGGCTGGCACGAATCGGTGGTGTCGAAGATCGAGACCGGCGACAGGAGCCCGACAGAAGCACATTTACACGCCTACTGCGCCCATACCGGTAACGAGGACCAGCTGCCAGACCTCATAGCCACGCTGCGAAACGTCCAAGCCGCATATCTCGAATGGCGGAAGGTTCTCGGCACCGGTACGAAACGTCGCCAGCAGGAAGCGGTGAAGCTCGCCGAAGAGTCGAAACTGATGCGGATCTTTCAGCCGACCATCATCCCCGGCATCCTGCAAACCGCCGAATATGCGGCGGCCGTCTTGCGCCGGTACATCGACTTCTACCAGGTGCCTGATGACCTGGACGAGGGCGTGTCGAAACGGCTCGAGCGCCAGCAAATGCTGTACCGCGGCGATCACCGGTTTCACATCCTGGTGGCCGAGCAAGCCCTGCACACCACTGTCGGCACGGACGCCGTAGTGCTCGGACAACTCGACCGGCTTCTAGCCGTCATCGGGCTCCCCCGCGTCCTTCTCGGCATCGTTCCGGCACAAGCCGAAGTACCGATGCAAACGACCAATTTCGTCATCTTCGACGAACGACTGACACTCGTGGAAGCGGTCACAGCCGAGTTGACGATTACTCAGCCGCGAGAGATCGCTGTCTACGGTCGATTGTTCGCTGAACTCGTCGAACAATCCGTGACAGGAGACCAAGCCCGGGAGATCATCCGCCGCGCGATCGAATCTCGGACGGCCGAGACACCGCGTCACCTTCCGCGCGTACCGTGGGTGAAATGACCGAGACCAATCGGGGGCGGGTACGGACCGAGGCGGGGCATCGGCGGATTCGGGCCTATGTGGGCGGGCACGTCGTCGCGGACACCATTCGTCCGCTGCTGGTCTGGGAGAGTCCCTACTACCCCATGTACTACGTGCCGGTCGAGGATGTTCGCGCGGAACTGGTCGCGACCGGGTCGACCAAGCACTCCACGAGTCGCGGCGAGGGCGACATCTACGACGTGGTGATCGGTGATACCACCAGACCCGCTGCGGCCCTTCGCTATCCGGAGTCGCCGATCCCGGAGCTGCGTGAGCACATCCGCTTGGAGTGGGAACAGATGGATCGGTGGTTCGAGGAGGACGAGCCGATCTACGTTCATCCGCGCAATCCCTATACGCGCGTCGACATTCTCGCCAGTTCCCGCACTGTGCGGGTGGAACTCGGCGGAGAGGTTGTGGCGGAATCGAATTCGCCGCACATCCTCTACGAGACCGGGCTCGTCCCGCGCTACTACCTGCCGCTGACCGATGTGCGGATGGATCTGCTCACGCCCTCGGCCACCACGACGAGTTGCCCCTACAAGGGCACCGCCGAGTACTACAACATCCGCGTCGGCGACACCGACTACCCCGATCTGGTCTGGTACTACCGCACTCCCCTGCCGGAGAGCCAGAAGGTCGCCGGGCTGGTCTGCTTCTACAACGAGAAGGTCGAGCTGTACGTCGACGGGGTCCGGCAGGAACACTCGACCCCGTTCAGCTGAATCACGGCGCTACCACTGGCGTAGCGGCACGGGGTTTTTACGGACGCATTCGGCCGCCTCACACCGCGAGGACGGGTGGCGACTCCTCGGCGCGGCGATAACGCCCGGGAGCCAGTGTGTATTCGCGCTTGAACGCCTTGGCGAAGGCGAATTCGGAACCGTAGCCGACGCGATGCGCGATCGCCGCGATCGGCAGGTCGGTCTCGCGCAGCAGGCGGGCGGCGGTGAGCATGCGCCAGCGGGTCAGATACGACAGCGGCGCCTCGCCGACGGTCGCGGCGAACCGGCGGGTCAGGGTGGCCCGGGATACTCCCGCCATCGCGCTCAGCTCGGGCACGGTCCAGGCCCGCGCGGGTTCGGCGTGGATGGCGCGCAGCGTCGCCGACACCGCCGGATCGGCGAAAGCGCCTGCCCAGCCGGAGGTTTCGGCCTGTTCGTACCAGGAGCGCAGGACGAACAGCAGCAGCGTATCCAGCAGCGCGGGTACGGCGGCGTCGGTGCCCGGCCGCGGCTCCGTGAGCTCGCCGACGAGCAGATCCACCGCGGCACGCAGCGCCGGGGAGCGGTCCGGATCGGCGGGCAGATGCAGGAAGTCGGGCAGTTGGTCCAGCAGCGGATGACGGCGACTCCGGCTGACCTCGTACGCCCCGCACAGCAGGGTGGTCCGCGATCCCGGCCCGGGAATCTCACGCGGCTCTCCGGGGGTCGCCACCTCGGTGATCGCACTGTGCGGACTGTCCGCGATCACATGCGCGGCACCGCGCGGCATGAACAACACATCGCCCGGCCCCATCGCCACCGGCTCCGACTCGGGCGCCAGCAACCAGCACTCACCCTGCAGGACGATATGGAAACCGGCCCCCGGCACCAGCGGATACCGCCTGCCCCAGGGCGCGTGCCGCACGAACAGTCCCGAGGCGGGCAGCCCGGTCCGCACCGCCGCCACCGTCTCACTCAAGATATCCACACACTGCCCCACTCGGCCGATCTCACACCGCGTCGATCACCAGCATGCTGACCGCCCCGGTCGCGGTCAACGCGTCCACCGGACACGGCAGCGCCCAGCACGGGACGATTCCTCGTCGGTACCGGCCACGCGAGGTGACCATGACAGATCCGCCACCGGGCTACGCCGACGTGCCGGCTCACCACGGTCCGTCCCACGCATTCCGGATACCGGCCGGTCACGCGAAACAGCGGAGGGCGGCCACCGGGGAAGGTGCCCGCCCTCGACGATCGCCCGGACCTACAACCAGGTGTCCAGGGTGGTGGTGGTGAGGAAGTGTTCGAGATCGGCCCGCCAGGGGGCCGGCGTGGTCTTCTCGGGTTCGATGGCGGTGTACTGGCCGCGGTAGAAGAGAAGCGGCCTGCCGGAGTCCGTGGACTCCGACAGGGCCAGTACCCGGCCGATCACGATGTAGTGATCGCCGCCGTCGACGACGCTGTCCACCGTGCACTGGATCGTGGCCAGCGCGTCGTCCAGGACCGGAAGTCCCAGATCCGAAGTGCTCCAGCCGATTCCGGCGAACTTGTCGGGTTCGCGGGAACCGAAGCGGGCACACACCTGTTGTTGTTCCTCGGCCAGGACGTTCACGCAGAACCGTCCCGACTGCTCGATCGCGGCCCAGGACCGCGATCCCTTGGTGGGGCAGAACAGCACGAGCGGCGGGTCGAGGGAGAGGGCGGCGAAGGACTGACAGGCGAAACCGATCGGCGCCCGCTCGGCGTCCTCGGCCTCGGCGAAGGTGGTGATCACCGTGATACCGGTGCAGAACTGTCCCAGCACATTCCGGAACTGCCGGCCGTCGATCTCGGGGTATTCGCCCGTGGCGGTCATGGTTGTCGCCCTCTCCGCGCTCGCTACTTGAATCCCACCGTGAAGTCGTGACCCCACAGGCTCACCGCGGTGGATTCCCGCGCGATCCAGGAGTGGTCGTCGACTTCCAAACCCTCACAGCCGAATTCGATGTCGAATCCCCCGGGGGTCTTCATGTAGAACGACAACATCTTGTCGTTGATGTGCCGGCCGAGGGTGGCCGACATCTTGACCTTCTTGCGCAGTGCGCGATCCAGGCACAGTCCGACGTCGTCGGAATTCTCCACCTCGACCATGAGGTGCACGATGCCGGTCGGATTCGGCAGCGGCAGGAACGCCAGCGCGTGGTGGCGCGGATTGCAGCCGTAGAAGCGCAGCCACGCCGGGTCGCCGTCGGCGGGCCGGCCGACGACCTGTGGTGGCAGCCGCATCGAATCGCGCAGCCGGAACCCCAGGACGTCCTGGTAGAACGCCTGCGCTTCGGCATCATCGGTGCAGGTCAGCACGACATGTCCCAGGCCCTGTTCGGCGGTGACGAACTTGTGGCCGTAGGGACTGACGAAGCGCCGGGCCAGGTACTGGGCGCCGTAGAACGCCTCGAGCGTATTGCCGGAGGGATCCTGGAAGCGGATCATGCCCTCGACGCGCCGCTCCGCGAGCTCGTCCTTGGTGCCCTCCTCGAAGGCGACGTCGGCCTTGGTCAACGTCTCCCGAAGCCGTTGCAGCCCAGGGGCATCGGTGACCTCCCAGCCCGAGACCTGCAGACGGTCCTTCTCACCCGGAACGATCACCAGGCGGGCGGGGAAATCGTCCATCCGCAGATAGAGGGCATCCGGATTCGGCCCGTCCGCCTCCATCATGCCGAGCACCTTGAGCCCGTACTCGCGCCAGGCGGCCACGTCGGTCGCCTCGATGCGCATGTACCCGAGCGCACGAATACTCATCGTGCCCCCTTTGCTTTGCGGGACACCCGCACCCGGTCGGCCCGATGACCGGCTGCGCCATGGTAGGTCATCGTGCCTCCTTCGAACCGAAGAGGAAATCGGTTGCCAGCCGGTTGAATTCGTCGAACTTCTCCAGCTGCGCCCAGTGCCCGCAACCGCCGAACACGTGCAGCTGCGCGCGCGGGATGGTCTTCAGCGCCACCAGCGCGCCGTCGAGCGGATTCACCCGGTCCTCACGGCCCCAGATGAGCAGCACCGGCTGGCGTAGCTTGTAGGCCTCCCGCCACAGCATGCCCTTCTCGAAGTCCGCGCTCGCGAACGACTTACCCATCGCGCGGGTCGCAGCCAGCGCTTCGGGCGTGCCGGCCGAGGCGAAGCGCTCGTCGAGCAGTTCCGGCGTGACGAGCGACTGGTCGAAGACCATGATCCGCAGGAACTTCTCCAGGTTGTCGCGGGTGGGCTCGACGTTGAACTTGCCCAGAGCCTTGACGCCCTCGGTGGGGTCCGGCGCGAACAGGTTGGTGCTCAGTCCGCCGGGCCCCATCAGGACCAGCTTGCCGGCCCGGTCCGGATAGTCGAGCGCGAAGCGCACCGCCGCGCCGCCACCCAGCGAATTGCCCAGCAGGTGAACACGTTCGGTGATGCCCAGGGTGTCGAGCAGGTCCTTCAGCGCCGAGGCGCTGTGCACGAAGTATTGCGGGTGGTCGGTCGGCTTGTCCGACTGGCCGAAGCCCGGCTGATCCACGGCGAGCACGTGGAAGTGCTGCGCCAGCACCGGAATGTTGCGCGCGAAGTTCGACCACGACGAGGCGCCCGGGCCACCGCCGTGCAGCAGCACGATGGTGGGACCGTTGCCCTCGCCGGCCTCGTGATAGTGCAGCTTCAGATCCGGGCGGACCTGGGCGAACTTCGAGGTGGACTCGTAGGTCAGCTCCGAGACGGCGGTCATCACACCATCCCGTCGGTGACCGGCAGGCCGAACGCGTGGGTGCCGTACATCATGTAGGCGCGCTCGGGATCGTTGGCGGCATGCACGCGACCGGCGTGCGCGTCGCGCCAGAAACGCTGCAGCGGAGTGCCGTTCGCGAGCGCGGTCGCACCCGAGCTCTCGAACAGCTTGTCGATCGAGGCGATGGCCCGGCCGGTGGCGCGGACCTGATCGCGACGCGCGGCCACGCGCAGATCGAACGGAATCTCCCCGCCGGCGACCAGCAGCTTGTACTCGTCGGCGACATTGCCCGACAGCTGCCGCCACGCGGCGTCGATATCGCTGGCGGCCTCGGCGATGCGCACCTTGGCGAACGGGTCGTCCTTGGCCTTCTCACCGGCGTAGGCCGCGCGCAGGCGCTTGCCCTGATGCTCCACGTGCGCGTCCAGCGCGCCGTAGGCCATGCCGACGATCGGCGTGGAGATGGTGGTGGGATGGATGGTGCCCCACGGCATCTTGTAGACCGGGTCCGTGTTCTGCTGCAGACCGGGCGCGGTCAGGTCGTTCATGCTCTTGTAGCTGAGGAAGCGGTGCCGCGGCACGAAGACGTTCTCCAGCACCAGGGTGTTGGAGCCGGTGCCCTTGAGGCCCACCACGTTCCACACGTCGTCGATGCGGTAGTCGGTGCGCGGTACCAGGAAGCTGCCGAAGTCGACCGGCTTACCGTCCTTGATCACCGGGCCGCCGACGAAGGTCCAGGTGGCGTGATCGCTACCCGACGACCAGGCCCAGGAGCCGTTGACGATGTAGCCGTCGCCGCTCTCGGTCACCACACCCGCACCCATCGGGGCGTAGGAGGAGGAGATGCGGACCTGGGTGTCCTCGCCCCAGACCTCTTCCTGTGCCTGCTGGTCGAACAGCGCCAGATGCCAGTTGTGCACGCCGATGATGCCGGCCACCCAGCCGGTGGACCCGCAGGCGCTGGCGATCTTGCGCACGGTGTCGTAGAACACGACCGGATCGGCGGCGTATCCGCCCCACTGGCGCGGCTGCAGCAGCTTGAAGAAACCGGTCTCTTGCAGCGCCTTCATGGTCTCGTCTGGGATGCGGCGCAGATCTTCTGCCTCCTGCGCTTGTTCGCGCAGCTTCGGCAACAGTGCTTCGACCCGCTCGGTTACTTCTTGCGTCATCTCGGGGGCTGCTCCTGCCTGGTCGAAATCGGAACGGGTGTATCGGTCGCATTCCGTTCTGCGGAACCGATACTTGTCTTGAGACTAGAACACGTTCTTATTTATGTCGAGAACGGGTGTTCATTGTCCCACAACGAACACCTTTGCCTGGTAGTCAACGGAATAGCTGGCGCTGGGCCGCTCAATTTTGTAACGTGTTCTAGTACTTCCAGAGGAGGGATGACGATGGCAGAAACCGCACAGCGGAGCGGGAAGGTCCGCGAGATCGACGTCGGCTCGACACCGACGCGGTACGCGCGGGGCTGGCATTGCCTGGGCCTGGCCGAGACGTTTCGCGACGGTAAGCCGCATGCCGTGCAGGCTTTCGGCACCAAACTCGTGGTGTGGGCCGACAGCAACGACGAGCTGAAAGTGCTCGACGCCTACTGCCGCCACCTCGGCGGCGATCTCAGCATGGGCGAGATCAAGGGCGACTCCATCGCGTGCCCGTTCCACGACTGGCGCTGGGGCGGCAACGGCCGCTGCACCTCGATCCCGTACGCGCGGCGTGTGCCGCCGCTGGCCCGCACCCGCGCCTGGACCACCCTCGAGCGCAACGGCCAGCTGTACGTCTGGCACGACCACGAGGGCAATCCGCCGCCGGACGACGTCACCATCCCCTACATCGAGGGGCCCTACACCGACGCCGACGGCAACCCGCTCGAGGAGCGCAACAACGACTGGACCCCGTTCACCTGGAACACGATGCTGATCGAGGGCGCCAACTGCCGCGAGATCGTGGACAACGTGGTGGACATGGCCCACTTCTTCTACATCCACTTCGCCTTCCCGACGTACTTCAAGAACGTCTTCGAAGGCCACGTGGCCACGCAGTTCCTCGAGACGAAGGGCCGTCCGGACATCGGCATGGCCGCCAAGTACGGCGGGGAGACGCTGCTGAAGTCGGAGGCGTCCTACTTCGGCCCGTCCTACATGATCAACCCGCTGACCAATATCTACGGCGGCTACCAGATCAAGGTCCAGCTGATCAACTGCCACTACCCGGTCACGCAGGATTCGTTCGTGCTGCAGTACGGCCTCTCGGTCGAGAAGCCCAAGGGTATCGACGACGAGACCGCCGAGAAGCTGGCCAAGTCCATGACCGACTTCTTCGGTGACGGCTTCCTGCAGGACGTGGAGATCTGGAAGCACAAGTCCAAGATCGACAACCCGCTGCTCTGCGAGGAGGACGGCCCGGTCTATCAGCTGCGCCGCTGGTACGACCAGTTCTACGTCGACGTCGCCGATATCGACCCGAAGATGGTGCAGCGCTTCGAATTCGAGGTCGACACCACCAAGGCCAACGAGCACTGGGAGGCCGAGGTCGCCGAGAATCTGCGGCGCAAGAAGGAAGAGGACGCGGCACAGCAGGACCCTGCCGTCAAGCAGGAGGCGGGTGCCTGATGGTCTCCTGGGCGAAAGCACCCGATTTCGCGGACCGCCCGGAACGCCGGGAACAGGTGCGTGCCCAGACGGTCGTCGACAAGCAGCGCTATCTCGAAGACGGCCTGACGCCGGTGGCTTGCCGGGCATGCGGAGTGGAAGTCCTGGTCCGCAAGTCCTCCTCGCACCAGCGCTCGGTGCAGTGGACGGTCAGCCCGGCCGAACACTGCCCGGTCTTCGCGAAACTGGCCGGGCCGGGGCGGCCGGATCCGTGCCCGGACCTGGAGAAGTCGATCCAGTATGCGATCGATGAGGGCATGCTGGCGATCGACGAGTAGGTAGGCGCTGCTCCGTGCCCGCTCACCGTATTCGACAGGGATACGGTGGGCGGGCCTGAACTATTCGTGCAAACCTCCGCGCGAAAGGCGGAAATCGCGCCGAATCGCCGAGGTTTGCACGATGTGTTCACCCCGGCGATCAGTCCAGCCGGAAGTCCGCGAAATCGAATCCGGGCGCGACCACGCAGCTCACCAGCACATAGTCGTCACCGGCCGGGCGTGCGGCCTGGCTGACACCGGCGGGCACCACGGCCTGCAGGAGCTGGCCCCGTTCGACGTCCGGGCCGAGGATCACTTCGTCACCGCCGATGTTCAGCAGCAGCGGGCCACCGCGCTGCCACAACCAGATCTCGTCCGAGCGCACGGTATGCGGCGCGGACTTCTCGTGCGGCAGCAGCAGGAAGTGGATGGCGGTGGCGGATGCGCGCGCGCCGTCGTAGCCGTCCGGCTCGAATTCGACCGGGCTGCGGTAGGTTTCGCGGAACCAGCCACCCTCGGGATGCGGTTGCAGATCCAGTGCCTCGGCCAGTTCGGGTCGTTCGGACATCGTCGCCTCCTGCGGGGTGATCGGTGGCATCACAGGTCCCGGGCCGCGCTGTAGGCCATCGCGACATGGGTGAACAGGGTCGTGCGTTGCTCGCGGACCGCGGCGTCGCCGGGTTCGAGCAGGCACTGCTGTGAGGTACCGTCGTGGACCGCGACCACCGCGCGGCCCAGCCCCTCACGATCGGTGACGGTGCGTCCGGCGCGGTTCAGCAGGGCCTCGAGGACCGGCAGCAGGGCCGCCACGATCGCGTTCTCCCGCGCGACCATCACCCGCCGCAGCGGCGGGTTGCGCAGGGCGTGGGCGGTGAATTCGGCGGTGATGCGAAACCACTTGTCGTCCAGCGGAACCGCCCGCAGCACCTGTTCCACACCGGCGCGCAGGTCGTGGACATCGGTGCCGGACTCCGAGTCCAGCACTCCCGTCAGTTCGCGCAGCATCTCGGCGGACCGCAACTCCCACATCGCCAGGAACAGTTCCTCCAGCGAACTGAAGTTCGAGTAGAACGCCCCACGGGTGAATCCGGCGCGCTCACAGATCTGCTCGACCGTGCACCGGCCGAACCCCTCGTCGGCGAACGCGTCGAAGGCGGCATCGAGCAACCGTTGCCGAGTCTCGGCCCGCCGCTTGGTCATTCGCGGTTCGCGACGTGTGCTGCCGCTCGTGACAGCGGCATCGTCCACGGATGGTCGAACACCGACCGACACCGATTCGGCGGTCGAGTCGCCGCGACGTGCCGGCGAGCGGCCGTGCCCGGGCTCGGACGAACGCCGGGCACCGAGAGACGTCACGAGCGCTTCCTCTCCCTGGACATATGGATACACGAGTGTATCAACCTGCTCGTTCCACGTTCCCGATCGAAACGCCCGGCCGACTTCTCCCGGACACCGCCCTCTACCGGCGCCGACTTCTCCCGGGCACCGACGCCCGCGGGCCGCGAACGCTCCCACGTTCGCGGCCCGCCGAATCGGTCCCGGTATCAGCTGAGGTTGGTGCCCGACCAGCCGAAGTTGAAGGTGTGCCCCTTCGAGCTGCACTGCACCGCGCCGCGGCCGCCGGCACTGCAGGTGGCGCCGCCGTAGTTGATGACACCGCCGTAGTCGTAGCCGTCGGAGGCGGGCCCCGAGTCGATGGAACGGCTGCCGGCCCGGCCGAGCGGGCCGGTCAGACCGAAGGTCGGATGCGCCGGGAGGAACGGCAGGTCGATGGCGACATTGTTGATGGGAATTCCGAACAGAGTGGCGATTCCGGGGCTGATGTCACAGCCGACGTCACCGTTGGGATGCATCGAGCAATTGGCGTACCCGGCATTGAAATACACCGTGTCGCCCACCAGATAATCGGCCGGGTTCTGCACCGTGGGCCCGTTCGCGGCGACGAACGGTTGCGCATCCGCCACCGCCCCACCCGCCATCGAAATCGCCACAGCGGCAACAGATCCGCCGATCAACGCTCGTATGTTCACAGCAACTCCTATGTTTTCGTCCGCGCGGATAATCGAGAGCAGAATTGCTTGCCGCGCAAGAGTACAGCGCCTCCCAGACCCGTAATCCGGATCGGTTCGGACCTGACGCGCGTTAACGCACACTTTCCGCGGGGGACCGAGCGGCACATCGACATCGCGATTCGACAGCGGATGCCACGACGAAGCAGGCACCGTCGACGCCGCCCCTCGCCGAGCGGCTCGCGCGCGTGCAGGCACCGCACTAACGAAATGACCGGACGATCGGGAAGGCATCACACGAGACCATCACCGCCGTGCTCGTTCGGATGTGCACCGGATGTGCACCGGAACACGAGAACGGACCGCGAACGATTCACGTTCACGGCCCGTCGATCTCGATACGCTCAGGCGGAGGCGGTCTGTTCCCGCTGCAGTTCCAGCGCGATGTCGATCAGCTGATCCTCCTGGCCGCCGACCAGCTTGCGCTTACCGGCACGCACCAGCATTTCGGCCGCCGAGACGCCGTAACGTTCGGCTTGGCGCTCGGCGTGCTTGAGGAAGCTCGAGTACACGCCCGCGTAGCCCATCATCAGGGCCTGGCGGTCGAGCAGGCATTCCTGCGGCATGGCCGGGCGCACGACGTCCTCGGCGGCATCGGCGATGGCGAAGAAGTCGATACCGGTCTTGATGCCGATCTTGTCGGCGACGCCGACGAATGCCTCGACCGGGGTGTTGCCCGCACCGGCGCCGAAACGCCGTGCGCTGCCGTCGATCTGCTTGGCGCCGGCCTTGACCGCGTAGATGGAGTTGGCGACGGCGAGGTCGAGATTCTCGTGGCCGTGGAAGCCGACCTGGGCGTCGTCACCCAGTTCGGCGGCGACCGCGGCGATGCGGTCGGACACCTGATCCAGCACCAGCGCACCCGCGGAGTCCACCACGTAGACGCACTGGCATCCCGCGTCGGCCATGATGCGCGCCTGCTTCGCGAGCACCTCCGGCGGCTGCGAATGCGACATCATCAGGAAGCCGACGGTCTCCATGCCGAGGTCGCGGGCATAGCCGAAGTGCTGGATCGAGACGTCGGCCTCGGTGCAGTGGGTGGCGATGCGGACGATGGACGCGCCGTTGTCCTGGGAGATCTTGATGTCCTCCTTGACGCCCACGCCGGGCAGCATGAGGACCGCGATCTCGGCCTGCTTCGCGGTCTGCGCCGCGATCGTGATCAGTTCCTGCTCAGGGGTTTTGGAGAACCCGTAGTTGAACGAGGAACCGCCAAGGCCGTCACCGTGGGTCACCTCGATCACCGGTACGCCGGCGGCGTCGACGGCCGCGACGATATCGCGCACCTCGGTGGCGGTGAACTGGTGACGCTTGTGATGGGAACCGTCGCGCAGCGAGGTGTCGGTGACGCGGACGTCGAGTTCCTGGGAGAACGGCTGCAATACGTAGTTCATGATCTGGTCCCTCCTAGACCCGAGCCGTGAGGATCTGTTCGGCCATGACCTCGCCCACCCGGGTGGCGGCGGCGGTCATGATGTCGAGGTTGCCGGCGTACGGGGGCAGGAAGTCGCCCGCGCCCTCGACCTCCACGAACACCGAAACCTTCGCCATCCCACCGGAAATCACGCTCGGCTCGTCGAACTGCGGTTCGTTGAGCAGGCGGTAGCCGGGCACGTACTCCTGGATGTCGGCGACCATCCGGTGGATGGACTCGCTGATCGCATCGGTGTCGGCATCCTCGGGAATGGCGGCGAAGATGGTGTCGCGCATGATCATCGGCGGCTCGGCCGGGTTGAGGATGATGATCGCCTTACCGCGCTTCGCACCACCGATGGTCTCCACACCCTTGCTGGTGGTCTTGGTGAACTCGTCGATATTGGCGCGAGTACCCGGACCGGCCGAGACCGAGGAGACCGAGGCGACGATCTCGGCGTAGGGCACCTCGACCACGCGCGAGACGGCCGCGACGATCGGAATCGTCGCCTGCCCACCGCAGGTGATCATGTTGACGTTCGGGGTGTCGATATTCGCACCCAGGTTCACCGGCGGCACGACGGCCGGGCCGACCGCGGCGGGGGTGAGATCCACCGCGCGGATACCGGCCGCCTCGTACTTCGGCGCGTATTCGCGGTGCACGTAGGCCGAGGTGGCCTCGAACAGCATGTCCGGCTTCTCCGGCAGCGCGAGCAGCCAGTCGGCGCCCTCGTGCGAGGTCTCCAGCCCCAGCCCGCGGGCCCGCTTCAGACCCTCACTGTCCGGATCGATACCGATCATCCAGCGCGGTTCGATCCGCTCCGACCGCAGCAGCTTGTACAGCAGATCGGTGCTGATGTTGCCGGAGCCGACGATCGCGGCTGTAACCTTCCCGTTGTCGGTCACTTGATCTCCCTCAGCTGAATGTCAAACGGACGGAACCGAGTCCAGCGAACTCGGCATGGAAGTCGTCACCCGGACGGGCGTCGATGGCGCGGGTGCACGAACCCGGCAGCACGATGTCACCGGCCTTCAACCGCACCCCGAACGAGGCGACCTTGCGGGCCAGCCAGGCCACCGCGATGGTCGGATCGTCGAGCACCGCGTCGCTGCGGCCCTGGGCGACGACCTCGCCGTTGCGGGTCAACGTCGCGTCGATGGCCTTGATGTCCAGCGCATCCGGGGCCACCCGCTCCGGCCCGAGCACCCAACCGGCCGAGGACGCGTTGTCGGCGATGGTGTCGCACAACGCGATATTCCAGTTCTTGATGCGGGTGTCGATCAGCTCGATGGCGGGAGCGTAGGCGACCGTCGCGGCCAGCACGTCGGCCTCGGTGCACTCCTCGCCCGGCAGATCCGCGCCCAGCACGAAACCGACCTCGACCTCGACGCGCGGGAACAGGTACTTCGACGTGTCGACCGGAACGTCCTCGAACACCTGCATATCCGCGAGGAGATGGCCGTAGTCGGGTTCGTCGACGCCCATCATCTCCTGCATGGCCTTCGAGGAGAGCCCGACCTTGTGCCCGACCACCTTCGCGCCGTCGGCCAGCCGCTGCCGGATGTTGATGAGCTGAATCTCGTAGGCGTCGACCACGTCGATCGCCGCATACCGCGTGACCAGCGGATCGATCGGCACCCGGTCTCGTTCGGCGACCGCGAGCTCCGCGGCCAGTTCATTCCGTACCGCGTCGGACAGCACGCTTGTTCCTTCCATTGGGGCGCTCGGTCTGGGGACCAGCCGGTGAACGGGATACAAACTGAAACGAGTTTTCCTGCATTTTCTCGTGTCAGCAGTCCCATCTGCCAGACCAATATAGACCGAACCTGATCCGATTCTATAACGTGTTCTACATGACTGATCGGGAATACGACGTGGTGGTGGTCGGCAGCGGCGCCGCCGGAATGACCGCCGCCCTCGCCGCCGCGCACCACGGACTGCGCGCGGTGCTCATCGAAAAGGCCGCGCACTACGGCGGTTCGACCGCGCGTAGTGGTGGCGGTGTGTGGATCCCGGGCAACAAGGCGCTGAAGGCGTCCGGCCGGCCCGACGACCGGGAGGAGGCCCGCCGCTACCTGCACAGCATCATCGGTGACGTGGTGCCTGAAGAGAAGATCGACACCTACATCGACCGCGGTGCCGAGGCGTTCGACTTCGTCCTCGATCACTCTCCGCTGAAGATGACCTGGGTTCCCGGCTACTCCGACTACCACCCCGAGGCCCCCGGCGGCCTGGGCTCCGGCCGCTCCTGCGAGCCGAAGCCGTTCAACCTGAAGGTGCTCGGCGCCGAGGCCGCGAATCTGGAACCGCCCTACGCCAAGGCCCCGCTCAATGTCGTCGTCATGCAGACCGACTTCGTGCGCCTGAACCTCATCAGGCGGCATCCGAAGGGCATGATGCGCGCCATGCGGGTCGGCGCCCGCACCTACCTGGCGAAATTCACCGGCAAGCAGATCGTGGGCATGGGCCAGGCCATCATCGCGGCCATGCGCAAGGGCCTGCAGGACGCGAACGTCCCGGTGCTGCTCAACACTCCCCTG
>NZ_BAFW01000010.1 GCF_000308535.1 Nocardia cerradoensis NBRC 101014 | reverse complement strand
CGGCCGCGGAGCCGACGGCGGCCGATCCGGTGACCGCGGAGCCGGTGCCGAGCAGAGTGGCCAAGGCGGAACCCGTCGCGACGGAACCCGTACCGGCCAGCCCGGCCAGTGCGGAACCCGTTGCCGCCGAACCGGTTCCGAGAATACCGGCCAGCAAAGAACCGACACCCGCCGCCGCGGAACCGGTGGTTGCCAGCGCCGAGCCGGTAGCGGCGGAACCCGTTGCGGCGGCAGCGGATCCGGTGCCCGCAGCCGCGGAACCGGTGCCCGCCAACGCCGAGCCGGTCGCGCCTGCGACCGAACCCGTTGCGGCAGAACCGGTCCCACCGAGCGCGGAACCGGTCAGTGCCGAGCCGGAGGCCGCCGAACCGGCGGCAGCCGATCCCACCGCGGCCGAACCGGTGCCCAGAATGCTCGCCAGTCCGGCGAATCCTTCACCGGCAACCGGAGTCGGCGTGACGGGCGGCGGCGCCGCGGAAACCTGCGACGGCGCCGTCGTCGACGATGTGGCCGAGCGCCCGGGGATGGTCAGATCGCCGTCGTACTGGCCGTCATCGGATGGCGTGGGTCCCGCCGAACCGGACGGACCCTGCTGTGCCACCACGCCGGCCCCGGCGGCAGGCTGCGACACCGGGATGACCCGGCCCGGCGTGTCACCGGACGATGGCGGTGCGCCATCCGGCTGAGCTGCGACAACGCCGGGACGGACCGATGCGGTGGGGCCGGGCTCGGGTTCCGTCGGCCCTTGTCGACGCGCGATGCCCGGTCCAGCGACGGCGGCGTTCGGGCCGGAGACCGCGGCATCGTGAACAGGCGTCGCACCATCGGCTCGCGCGGTCGGCGCGCCGGAAGGTGAGGTGTGCGGGGCGGTCGGCGAGGGGCCCGGGGCGGTAGCAGGGGTGGCTGGTTGTGCGTTGGCCACCAAGGGGCCGAGGACCCCGCAACTGCCGATCAACCCGGCTACCGCAACAACGCGCGCTATGCGACCCATGGTCATGCGCTTGCCTTCCCTCAACTTCTCAGCGCAGATTTCTCCCCGGTCGCTACAACCTCTCCGGGACCGAACGAATGCGGCCCATCTTAACTGCCGGCTGTTTGCTCGTGCAGTGAGATCATGTGAGCCCGATCACGCCTAGGCGCACGGGGATTGAAATCGGTCGCCGCAGTGACCGCGCGCACCCCTTGCCGGAAGGTCGATAACGCGACGTCATCCCCACTGGCACAAGGGTTTCGGATACAGCGACGCCGGCGGATCGCGGCCGCGGGCAGGGGGCGGCGGGGTGCGATCTCACCGGCGCGGATCGTTGCTGTGCGGGTTGCGGGTGCTCAGGCTCCGTAGACCGGCTCGGGATCGGTTGCCTTGGCGATCAACTCACGTACCACCGGCCCCAATTCGGACGGCTGCCAGCGCGCACCGCGGTCCTCGGCGACACCGTGGCGCCAGCCGTCGGCCAAGGCCACCTTCCCGCCTTCGACCTCGAACATGCGGCCGGTGACACCCGCCGAATCCGGGCTGCCCAGCCACACCACCAGGGGCGAGACGTTTTCCGGCGCCATCGCGTCGAAGCCGTCGTCGGGGCGGGCCATCATATCGGCGAAGACGGTTTCGGTCATGCGGGTGCGCGCGGAGGGGGCGATGGCGTTGACGGTGACCCCGTAGCGCCCGAATTCCGCTGCGGCGGTGATGGTCAGAGCCGCGATACCGGCCTTCGCCGCGGCGTAGTTGCCCTGGCCCACGCTGCCCTGCAGACCGGCACCGGAGCTGGTGTTGATGATGCGGGCGTCGCGGGCGCGGCCGGCCTTGGATTCCGCGCGCCAGTACTCGATGGCATGCCGCATCGTGGCGAAGTGACCCTTGAGGTGGACGCGGATCACGGCATCCCACTCGTCCTCGGCCAGGTTGACCAGCATCCGGTCGCGCACGATGCCGGCGTTGTTCACGACCACGTCCAAGCCGCCGAAGGTCTCCACAGCCTGGCCGATCAGCCGCTTCGCACCGGCCCAGTCCGCGACGTCGTCACCGTTGACGACGGCCCGGCCTCCGGCCTGCACGATCTCCTCGACCACCTGGGCGGCGGGCGAATCGACGCTGGGCGCGCCGTCCAGTTCCGCACCCAGATCGTTGACCACCACGTTGGCGCCCGCCGCGGCGAAGGCCAAGGCGTGGGCCCGGCCGATACCGCGGCCGGCGCCGGTGACGATCACGGTGCGTCCTGCACAGATCAGCTCGGAGTTGTCGGTCATATCTACTGCTCTCATTTCCTCGGTGCGGTAAGGGTTTTCGCTGTGATCGGTGATCGCGCGCGACGACGGCTATCGTGCGGGCTGCGCGTCGTTGACGGTGGCCGCGTCCAGGAATGCGGGACGTTCCCCGCCGCCGTGCACGATGAGCGATCCGCCGTTGACGTAGCCGGCCAGCGGCGAGGACAGGAAGACCGCGACCCGGCCGATGTCCTCGGGGGTCGCCAGCCGGCCCAGCGGCACGGTCGCCTCGACGGCGGCGATCCCGGCGTCGTCGCCGTAGTGCAGATGACTGGATTCGGTGCCGACCATCCCGACGATCACCGAATTGACCCGCACCTTCGGCGCCCACTCGATCGCCAGCGAGGACACCAGACTGTCCAGGCCGGCCTTGGCCGCACCGTAGGCGGCGGTGCCGGGCGAGGGCCGGTGTCCGCTCACACTCGAGACCATCACGATCGAACCGCCCTGGGGCTGCTGCTGCATCACGGCATTGGCCGCCTGCGAAACCAGCAGCGGGGCGAGCAGATTCAGCTCCACGATCTTGGCGTGGAAGTTGCGGGAGGCGGTGGCGGCGGGGGCGAACGGCGCGCCACCGGCATTGTTCACCACATGGTCGATCCGGCCGTGCCGGTGCACGATCGTCTCGATCAGCCCGGTCACCGCCTCGCCGTCGCGCACATCGCACGGGAGAAATTCGGCGGTGCGCCCGGAACTCTCGATCGCCGCCTCGCCGGGGCGGCGGGCACACACCACGACCGTCGCGCCGGCGTCCAGGTACACCCGGCTGATGCCGGCGCCTACGCCCCTGACGCCGCCCGTCACGAGAACTACCGATCCGGACAGGTCCACTTCGATTGCCACCGTGCTAACCTACCAAGCACTTGCTTGTTTTGCCAACGAATGGACATGCGATGGGGATCAACCGTCACACCGAGACCTCGGGCATCGAGGTCGTCACGATCGACTATCCGCCGGTCAACGCACTGCCCACCGCGGGCTGGTTCGGCGTGGCCGATGCGATTCGCGAGGCCGGGCGCGACCCGGAGACCAAGGTGGTCGTGCTGCGCGCCGAGGGCCGCGGCTTCAACGCCGGGGTCGACATCAAGGAGATCCAGCGCAACCCGGGCCATCAGACGCTCATCGACGCCAACCACGGCTGCTACGACGCCTTCGGCGCGGTCTACGACTGCCCGGTGCCGGTGATCGCGGCGGTGAACGGCTTCTGCCTCGGCGGCGGCATCGGCCTGGTGGGCAATGCCGATGTCATCGTCGCCTCCGACGACGCCACCTTCGGCCTGCCCGAGGTCGAGCGCGGCGCCCTCGGTGCGGCCACCCACCTGGCCCGGCTGGTCCCCCAGCACATGATGCGCACGCTGTTCTACACCGCCTCCACCGTGACCGCGCAGCAGCTGCACCACTTCGGTTCGGTGCACAAGGTGGTGCCCCGCGCCGAACTCGATTCCGCCGCACTGGAAGTCGCGAAGAACATCGCCGCCAAGGACGGGCGGGTCATCCGGGCCGCGAAGCGCGCGCTCAACGGTATCGACCTGCAGGACGTGCACCGCAGCTACCGCTTCGAACAGGGCTTCACCTTCGAGCTGAATCTCGCCGGTGTGGCCGATGAGATCCGGGCGCGGTTCGATGAGGATCTTGCTGCCAAGAAGGGGGGAAAGTAATGCGCGACAAGCGGATATCGTTGGAGGATGCGGTTTCCCAGCTGCGCAGCGGGATGACCATCGGCCTCGGCGGCTGGGGTTCGCGGCGTAAGCCGATGGCGTTCGTGCGCGCGCTGCTGCGCTCGGACGTCACCGATCTGACCGTCGTGACCTACGGCGGGCCGGATCTGGGCCTGCTGTGTTCGGCCGGCAAGGTGCGCAAGGCCTACTACGGATTCGTCTCCCTCGATTCGGCGCCGTTCTACGATCCCTGGTTCGCCAAGGCGCGCACCGGCGGTGAGCTGATCTCCCGCGAAATGGACGAGGGCATGGTCAAATCCGGCCTGCAGGCGGCCGCGGCCCGGCTGCCGTTCCTGCCCACCCGCGCCGGGCTGGGCTCGGACGTGCTGAATTTCTGGGACGGTGAACTGCGCACGGTGCAGTCCCCGTATCCCGATGCCGACGGCCGCGTCGAAACCCTGGTCGCGATGCCGGCGCTCACCCTGGACGCCGCGTTCGTCCACCTCGACATCGGCGACAGGCACGGCAACGCCGCCTACACCGGCGTCGACCCGTACATGGACGATCTGTACTGCCTGGCCGCCGAGCGGCGGTTCCTGTCGGTGGATCGGCTGGTGGAGACCGAGGAACTGGTGAAAGCCGTTCCGAACCAGGCGATCATCCTCAATCGCATGATGGTCGACGGCGTCGTGGAGGCGCCGGACGGCGCGCACTTCACCTTCTCCGGCAGCTACGGCCGCGACGAGAAGTTCCAGCGCCATTACGTCGAGGCGGCCAAGGATCCCGAGACCTGGGCGGCCTTCAAGGCCCGCTATCTGGATGTCACCGAGGACGAATATCGTTCCGCGGTGGCCGAATTCGCTGCCGACGAGGAGCGCCGATGAGCGAGACCACCACTGTCACCCGCGCCGAGGTGTGCGCGGTCGCCTGCGCCGAGATCTTCCGGGGCGCCGGCGAGATCATGGCCAGCCCGATGTCGCCGACCCCCACCATCGGGGCGCGGCTGGCGCGGCTGACCTTCGAACCGGATCTGCTGATCTCCGACGGCGAGGCACTGCTGCTGGCCGACACCCCCGCGCTGGGCGCCAAGGCTCCCACCGAGGGCTGGATTCCGTTCGGCAAGGTGTTCGACGTCGTGGCCTCCGGGCGGCGCCATGTCGTCATGGGCGCCAACCAGATCGACCGCCACGGCAACCAGAATCTGTCCGCCTTCGGCCCGCTGCAGCAGCCGAACCGGCAGATGTTCGGTGTGCGCGGCGCCCCGGGCAACACCATCAACCACGCGACCAGCTACTTCGTGCCCAAGCACAGCAAGCGCGTGTTCTGCGAGACCGTCGACATCGTGTGCGGAATCGGTTACGACAAGATCGATCCCGAGAATCCGGCGTACCGGTTCCACCACCTGCACCGGGTGATCAGCAATCTGGGCGTGTTCGACTTCGGCGGGCCCGGCCACACCCTGCGGGCGCTGTCGCTGCATCCGGGAGTGAGCGCCGACGAGGTCGCCGAGAACACCGCGTTCGAGGTGGCCGGACTGGACAGCGCCGAGGTCACCCGCACGCCGACCGACGAGGAGCTGCGGATCATCCGGACGGTGCTGGATCCCAAGGGAATCCGGGAAAAGGAAGTAGCGTCATGAGCCGGCTGCGGACTCCGCTGACCGAGCTGGTCGGCATCGAGCATCCGATCGTGCAGACCGGAATGGGCTGGGTGGCCGGTCCGCGCCTGGTGGCGGCGACCTCCCAGGCCGGCGGCCTCGGCATTCTGGCCTCGGCCACGATGACCTACGCCGAACTCGAGGCGGCCGTCGCGAAGACCAAGGCGCACACCGACAAACCGTTCGGCGTGAACATCCGCGCCGATGCCTCCGACGCCGCCGAACGGATCGAACTGCTGATCCGCGAGAAGGTCCGGGTCGCCTCGTTCGCGCTGGCGCCGAAGAAGGAGCTCATCGCGCGGCTCAAGGACGCCGGTGTGGTGGT
Organism: Nocardia cerradoensis NBRC 101014; assembly: GCF_000308535.1. Taxonomy (GTDB): domain Bacteria; phylum Actinomycetota; class Actinomycetes; order Mycobacteriales; family Mycobacteriaceae; genus Nocardia; species Nocardia cerradoensis. The sequence continues at coordinate 26,243 of NZ_BAFW01000010.1, read as the reverse complement.
GGTGCCCTCCATCGGCGCCGCCAAACATGCGGTGAAGGTGGCCTCGTGGGGCGCCGACGCGGTGATCGTGCAGGGCGGCGAGGGCGGCGGGCACACCGGTCCGGTGGCCACCACGCTGCTGTTGCCGTCGGTACTCGACGCGGTCGACATTCCGGTGGTCGCCGCCGGCGGCTTCTTCGACGGCCGCGGCCTGGCGGCCGCCCTGGCCTACGGCGCCGCGGGCGTGGCGATGGGCACCCGCTTCCTGCTCACCCAGGACAGCAGCGTGCCCGACGAGGTGAAACAGGAGTATCTGCGCCGCGGGCTGCAGGACACCGTCGTCTCGCTGAAGGTGGACGGCATGCCGCATCGGGTGCTCAACACCGATCTGGTGGACCGGCTGGAACATTCGGGCAGCTGGCGCGGGCTGTCCGCCGCGGTCGCCAATGCCGCGAAGTTCAAATCGATGACCGGCATGAAGTGGTCCACCATGATCCGCGACGGTCTGGCGATGCGAAAGGCCAAGGACCTCAGCTGGTCTCAGGTGATCATGGCCGCCAATACGCCGATGCTGCTCAAGGCCGGCCTGGTCGAGGGCAATACGCAGGCCGGTGTGCTGGCCGCGGGACAGGTCACCGGAATCATCGACGATCTGCCCACCGTGCAAGAGCTCATCGACCGCATCATCGACGATGCGGTCGCGCGGATCGACACGATCGCCGCGCTTCGAGACGGCGCCGCGGCGACCCCCGGCGCGTCGGCGTAACCGAAACAGATTCGGTCGCAACGACACAGGCCGCCTCGCCGGCATCCGGCGGGGCGGCCTGTGCGGTTCCGGCTACTCCCCCGACAGATCGGCCGACAGGTCGCGGACCTCCACACCCTCCGGAATCCGCACCTCCGCAACGGGTTCCGGGCGATCGTCGAATTCCAGCCGCAGGGCGCGGCACATGGTGGCGTGCATGTCGTACAGCGCCGTGATGTAGGTGAGTTCCAGTATTTCCGGATCGCTGAGGTGGGCGCGCAGCACCGCGAACACTTCGTCGGGTACCCGGCCGCCGTCGTGGACCAGGCAGTCGGTGTAGGCCAGAATCGCACGTTCGAGTTCGGAGAAACAGTCGCTGATCTGCCAGGACGGGATGGCCGCGATCTTCTCCTCGGGCGCACCGAGCGAGCGCATCTGCTTACAGTGCTGGGAGAACACGAACTGACTGCCGCGCGCGTATCCGGCGCGGCACTGCCCCAGTTCGCGCAGCAGCGGATCCAGCCGTGAGTTGCGGTAGACGGCGAATCCCCGCACGGCGTGCCGGAACACCTCGGGTGATTGTGCGAAGACGGTCCACCAGTCACCGGGGGTGGCGTGGACGGTGCCGTGGTCGACGGCCGGGTCGCGGTCGGGCCCGAACAGACGGTCGTAGTAGAACAGGATTCGCTCGTCGGTGACTTCGGCGCGCGGGACTTCACGCAGGCGGGGCATGCTTCGAACCTCTCGGTAGTGCGGTTTCGCGGCTGGTGGGTGATCAGAGTTCGGCGGTGGCGCGGCGGTCGGCGGCGGTCTTCGGCTCGTGCGATACGTCGGCCTCGGTGAAAGTCCGGGTCCAGCAGGCGAATTCGAGCAGCACCCCGTCCGGGTCCTGGAAGTAGAACGAGCGCACGAAGGTTCCGGGGTGCACATCGCGGGACACTCCCGCGGGGCTGTCGTCGTGATTGAGGACCCGGCTGACCTTGATTCCCTCGGCCTGCACCCGCTGGTAGTAGTCGTCGAAGCGTTCCGGCGGCACGGCGAAGGCCACGTGATTCATCGAGCCCACGCCGCTGACCAACTCCCCCTCGTCCGGAAGTCCCTTGGGCGCGGCCAGTCCGGGGGTGGCATCGGGTGCGTCGGCGAGCCAGAAGAAGGCGATGGTGTTGCCGCCCCCGCAGTCGAAGAAGAAATGCTGACCGAGGTTGTGCGGTAGTTCGATGGTCTTGACCAACGGCATGCCCAGCGTGCCGGAGTAGAACTCGATCGTCCGGCGCATATCGGAGCACACCAGGGCCAGATGGTTGATTCCGCGTAGTTCGTATTTCGGGTTGGCGGCGCTCATTGCAGTCCTTCCGCTGTGGTGCCGATTCGACCTCCGTGGCGGGTCCGCACCATTACTGTGAGCTGGGATTCTCCCAACTGAACTGACTTGACAGTCATGTCATGTTCGTGGATAGTTTGAGCCGTGCCGAAGTCATCTGTCAATAGCGCGCCCACCCCCGTCGACAATCTGACGCCGCGGGGGCGCAAGACACGCGACGCATTGCTGGACGCGGCGCGCAAGGTGTTCGAGACCGTCGGATTCCTCGATACGCGAGTGGAACAGATCAGCGAGGAGGCAGGTGTCTCCTACGGCACCTTCTACCGCTACTTCGAATCCAAGGACCATGTGTTCGGCGAGCTGAGCACGCGGTTGTTCGAGGATATGCACCGCCGCGAACCCGCGCCCGCGCAGCTCTCGCCGGCCGCCCGGCTCATCGCCGCCAACCGGTCCTATTACGCGGCCTACCGGCGCAACGCCCGGATGATGGCGATCGTGGAGCAGGTCGCGACCTTCAACGAAGAGTTCCGGCAGCTGCGCCACGAACATCGGCGCCGGCTCATCGACCGCACCGCGCAGGCGATCGCCCGCTGGCAGCGCGAGGGGCTGGTCCGCGCGTCGCTGGATCCGGAACTGGCCGCGCGAGCCATGTCCGCGATGGTCGACCACACGCTGTACCTGTGGCTGATCCAGGGCGAGGACGCCGATGAGCACGCGTTGCTGGAAACCCTCGACCAGATGTCGGTCAGCGCACTCGGGCTCGACCCGGACGAGAAATAACGCATCCGTCCGGGGACATATCGCAGGAGGCAGGATGAGAACGGACCCACCGACCACCGCACATCCCGAAGCGCACGACAGCGAAACGGAGGCCGTGCCCGGGGCGGCCGGACCGCTCGACGGCTTCCGTGTGCTCGAGCTGGGAACGCTGATCGCGGGACCGTACTGCGGACGCCTGCTCGGTGATATGGGGGCCGATGTCATCAAGATCGAAGCGCCGGATCGTCCCGACCCGCTTCGTGATTGGGGTCAGGCCGCGGGCGGCGGCCACCAGTACTTCTGGACCGTGCACGCCCGCAACAAGCGGTGTGTGAGTCTCGATCTGCGCGTTCCGGCGGGACGCGACATCTTCCTGGAATTGGCCCGCACGGCCGATGTCGTGGTGGAGAGTTTCCGGCCCGGCACGCTGGAGCGCTGGGGTATCGGCTACGACGTGCTCAGCGAGCTGAATCCGGGGCTGGTGCTGGCCCGAGTCTCCGGTTACGGGCAGACCGGGCCGTACGCGTCGCGGGCCGGTTACGCGTCGGTGGCCGAGGGCATCAGCGGGCTGCGCCACCTCAACGGATTCCCGGGACAGGCGCCGCCGCGGATGGCGTTGTCGCTGGGCGACAGTCTGGCCGGGCTGTTCGCCTTCCAGGGTGTGCTCGCCGCGCTGCTGGTGCGGGAGCGGACCGGGCGCGGGCAGGTGGTCGACGCGGCACTGACCGAGGCGTCGCTGGCGATCCAGGAGTCCACGGTTCCGGATTTCCACAAGACCGGACATGTGCGCCAGCCCTCGGGCACCCGGCTGGACCGGGTGGCGCCGTCGAATCTGTACAAGGCCGAGGACGGGCTGTGGGTGATCATCGCGGCCAATCAGGACACCGTCTTCGGGCGGCTGGTCACGGCGATGGGCCGGCCCGAACTCGCCTCCGACCCACGGTATTCCACTCATTCCGCGCGGGGTGAACGGCAGGACGAACTCGACGAGATGATCGCGGCATGGGCCGGAGATTTCACCGCCGCCGATCTGATCGATCTGCTGAATCGGCACGGCGTGGTCGCGGGCCCGGTGAACACCGTCGCCGAGGTGATGGCGGATCCGCAGTTCACCGCGCGCGAGATCTTCGTCGACCACGTCGATCCGTCCGTCGGCCGCGACGACGCCGGATACGATCCCGTCCCGGTCAAGGGTGTCGGCGTCGTGCCGCGGCTGAGCGCCACCGCCGGTGGCGTGCGCTGGGGTGGTCCGAGCCGGCCGGGCACGCATACCGACGAGGTACTGGGTGAGCTGCTCGGATACGACGCCGACCGGCTGGCCGGATTGCGCGGCGAAGGCACGATCGGATGACCGCCGTCGATATTCGCGAGGTGGGGCCGCGCGACGGTCTGCAGATCGAGGAGCCGATTCCCACAGAGGCCAAACTCGCCTTCATCGACGCGCTCGTCGCCACCGGAGTGCGCCGGATCGAGGCCACCTCGTTCGTCTCCCCGCGCGCGATCCCGGCGCTCGCCGACGCCGAAGCCGTTGCCGCGCAACTCCATCGGTGGCCCGGCGTGGAGTTCTCCGCCCTGGTCGCCGGTCTCGGCGGAGTGGGGCGCGCCCTCGCCGCGGGTGTGCATCGGCTCGAATACGTCGTGTCGGCATCGGACGGGCACAGCCGGGCCAACGTGGGACGCGACAGCGCCGAATCGGTCGCGCTGATCGAGCCCATCGCCGAGCAGGTGCATGCGGCCGGTGGCCGGCTGGAGGTGATCGTCGCCATCGCCTTCGACTGCCCGTTCGACGGCCGCACCCCGCCGGAGCGGGTGGCCGAGATCGCGGCGCGAGCCGTGGCTTCCGGCGCCGATTCGCTCGCCGTCGCCGACACCGTGGGCACCGCCTCACCGGTCCGGACCGCCGACGTGATCGACCGGGTGCGGGCGGCGGCGCCCGATACCGAACTCGGCATCCATCTACACAACACACGTGGCCAGGGGCTCGCCAACGCCTGGACCGCCTACGAACACGGCGTACGCCGATTCGACTCCGCCGCGGGTGGTCTCGGCGGATGCCCGTTCGCCCCCGGGGCGAGCGGCAATATCGCGACCGAGGAATTGGTCTACCTGTTCTCCGACGGCGGCATCGAGACCGGCATCGATATCGACCGGGCGCTCGACGCGGCCCGGCTGATCTCGCGCCTGCTCGGCAAGCCGGTCGACAGCAATCTGCTCGCCGCGGGCGGTCGCCTGCGGCCCAGGAATGCGGCATCACACTGAGCCGCACGAGAATGACCCGGAGGTCCTTCGCATGGATGAACTGGCCGACCGCTTCTTCGCCGCGGTCAGCGCGGGCGATACCGCGGCCCTGACCGCGCTGTACGCGCCCGACGCCCGGATCTGGCACAACGACAAGAACGCCGAGGAGACCGTCACCGAGAACCTGCGGGTCCTGCGCTGGCTCTCGCGCACCGTGGAAGACCTGCGGTACGAGGATATTCGGCGCTATGTGCTGCCGGACGGCTTCGCTCAGCAGCATGTCGTGCGGGGCCATCTGCCCGGCCACGGCGAGCTGGAGGTCCCCGCGAGCCTGTTCGTGCGTGTCCGGGACGGGCACATCACCAGGATCGAGGAATATGTCGACTCGGCGGCTACGCAGCCGCTGCGCGAGGTCTCGGCGACGAACGGAGGTTACCGGTGACGTCGGTCAACCGCCCCGAGGGCGAGATCTCCGAGTTGTCCGCGCGCATGCGCACATTCATCGATACCGAGGTCGTTCCCGAGGAATCGGTGCTGGCCCGCGAGGACGACACCGCACACGCCACCCTCGCTCGCCTGAAGGCGCGAGCGAAGGAACTCGGCCTGTGGGCGCTGGGCCATCCGGCCGAACTCGGTGGCGGCGGTGTGCCGTTCCTCGACTTCGTCTATCTGAACGAGATCATCGGCCGCTCCGAATTCGGCATGCTTGCGGTCGGTTCGGTCTCCATGCAGGACACGCTCATGCTGTACCGGCACGGCACCGAGGAACAGCGGGCACGCTGGATTCCGCCCATGGTGTCCGGCGACATCCTGCCCTCGGTCGGCCTCACCGAACCCGAGGTCGCCGGATCCGATCCCACCCTGATCGCCACCCAGGCCGAACTGGACGGCGACACGTGGATCATCAACGGGCACAAGTGGTTCACCACCGGCGCCGCCCAAGCGGCGTACTGCACCGTCTTCGCCCGGACCGAACCCGAATCGGTGCCGCGGCACTCCCGGATCAGCGCGATCATCGTGCCGACCGACACCCCGGGTTTCGAGATCGTCCGCTCCATCCCGACCATGGGGCACGATCCGAGCGATCACTACGAGGTGCGGCTCACCGATGTGCGGGTGCCGGCGGCGAACCTGCTGGGCGAACGCGGTCAGGGTTTCGTAGTGGCACAGGACCGGCTCGGCCCCGGCCGGATCTCCCACTGCATGCGCTGGCTCGGCCAGGCCCAGCGCGCCTACGAATTGATGTGCGCGCGCGAACACCCGGTACGTACACGGATCGTTGCTCGCCGAAAAGGGTGAAATCCACCGGTACATCGCCGAATCCGCGGCCGAGATCCATGCGGCCCGGCTGATGACGCTCGACGCCGCCCGCGCCATGGATGCCGGTGAGGACTATCGGGTGCGGGTCGGGTTGATCAAGTTCTGGGGCGCGCGGATGCTGCACGATGTGATCGATCGCGCCATCCAGGTACACGGGGCCCTCGGGCTCACCGCCGACACACCGCTGGAGCGGATGTACCGGCAGGCGCGCTATGCCCGGGTCTACGACGGCCCCGACGAAGTCCATCGCATGTCGACCGCGCGCCGGTTGTTGCGCTCCCCCGAGGCGGCGCCGTGGCTGTGAGCGCGGAATCGGCTGCTGCCGAACCGGTTACGCTCACCGAGGGTGTCCGTGCGGTACTGGCGGACACGCTCGGCACCTCGCTCACCGATGTCGCGTTGCGGCAGTTCACCGGGGGCGCGAGCCGGCAGGTGTACGCGGTCGAGGCCCGCGACGGCACGGGCGCCGCGGTGCGGGCCGTGCTGCGGCGGGACCCGCCCGGCCATGGTGATTCGGCGCGCATGCACGCCGAGGCGGTCTGTCTGCGGGCGGCCGGTGCTGCCGGAGTGCCGGTGCCCGCCGTCCTCGCGGACGGGGCCACCGCGCCCGGGATCGACGCCCCGTATCTGTTGATGGAGCGCGTCGACGGCGAGTCGATTCCCCGGAAGCTGCAACGGGATCCGGCATTCGCCGCGATACGCGACCGGCTGGCCGGCGATCTCGGCTACGTCTTGGGACTGATCCACCGCACCCCACTGGACAACCTGGACGTTCTCGACGATCACGATCCACTCGCCGCCCTCGAGCAGATCTATCGTGACCTGGACGATCCGCGGCCGGCGGTCGAGGCCGGACTGCGCTGGCTGCGCGAACACCGGCCCGCCGAACGCCCGAAGGCCCTGGTGCACGGCGACTTCCGGCTGGGCAACTTCCTGATCGAGCCGGACGGCGTGCGCGCGGTGCTGGACTGGGAGCTGGCTCATCTCGGCAATCCGATCGAGGATCTGGGCTGGTTGTGTGTGCGGGCCTGGCGCTTCGGCGCCGAGGCGCCGGTGGGCGGACTGGGCAGTCGGCAGCAACTGCTGGACGGTTACGAACGGTCAGCGGGATACCGGCCCACCGCCGCGGAACTGCACTGGTGGGAAGCATTCGGCACGCTGAAATGGCTGGTGCTCAGTCGTTTCCAGGCGCATCGGCACCTCAGCGGGGACGAGCGCTCGCTCGAACTCGCCGCGATCGGGCGCCGGGTCTGCGAATCGGAATACGATCTGCTCACCGTCCTGGACCTGCTCGACGACACCGTTTCTGCTCCCACGCCCTCGGACATGCCTGCGACCGTGCACGATCGGCCGCATCCCACCGAGATACTCGAACTGGTCGCCGACACGCTGGCCGCAGAGATCGGACCCACACTCCCACCCGAGCAGTCGCGTTCGCGCTACCTGCTGCGCGTATGCGCCAACCTGCTCGGCATCGCCGCACGCGAGCTGGCCGCCGGGCCCGCCGCCACCGCCGAAGTGCACAGCCGGCTGGCGGCGCTGGGCTGTGAGTCCGAAGCGGAGCTGGCGGCGCGACTGCGCTCCGGCGCGGCGTCGTACACCGACGATGCGGTGCGCGCGGCGATCTCGGCCGCGGTGCTCGCGCGACTGCGGATCGCGAACCCACGCCACCTCGGGTAATCGCACCACGGCGACACCGGCCGGGTTCAGGGAAGAACGAAACGGCGGCCCGGCGGCGACGGTCATCGTCACCACCGGGCCGCCGGTCCCGCGGTAGTTCAGGAGAACTGTTCGCGGAGATCGCGTTTGAGAATTTTGCCGGTGACGTTCTTGGGGAGCGCGTCGACGAATTCCACTCGCCGCGGCACCTGGAATCCGCCCAGGTGTTCGCGGCAACCGGCGATGATGTCCTCGGCCGTGGCGGTCTCCTCGTCCCGTAGGACGACCACCGCGCACACCACCTCGCCCCAGGTGTCGTCGCGGACGCCGATGGCGGCGGCCTCGGCGACCTGCGGATTCCGGTACAGCGCCTGTTCGACCGTCAGCGAGGCGACGTTCTCACCGCCGCTGATGATCAGATCCTTCTTCCGGTCGACGATGTAGACGAAGCCCTCCTCGTCCTGGCGGACTATATCGCCGGTGCGGAACCAGCCGTCGGTGAACGACTCCGCGGTGGCCCGGGGGTCGTTCCAGTAGCCGACGGTCACCTGATCCGCACGCACCACCATCTCGCCGATCTGTCCCCGCGCGACATCGGCGAAATCCTCGTCGACGATGCGAACATCGGCCAGCCGCATGGGTTTTCCCGCCGAGGCGAGCAGATGGGTCTCCCCGCTCGCCGCCCGCCGGTGGGCCTGCTCGTCCAGATGCAGGATGTTGCCGGCGAGTTCGGTCATCCCCATGCCCTGGTAGAAATCGCAGCCGAATCGCTCCAGCCCGGCGCGCAGCACCGCGGACGGAATGGCGGAGGAGCCGTACCCGATCGCCTGCAGCGTCTTCAGCGAATGCCGCTCCAACGCCGGATCCTGCAGCAGGAAGTTGATCATCGTCGGCGCCAGGCCGGTCTGGGTCACCTGCCATTCGTCGACCAGCCGCAGGAACGTGGCGTTGTCGTAGGCGCGCAGGATGCCCACGGTGGCGCCGATCAGATGATTGACCAGCACCACATAGCCGCCGACATGGCACAGCGGGAAGCAGAACAGGAAAACCGTCTCCTCCGCGACGCTCCATTGCAGGGCCGACGAGGTCACGCCCGCAAGCAGATTGCGATGCGAGACCATGACGCCCTTCGGCGTGCCGGTCGTCCCGCTGGTGTAGACCAGCCACGCCACATCGTCGGGATCGGGACGGTAGACGGGCGCCGTGGCCGACGCCGTGCCGACGAACTCGTCCCATCCGAGCGTGCCCGGTGCGGCGCCGATCGACACCACGGTGGTCACCGACGGGATCCGGTCGCGGATGCGGTCCACCAGGTCGGCGAATTCCGCGGCGACGATCAGCACCCGAGCGCCGGAATGCTCGATCAGGCCGACGAGCTGATCCTCGTGCAACCGGAAGTTGAGGATCGTCAACGCCATTCCCGCCATCGGAACGCCGTAATAGCACTCCAGATACTGCGGGCAGTTCGCCGACAGGATCGCCACCCGGTCACCCGGCTCGGCCACGCCGAGCAGCGCATTCGCGAGGCGCCGGCAGCCGTCGCGCAATCGCCGGTAATCGATCACCTCCTGCTCGAAGCGCACCGCGATCCGGTCGGGGTGTTTACGCGCGCCGTATTCGACGATGTCACCGATCAACATCTGTCCGAACTCCTTGCCGATTCGAAATCCATGGCAGGTGCGCCCTTCTCACCGGATCGCGAGCGGGTTGATCGGTGAGCCGACGCCGCGCGTGAATTGCAGGGGCGGCCCGGCGTAGAAGAAGTCCCAGCGTCCGTCACCCGCGCAGGCCTGTGCCAGATCCTCGAAGTCGAGCATTTCGGCGAGGGTCAGGCCCATGTCGCGGATGAGCACCATGTGCAGTTCGAACGCGGTTCCCGGATGTTCGCCGGGCATCACCTCGACCGCCCAGTTGTCGGAGCCGACGACGGCGACGTCCTTGTCGCGCAGCCAGGTCGCGCACGCCAGGCTCAGACCCGGCTCGCCGGCCATGAAGCCCTGCGGATCACCGTCGGTGAGGAACTTCCTGCGCCAGCCCGTGCGGATCAACAGGATGTCACCGGCACCGACATCCACGCCCTGCGCGGCCGCGACGGCGTCGAGTTCGTCGGGGCTGATCGCGGTTCCCGCCTCCAGCCAGTCCACGCCGCGATGACGAGCCACGTCCAGCAGCACGCCGCGTCCGGCGATACCGCCGGACTGGGTGTGGATACCGCATTTGTCGGCGCCCTTGACCGTCACTCCCGAGCCGGGGTGGCCGTTGTACAGCTCGTCGTCGTAGTGCACGTGCGCCAGCGAGTCGTACTGGGAACCGGCCTGCAACGGCATGAAGACGAAATCGTCGGCCCATTTGAAACCGCCGGGAAGCACCTGTTCCTGGCCGTTCTCCGACATCAACCGGATCGGATTGATGCGCGCCCCGCCGGGCTGCGGACCGTCACCGTCGAGCGGGATACCGAGTTTGAAGGTCTCACCGGTGCGAATCAGCGCCGCGGCGGCCACCACCCGCTCCGGCGTGATCAGATTCGTGGTTCCGCGCTCGTCGTCGGTCCCCCACCGACCCCAATTGCTGACCTTCCGGCCCAGAGCGCGCATATCGGGAACTTCGGGCACCGTTGCCTCCTGAACTGTTTGTGACGTGACAGTCATGTCAACTTCGTGCCGCAAGTGTGTCCGACAGCACTTTCGGTGTCAATAGGCGGATGTCAGGTTCGGGCCGATCGCAACTGGGGGCGGCTGCCGGACCAGGCGGGACGATGGAGCCGCGAGCCACCCGGGCGGGCAGCACTCCGCAGGACGCGATAGCGCGCGGCTATACGAGAAACCCGTCAACGCTCCCTCGGTCAGCCATTCGAGACGGCTCGGTTTCACTTTATGCGCAACAATGCGACAGCCGGATGGTCGTCGACAGATTCCATCACTGACGCCGTAAAATCTTGCTCTGCAGTGGTTTTCAGAAGACAAGCACGGCTCCATGGTTGTGCCGCAGCCATCGCGACACGAACATCCCCTTTGACAGCGGTCGATTTCCGAAACCGCACAGTTGATTTCCGCCGTATTGACGTGCGAGGGTGATTGGGTTCACACTACCAACGAGTAACCGGACGAAGATGTCCGGTTCGGGTAGAAGGGGACTCTGGTGAAACGAGGACGCGCCGTCCTTCAGATCGCGACCGCCGTCGCGGCCATGTCATTGCTCGTCGGCTCCGCGACCGGTCTCGCACCGAGTGCGGATGCGGCATCCGATTCGTTCTACGAGTACACGGGCGCGGCGCCGCTGTCCTCGATCGCCCCGGGAACCGTGTTACAGACCCGCACGATGCCGTACCACTTCGCCGGTATCCCGACGCCCGTCACGGCGGTGCAGTTGCAGTACCGCACGACCGACGCCCAGCAGCGACCGGCCGTGAACGTCACCTCCGTACTCCTGCCGCCGACCGGCGTCGATCCCGCGAAAGCCGTTGCCTACCAGTCGTTCTACGATTCACTGAATCCCGAGGACGGGCCGTCGCGGTCGGTCGCCGGCAATGTGTCCTTCGGCGGCGCGGTGAACAATGTGGAAGGTCAGCTGGTCGCGCCGCTGCTGGCGCAGGGCTACACGATCATCGTCGCCGACACCGAAGGACAGGCGGCCGATTTCGCCGCAGGTCCCGAGTACGGGATGAACACCCTCGACTCGATCCGGGCCGCCACCCACTCGGCGCAGATCGGGCTGAACGAACAGACCCGCATCGCGCTGTTCGGATATTCCGGCGGCGCGATCGCCACCAACTGGGCCGCGGCACTGGCGCCGGTCTACGCCCCGGATGTCGACCGGCAGCTGGTCGGCGCGGCGGAGGGTGGCGTTCTGGTCAACCCCGCGCGCAACCTGCGCTACATCGACGGCAGCTTCGGCTGGGCCGGAGTGGCGGCGATGGCGGTGATCGGCATCGGCCGCTCCTACGACATCGACTTCTCGCCCTATATGAGCCCGCTCGGCACCGAGATCCTGAACAAGATGCAGTACGCGTCCATCGCCAATGTGCTGTTCCAGTACCCGGGTCTGACCTGGGCGCAGATGGTGAAGCCCGAGTACGCCGATCCCAACAGCGTGGCGCCGTTCGTCGAGGCGGTGCGCAAGGTCGACCTCGGACTGGCGCCGACGCCGACGATTCCGATGCTCATCGGGCAGGGCGCCAACGGCGTGCTGGAAGGGACCGACAACGGTAAGCCGGTGTCCGGGCCCGGCGACGGCGTGATGGTCGCCGGCGATGTCCGCAGCCTCGCCCGGCAGTACTGCGACACCGGGAACTCCTCGATCCTGTATCGGCAGTACGACCTGCTCAGCCATACCCCGTCGACCATCGCGTGGCTGCCGGAGGCACTGCTCTGGCTCAACGACCGGTTCGCGGGCCGGCCGGCACCGGCCAACTGCGGTGCCATCGCTCCGGGCAACTCGCTGGACCCGGTGATCTGAGCCCGGACGGACCTATGCGAAGCGGCCCCGTGATACGCGGGGCCGCTTCCGTTTCACCGGACCGGTGTCGGCCGAAAGGCGAAGCGACTCAGGAGATTCGCTCGATGATGGTGACGTTGGCCGTGCCACCGCCCTCGCAGATGGTGAGCAGGCCGTAGCGGCCGTTCACGCGCTCGAGCTCGTTGAGCAGCGTGGCGAACAGCTTCGCGCCGGTGGCGCCGAGCGGATGTCCGAGGGCGATCGCACCGCCGTGCACGTTCACCTTGTCGGGGTTCGCGCCGGTCTCCTTCAGCCACGCCAGCACCACCGAGGCGAAGGCCTCGTTGATCTCGACGACATCGATATCGTCGATGGTCAGCCCGGTCTGCTCCAACGCCCACTTGGTCGCCGGGATCGGCGCGGTGAGCATGTAGATCGGATCGGCGCCGCGGGCGCTGACGTGGTGGATGCGGGCGCGCGGCTTCAGGCCGTATTCGGCGACGGCCCAGTCCGAGGCCAGCAGGGTGGCGCTGGCGCCGTCGGAGATCTGGCTGGCGACCGCGGCGGTCAGGCGGCTGCCCTCGCTGAGCGGCTTGAGTCCCGCCATCTTCTCCAGGCTGGTCTCACGCGGGCCCTCGTCGATCCAGAAATCGCCGACCGGCACGATCTCGCGATCGAAGGCGCCCTCGGCGATGGCCTTGCGGGCGCGTTCGTGGCTGCGAAGTGCCCAGCGCTCCATATCTTCCCGGCTGATGTCCCACTTCTCGGCGATCAACTGCGCACCGTTGAACTGCGAGACCTCACCGGTCCCGTAGCGGTGGTCCCAGCCCTTGGCGCCGACGAACGGCGAGTCGAAACCGTATTCCTTACCGGCCAGCATGGCCGCCGAGATAGGGATGGCGCTCATGTTCTGCACGCCGCCGGCGACGATCACCTCGGCGGTGCCGCTCATGATGGCCTGGGCGCCGAAATTGATCGCCTGCTGGCTGGATCCGCACTGGCGGTCCACCGTGACACCGGGGACCTCCTCCGGATATCCGGCCGCCAGCCACGCCGTGCGAGCGATATTGCCGGCCTGCGGGCCGATGGCGTCGACACAGCCGAAGATCACATCGTCGACATTGCCGGGGTCGATGGCGTTGCGGCCCAGCAAGCCCTGCAGTGCCGCCGCGCCGAGATCGGCGGGATGCACACCGGCCAGCGCACCGCCGCGCTTACCGATCGGCGTCCGCACGGCATCGATGACGTAGGCCTCGCGCACCGGTGCGTACCGGCGGCGATCGGACGATGTGGACATGTAACGCTCCTATTCGGATGTGCCGGATTCGGCGCCGGACTGCGCTCCGGAATGGACTGCGCCGGAACGGTTCTCGGGGTTGGTGAGCCCATCGAGCACGATGGTCAGATACTGCTTGGCGAGGGTGTCCGCCGTGATGCGGCCGCCGGGCTGATACCAGCGCACCGCCACCCAGACGGTGTCGCGCAGGAAGCGGAAGGCGAGTTCGACATCGAGTTCGGGACGGAAGCTGCCGTCGCGCACACCCTCGGTGAGCACATTGCGCCACAGTTCCCGGAATTCCCGGTTGTATTCCGCGATGTAGTCGAAACGCGGTGTGTCACTGAGCCTCTTGGCCTCGGCCTGATAGATCGCGACCGCCGAATGCCAGCGGTCGAACGATTCACAGGACGCGATGACCAGCGCTTCGAGGGTGGCTCGCGGCGAGAGGTTGGAGGCGACGATCTCGCGGTAGCGGCCGAACAGATCGTCGAGGAAGCCGCGCAGGATCTCGTCCACCATCGCCTCTTTCGAGTCGAAGTGGTGGTAGAGACTGCCGGATAGAATCCCCGCCGCATCGGCGATATCGCGGACCGTGGTCGCACGCAGGCCGCGCTCGGCGAACAGGCCGGCGGCCAGGCCGAGCAATTCGTTGCGGCGTGCGGATTTGGAGGCCTCGGATGCGGTCACTCGGCCATAATACAACCAAGCATTTGCTTGGTCCATGGTGGTGGCTCACCGAATGGAATAACGCAGCGGCGAGGACATCGACAGATCGGCGAGCAACCGATCGCAGATCTCCGACGGAGGGATTCCGGCCCGTTTCATCCGCGCCACCAGCGCGAGCCGCCGCTCACAGCTGTCCCATTCCACGAGGAGCGGCCCCCGGCCGGGTCCCGCGTCCACGGTCGCCATCGCCCGCGGCGGGCCGCCGGGTTCCGGAATTTCGCTGAGTTTGAGCACGATGCCGCGCCGCCACGCCAGATAGGTGTCGCGATCGGCGGCGCCCTCCAATTTGCCGGTGGCCGCGGCCAGCCCCCGATCGATGCCGTCGGCGAAGGCGAGGCGATCGAATCGGAACCGGCGGCAGCGCCGCACCACCTCCAGCAGATCGGCGCGCACCTCGCGCAGCAGGGCGGTCTGCTGCCGGCGGCGTTCCCCGCCGGGATCGGACTCCTCCGGGCCGCACCCGGCGCCGATGCGCCGGACCCGGCGTCGATCGCGAGCCAAATCCGCGCGCAGCGCGGCACGCGGATCACGCGCCACCTCGGTCTCGTCCACCTCGTGCGCACGCAGGATCTGCGCGGCACGCGTCGCGGTCGCGCGCGCACCAGCGTGATCGAGCAATTCGGCGCCGAGGGTGAGAGCGGCGAGCACGATCTCGTCCTGCCGCCGCCGCGCGAGCACCACCTCGCGGATCAACTCGAGTTCCAGTGCGTCGTTGTCTTCCTGTCGACCGTCCAGACCCATGGGTCGTGGTCCCTTCGAACCGTCGGAACCGGACGTTCTCAGGATCGCACAGCTAGGGGAGGTCAGCGGCAGTGTTTTTTGCCTCCGCTTCGCTGCGGCGGGTTCTCGGCCCCCTGGGCCTCGATTTTTCACTCCTCCGGTCAGTCGCTGCGCTCCCTCCCTCCGTCGCTCCAAAATCGAGGCGGGCCGAGAACCACCAGGGGATACCTCTCGCAGAGGTTTCCACTCAAGCGCGCTGGCTGCTGACCGAGACGACTTCGCCTGTCATGTAGGAGGTGTAGTCGCTGGCGAGCATCGCGATGGTGGCCGCGACCTCCCACGGCTCGGCGGCCCGGCCGAACGCCTCGCCCGCCGCCAGCCGGTCGAGCAGTTCGGTGGAGCTCACCTTGTCCAGGAACGGGTGGCGGGCGATGCTCGGGGCGACCGCGTTGATCCGCACGCCCAGTTCCGCGGCCTCCACGGCACTGCAGCGGGTCAATGCCATGACACCGGCCTTGGCGGCGGCGTAGTGGGCCTGGCCGTGCTGCGCCCGCCAGCCGAGCACGCTGGCGTTGTTGACGATCACGCCGCCGTGGCCGGCGGTGCGGAAGTAGTTCAGCGCGGCGCGGGTGCAGCGGAAGGTGCCGTTCAGGGTGATGTCGAGGACGCGGTCCCACTGCTCGTCGGTCATGTCGACGACCGGTGTCTCACCGCCCAGGCCGGCGTTGTTGACCATGATGTCGATGCGGCCCAGCCGCTGCGCCGCGGCCCGGATCAGTTCGTCGACCTGTTCGGTGCTGGTCACATCGCAGACCACCGAGGCGACCTTGCGCTGCGGGAATTCCGCGGCCAGCTCCTCCTCGGTCTGCTTCAGCCGGCGTTCGTGCCAGTCGGAGACCACCACGTCGGCGCCCTCGTCGAGCATGCGGCGCGCGGTGGCCGACCCGATACCCGTACCGGCGGCGGCGGTGATCACGGCGACCCGGCCGGCGAGCAGCCCGTGACCGGAGACCGGCTGGGGCGGAACCGAGAGATCAGGCACTGTAGGTCCTTCCTTACGGCCGAATAGTGGCTTCGGCCAATGGTTGTCAGCGAGCTTCCCTGGGCAGGCCGAGCACGCGTTCGGAGATGATGTTGCGCTGCACCTCGTTCGAGCCGCCGTAGATCGTGTCGGCGCGGGTGAACAGATAGAGGCGCTGCCATTGATTCAGGTCGTCCGCGGGATGCGGATCGAGGGCGGATCCGGTGCCGCCGACCGGCGGCCGGGCGATCAGGCCTTCGGCGCCCAGCACGTCCATCGCCAGTTCACCGAGGCCGCGATGCCAGTTGGCCCACAACAGCTTCGAGACCGAGGCCTGGCCCGCGGCGGTGCGGGCGTCGACGTTCTGATGCGCCGATTCCAGGGTCCGCAGGGCGTGGGCGCGCAGGACGCGCAATCCCACCCAGGCCTGGTCGATGCGTTCGGCCAGGGCCGGATCCACCAGCGCCCCATTGGCTTTCGCCACCGCTTCCAGATTCGACAGTTCGCGCGCGAAGCGGATCTGCTGGCCGACGGTGGAGATGCCGCGTTCGAAGGTCAGGGTGCCCATGGCGACCCGCCAGCCCGCACCGGGCTCGCCCACCACCAGGTCGGCGGCGGTGCGGGCGTTGTCGAAGAACACCTCGTTGAATTCGGCGGTCCCGGTGAGCTGGATGATCGGGCGCACCTCGATACCGGGCTGCTTCATCGGCACCAGCAGATAGGACAGGCCGTGGTGGCGGGTCGAGCCGGGTTCGGTGCGGGCGATGACGAAGCACCAGTCCGACAGATGCGCCAGCGAGGTCCAGATCTTCTGGCCGTTGATCGACCATTCGTCACCGTCGAGCCGGGCGCTGGTCGACACGTTCGCCAGGTCCGAACCGGCCCCCGGCTCGGAATATCCCTGACACCATAGTTCGGTGACCGAGCGGATGCCGGGCAGGAAGCGCTGTTTCTGCTCTTCGGTGCCGAAGGCGAGCAGGGTCGGCCCGAGCAGCTCCTCCCCCAGGTGCGAGACGCGCGCCGGGGCGTTCGCGCTCGCGTATTCCTCGTGGAAGATCACCTGCTGGCGCAGGGTCGCCGCCCGGCCGCCGTACTCGACCGGCCAGCCCAGGCAGGTCAGTCCCGCCGCGGCGAGGTGGCGGTCCCATTCCAGTCGCTCGCCGAAGGCTTCGTGCTCGCTTCCGGGCCCGCCGAGCCCGCGCAGCTCGCGGAACTGTCCGTTCAGGTTCTCGGCCAGCCATTCCCGCACTTCGGTGCGGAATTCCTGGTCGGCCGCGTTTTCCGTACCGGGGGCCGCCGTGCCGGAGGCATCCGCGCCGGCGGCGGAATCGGGGGTCTGGATCGCACTCACTCCGGTAGAGTAACCTACCAAGCACTTGCTTTGTAGGGCGGTGAGCTCTGCAGCGCGAATCGACCGACGGACCGAGCCGTCACCACGCCGGAGAAACCGGCTGCTCGGCCCGTCGACCAGCGTGTAGAAGACGAGGACGACGTGACACCCCCTGTGCAGACCACCCCTCTCGCCCTGCACGAAGCCGCGCGCATCCACGGCGATGCGCCGGCGGTGAGCGACGGCGAGGTGCACCTGAGCTGGGCGCAACTACTCGACGCCGTCCGCGAGACGGCCGGGGCGCTGATCGCGCGCGGAATCCAGCGCGGCGATCGGATCGCGATCTGGGCACCCAACACCTGGCACTGGGTGGTGGCCGCGCTGGCCACGCACTACACCGGCGCCGCACTGGTCCCGCTCAACACCCGCTACGTCGCCGACGAGGCCGCCGACGTGATCGCCCGGGTGGACGCGAAGGCACTGTTCATCGCCGATCCGTTCCTGGGCAGGCAGCGCCTCGCGGAATTGCGCGCCGCCGCACCGGATTTGGCGGTCGGCACGGTCATCGTCGTGCCTGCAGAGGGCGAATCGGCCTACGACGACGCCATCGCCTGGTCGCAACTGCCCGAACTGGCCGCGCAGACGCCGGTGGAGAAGGTGATCGCCCGCGCGGAATCGGTCGAGCCCGACGACATCGCCGACATCCTGTTCACCTCCGGCACCACCGGCCGCAGCAAGGGCACGCTGGTCGCCCAGCGCCAGGCGCTCGATGTGGTGCGGGCCTGGGTGGAGCGGTCGACGCTCAACAGTTCCGATCGCTATCTGGTGATCCCGCCGTTCTTCCACAACTTCGGCTACAAGGCGGCCATCCTGGCCTGCCTGGTCACCGGCGCGACCATCGTCCCGCAGGCGACCTTCGACGTGCCGCAGACGATGCGGATGGTGCAGGAACAGGCCATCACCGTATTGACCGGCCCGCCGACGATCTACCAGACCATCCTGGAACATCCCGCCCGCGCCGATTTCGATCTGAGCAGCCTGCGGGTGGCCGTCACCGGCGCGGCGACCGTACCGGTGGTGCTGGTCGAAAGAATGCGCAGCGAACTGGAATTCGAGGTGGTCGTCACCGCCTACGGCCTGTCCGAATCCTCCGGCTTCGGCACCATGTGCCTGCCCGACGACGATCCGGAGACCATCGCCAACACCTCGGGCGCGGCCATGGCCGGATTCGAGGTGCGCATCGGCGATCACGGCGAGGTGTTGCTGCGTGGGCCCAACGTGATGATCGGCTACCTCGACGATCCCGAGGCCACCGCCAAGACCATCGACGCCGAGGGCTGGTTGCACACCGGCGACGTCGGCATTCTCGACGAGCGCGGCTATCTCAAGATCACCGACCGGCTCAAGGACATGTACATCTCCGGCGGCTTCAATGTCTACCCGGCCGAGATCGAACAGACCCTGGCCCGGCTCGACGGCGTCGCCGAATCCGCGGTGATCGGCGTGCCGGACGAGCGGATGGGCGAGGTGGGCAAGGCCTACATCGTGCGCCGGGCGGGCACCGACCTGTCCGAAGACGACGTCATCGCCTACGCGAAGAAGACCCTGGCCAATTTCAAGGTGCCGCGATTCGTGGAGTTCCGGGACCGGCTGCCCTACAGCGCCGCCGGCAAGGTACTCAAGCGGCAACTACGTGAGGAGATCTCGTGACCACAGACGCAACCCCCGCGCCGATTCCGGACGAGGGCGAGGTCGTCACCTACGAGCGCCGCGGTCCGATCGCCCTGGTCACGATGAACCGGCCGGACTACCGCAACGCCCAGAATTCGGTGATGACCTACGCGCTCGACGCCGCCTTCACGCGGGCGGTCGAGGATGCCGAGGTCAAGGTGATCATCCTGGCGGGCAGCGGAAAACACTTCAGCGCCGGGCACGACATCGGCACGCCCGGACGCGACCATCACATCGAGTACGACAACAAGGCCGCGCTGTGGTGGGACCACGTCGACCGGCCCGGCGGCGATCAGCGCTTCGCCCGGGAGCTCGAGGTCTACCTCGGCATGTGCCGGCGCTGGCGCGAGATTCCCAAGCCCACCATCGCGATGGTCCAGGGCGCCTGCATCGCCGGCGCGATGATGCTGGCCTGGGTGTGCGACATGATCGTCGCCGCCGACGACGCCTTCTTCTCCGATCCCGTTGTCCGGATGGGTATTCCGGGCGTCGAGTACTTCGCGCACCCGTGGGTGCTGGGACCGCGGCGGGCCAAGGAGGTGCTGTTCACCGGTGATCGGTTCAGCGCCGAGCAGGCCTACGAATGGGGCATGGTGAACCGCGTCGTGCCCCGCGCCGAGCTGGAATCGCACACCCTCGAACTGGCCGAGAAGATCGCCACCATGCCGCAATTCGGCCTGGCGCTGACCAAGAAGGCCGTCAACCAGTGCGAGGACCTGATGGGCATGCGCGCCGGCATGGACTCGGTCTTCGGTCTGCACCACTTCGCCCACGCCCACAACGCCGAGGTCGGCACCGACTCGCTGGCCGGTATGACCGCCAAGTCGATGAAGGCCACGGCGACCACCGCAACGACCGCAGAACGGAGCGGCAAGTAGATGGATCTCGAACTCGATTCGGCCGCAGCGCAATTCCAGCTCGAAGTACGGGAATTCCTGCGCGCGAACGTCCCCGCCGAACCGCTGCCGTCGATGGACACCCGGGAGGGTTTCGAGGCGCATCGCGCCTGGGAGCACACCCTCGCCGAGGCGCGGCTCTCGGTGGTGTCGTGGCAGCGCGAATACGGCGGGCGCGATGCCTCGCTGCTCGAGTGGGTGCTGTTCGAGGAGGAGTACTACGCCGCGGGCGCGCCCGGGCGGGTGAGCCAGAACGGCATCTTCCTGCTGGCCCCCACCCTGTTCGAACACGGCACACCGGAACAGCTCGAGCGCATCCTGCCGAGAATGGCTCGCGCCGACGACATCTGGGCGCAGGCGTGGTCGGAACCGGAGGCCGGTAGCGACCTCGCGGGCATTCGCTCCAGCGCGCAGCGGGTCGAGGGCGGGTGGGTGCTCAACGGGCAGAAGACCTGGAGTTCGCGAGCATCGTTCGCGGACTGGGCCTTCGGCCTGTTCCGCAGCGATCCGGAGGCGGAGCGGCACAAGGGGCTCACCTATGTGATGTTCCCGCTGTCGGCGGACGGCGTGACCGTGCGGCCCATTCCGCAACTCGACGGCGAACCCGGTTTCGCGGAGATCTTCCTGGACAACGTCTTCGTCCCCGATCGCGATGTGATCGGCGAACCGGGCGCGGGCTGGCGGGTGGCGATGAGCACCTCCAGCAACGAACGCGGCCTCTCGCTGCGCAGCCCGGGCCGATTCAACGCCACGGCCGCGCGCTTGATCGAGCTGTGGCGCGAGACCGCCGATCCGGCCGACACCGCGGCCCGCAATCGCGTGGTCGACGCGTGGATCGGCGCGGAGGCCTACCGGCTCAACACGCTCGGCACCGTGACCCGGTTGTCGGAGGGCGGCAAACTCGGCGCGGAATCGTCGATCAACAAGGTCTTCTGGTCCGAACTCGATATCGCGATGCACGAGACCGCCCTGGATCTGCTCGGCGCCGCCGCCGAACACAGCAGCGCCTGGACCGACGGCTACCTGTTCTCGCTGGCGGGCCCGATCTACGCCGGTACCAACGAGATTCAGCGCAATATCGTCGCCGAGCGCCTGCTCGGGCTCCCGCGTTGAGATCCGCCATGTGCCATCCCGCCTCCCCGCGCCGCACCCCCGAATGGACCCATCGATGAGATTTGCACTGTCCCCCGAACAACGCGACTTCGCCGACAGCCTGCGCAAGATGTGCGATGCCGCGGGTACGCCCGCCGTCATCCGCAACTGGAGCGGCGGCGGCGCCCTTGGTGGCCGGGCACTGATCCGGCAGTTGGCCGGCGCCGGCGCCCTGGGTCTGGCCGTGGCCGAGGAATACGACGGGATGGGCGCCGAGACCATCGACCTGGTGGTGGCGTGCCGGGAATTCGGCCGGGCCGCGGTGCCGGGTCCGGTGATCGAGACCGCCGCGGTGCTTCCGGCGCTGTTGCAGGCACTCGACGATTCCGGCCCGGCGCGGCGCTGGCTGCCCGGCTTCGCCGAGGGTGAATCGCTCGGCACCATCGCGCTCTCGCCGCAGACGCCCGCTCTCGACGCCGACTCCGCCGATGTGGTGCTGGTCGTGGACGGCGACAAGCTGTGCACGGCTCGCCGCGGCGACCGGATCGAATCGGTGGACGCGGCGCGGCGGCTGCATACGGTGAGCCCGGACGAGGTTGTGGCGCAGGGTGATTCGGTGCTCGCGGCGGCTGAGACGGCGTTCGACGCCGGTGCGCTGGCGGCTGCGGCGCAACTGCTGGGCGCGGGTAACGCGATGCTGGCCACCAGCGTCGCCTATGTGATCCAGCGCCATCAGTTCGGGCAGCCGATCGGGCGCTACCAGGCCATCAAACACCATCTGGCCGATGCGAAGATCGGCCTCGACATGGCCGAACCGCTGCTGTACCGCGCGGCACTGAGCTTCGATACCGCCGACCGCGCCCGCGACGTCTCGGCAGCCAAGTTCGCCTGCGCGGAGGCCGCGTACCGGACGGCACGGATCGCCCTGCAGGTGCACGGCGCCATCGGCTACACGGCCGAATGCGATCTGTCGCTGTGGCTGACCAAGGTGACCGCGCTCCGAACCGCCTGGGGCACCGCCGATTTCCATCGCGCCCGAATCGCCGCGGCGCTGCGTACGCCGGTGGCGGCCGGCGCGTGAACCACCGATACGACGAGACGGGAGTACGGCGATGACCGATACCGCGGAACTGCAGGAATTGGCCGCGACCGTCCGCGCCGTCCTCACCCGCCACGGCGACCGGGCCGCGCTGCGACAGGCGATCGACAGCGAACTCGGCTACGACGAGCGGCTGTGGCAACTGCTGTGCGAGCAGGTGGGCGTGGCCGCGCTGGCGATTCCGGAGGAGTACGGCGGCGTCGGCGCCGACCTCGACACGGCGCTGGTGGTGCTCGAGGAACTGGGCCGCACGCTGCACAACCCGCCGATGCTCGGGTCGGCCGTCCTCGGCGTCCAGGCGCTGCTCGCGACGGGTGATGCCGACGCGGCGCAACGATTGCTGCCCGGCGTCGCCGAGGGCACCCGGACGCTCGCGGTCTGCTGGGCGGACGAAAAGGGCTGGGCGGCAGGCACAGCCGGGAGTGCAAGCGCGGCTCGCGTTCCCGCGGGATACGCGGTACGGGCCGACGGCGACACACTGACCGGTACCGCGCACTACGTCCTCGACGGCGCCAACGCCGACACCCTGCTGGTGGTGACGGCCGACGGACTCTACGAAATCGACGCCACCGCAGCGGGAGTCACGCGCACCGTCGTCCGGACCATGGATCCGACGCGGCGCCTGAGCACCGTCGCGTTCGACGGCGCGGCGGCCACCCGGCTGGGCGGGGATGCGGACGCGATCACGGCCCGCCTGCGCGCGGTCGCCTGGACTGCCGTGGCCGCCGAACAGGTCGGCGCGGCCGATCAATGCCTCGACCTCACCGTGGAATACAGCAAGTCGCGCGTGCAGTTCGGCCGGGCGATCGGCAGTTTCCAGGCGCTCAAGCACCGCATGGCCGATATGTACGTGCTGGTGGAGTCGGCCCGATCGGCCGCGTACGCCGCGATCGCGGATCTCGATCGACCGGTGTCCGCCGAAACGACGCTCGACCTCGAGTCGGCGCGTATCCACTGTTCGCACGCGTTCCGTTCGGTGGTCTCGGAGACCGTGCAGATGCACGGCGGTATCGCCATCACTTGGGAGCACGACGCGCACCTGTTCTTCAAGCGGGCGCACGGCGATGCCGAACTGTTCGGGATGCCGGGACGGCCGCTGGCCCGGCCCGCCTGATCCACATCGCCCGGCCCCCGCCACACGGACCCGCCCAGACGAATCCTCGTACTCGACCCCGCGCCCCACGGTCGCGGGGTCGAGTCGTGTTCGCGAGCCGCCGTCCAGCTCCGCCGTTCAGCTTTGCCGGTACAGCCGCCGTCCGCTACCGCCGCCGACAGCGCAGCGACTACCGCTACCGCCACGGCTGCGGCTACGGGCTACGGGCTACGGGCGCCACTACCGCTACCGCCACGGCTACCGCTGCGGGCTACGACTACCGCTGCGGGCCACGACTACCGCTCCGGGCCACGGCTACCGCTCCGGGCTGCGGCTGCGGCTGCGGGCTGCGGCTGCCGCTGACCTGCCGAAGCGGGCTGTGCGCGAGGTCACCACAAAATAGATAGTTAGGCTATGTACATACATAGTTAGCTTATGTAACATACTTCTCGTGCAGTCGAACGAGTCGTCCACCCTCCCCGATCCGGCCCGGAGCTCGGTCTCCCCGGATCCGGCCGAGGTGCTCATGGTCGACATCGCCGTCACCGCCGCGCGGCTCACTCGACTGGCCGGCACGCTGGGAACCCGAGCGCTCCCGCGTGCGATGGTGCGGGCGCTGTCCACGCTCGAAGAGCACGGTCCGCTGCGAATCAGCGAATTCGCGGAGATCGACGGTTGCTCCCAGCCCTCGGCAACGGCGCTGATCGGCCGGCTGACAGCCGCCGGACTCGCGGCACGCACCAGAGACCCCGACGACTCCAGAGCCGTGGTCGTCGAGCTGACGCCGGCGGGACGCGAACAGCTGTCCGTGTCCCGTCGCGCGTTCGGCACCGCCCTCGCGGCCCGGTTGCCCGACTTCGGCATCGACCGGCTCAGCCACCTCGACAGTGAGCTGACCGATCTCCTCGAAGCCCTGAAATCGGCTGCACCACACACAGTCTCGAAGTAGGAGCGTTGATGAGCATCACTCTCTCATCACCGACCGCGACCGAGGCGACGACCACTCCGAAGACCAAGCAGCCCAAATCGGTATGGGCAGTAGCTTTCGCCTCGGTCATCGCCTTCATGGGTATCGGCCTGGTGGATCCGATCCTGAAACCGATCGGCGAACAACTGCACGCGTCACCGTCTCAGGTCACCCTGCTGTTCACCAGTTACATGCTGGTCACCGGCGTCGCGATGCTGATCACCGGCGTGGTGTCCAGCCGCTTCGGTGCCAAGAAGACGCTGCTCGCCGGCCTGGCCATCATCGTCGTCTTCGCCGCGCTGGCGGGTTCGTCGGGCACGGTCGGGCAGATCGTCGGCTTCCGCGCCGGCTGGGGTCTGGGTAATGCGCTGTTCATCGCGACCGCACTGGCCACCATCGTGGGCGCTGCCAGCGGCGGGGTGGCCCGCGCCATCATCCTGTACGAGGCGGCACTGGGCATCGGTATCGCCGCCGGACCGCTGGTCGGTGGTTTCCTGGGCGGATTCAGCTGGCGCGCACCGTTCTTCGGCGTCGCCGTCCTGATGGCGGTGGCGTTCGTCGCAATCGTCGTGCTGCTGCCGGAGATGCCGAAACCGGCCCAACACACCTCGATCACGGCCCCCTTCAAGGCCTTGCGGCACCGCGGACTGCTGCTGGTCAGCATCACCGCACTGCTCTACAACTACGGCTTCTTCACCCTGCTGGCCTACACCCCGTTCCCGCTGAACATGGGCACCTACTCGATCGGGTTCATCTTCTTCGGCTGGGGTCTGCTGCTGGCGCTGGCGTCGGTGGTCTTCGCGCCGCGACTGCAGCGCATGTTCGGCACCGTGCCGATGATCGCGACCGCGCTGGCGCTGTTCGCCGCCGATCTGGCCGCCATGGCGATCTGGGCCGATCACAAGCCCGTACTGATCGTGGGCACCGTACTGGCGGGACTGTTCCTCGGCGTGAACAACACCCTGATCACCGAGGCCGTGATGATCTCGGCTCCGGTGGAACGCTCCACCGCCTCGGCCGCCTACAGCTTCGTCCGGTTCGTCGGTGGCGCCGCCGCCCCGTATCTGGCCGGCAAGCTCGGCGAACATCAGATGGCACTGCCGTTCTGGGTCGGCGCCGCGTGTACCGCGGTCGGCGTCCTGGTGCTGCTCGGCGGCCGGTCGGCCCTGTCCCACGTGGACGACCACGACCCGGCCGAACACAGCCCGGCCGAAGCCGAAGCGATCACCGTCGGCGACGACTGACCGAACTCGTCGTCCCGAGCGGCCCACCCCGTCGCCGGGACGACACCCTCCGCTGCGGTACCCCTTCTCTGACCGCAACGGCGGTGAGCCGGAATCCCCTCGCGAAACCCGCAGGGGATTCCGGCCTTTTTCTATCCACGTTCGCCGTGTCGCTCCTCGGGTGGTGAACAAATCGTGCAAACCTAGCCGTTCTCGGCAGTTTTCTCGCATTTCCGCCGAGGTTTGCACGAAAAGTTCGGGCCATTGCCGCGTCGACCTTTCCCGACCGAACCCCCGTCCCGGTAGGGCCGGGCCGCCCAGACGACCACGCCCAGCGGCAACCCGACGACGACAATCCACGCCACGGTAAGCACGCGGCTATGCCTCACACCGACGCAGCGACCGGAGAACTCGTCCGCACGTCTCCGCATCGGCCGACTCCACCGGGTGCAAAGGTGGGGGAACATCCACCCCACCCGGAACGCGCTGCGGCAGAACTCGACTCATGAACTCGAGATACACCCCACCCGAGTCGCCGTCCCCGTAGTCGACCGTCTCGAGCACGCCACCGGGAAACACGAAAAGCCTTGCGCGCCTTTCCCCTGCATCCA
>NZ_BAFW01000011.1 GCF_000308535.1 Nocardia cerradoensis NBRC 101014 | reverse complement strand
CACCTCGAACTGGTCGACGCGGACACCGAGATTCGGATGAAGCGGGTGCGCTCGGGGGAACTGGATGCGGCGATCGTGCGCGGCCCGCGGGACGAACCCGGCCTCGAACTGCTGCCGCTGTGGTCCGACCGCTTGGTGGCCGCGATCCCCGCTCGGCACGACCTCGCGGTGTTGCGCGAAATCGATCTCGCGCGCCTCGCGCGGCTGCCGCTGCGGTTGGTCGGCCGCACCCGCAATCCCACCCTCTACGACCTGGTCGTCGACTCGTGCCGGGAGGCCGGCTTCGCACCGGCCTTCGGACCGGAGTTCACCACCGAACAGGACACGCTGGCCGCGATCGGCTTCGGCGCGCCGAGCTGGACGGTGTACTACGCGACCCAGGCGGCGAATCTGTCGTTCCCGGGCGTGGTCTGGCGTCCGCTGCGCAACCCGGAGCCACGGATGCCGAGCTATCTCGCGGTGCCGCCCGATCCGCCGCGTGCCGAATTGCGGGCACTCATCGAGGCCTGCCACACCGTCACCGATTGATCACCTGATCGCGGCGGCCGCCCACCCGAAGACGTTTCGCACCAGCACAATTCGTTGCAACACCGCGCCCTCCGCCGCCGTGCCGGGCGCGGATACTCCACGCCCCGCCGAGCTATCCGCGCGCCACGCGAACCGTGCGGCCACCGGCGAATATCACGCAATACGGGAATCACGCGATCGCGGTATCTTCCTGTGGCGCAACCACTTCCGCCTCTCGTATGCTTGAGCTCCGAGCGGTGGGGGGTACCCGGTGAAACGACTGCTGATGTTCGTCCTGGCGGCCGTCGCGGCGCTCTCGAGCTACGACTACGCACGCTCCCCCGGCCACATCGGCATGGCGGTGGCGGCCGGGGTCGTCATCACGATCTGGCTGACCGCCAAGGCGATCGACTGACAGCCGTGTGGCCCCCGACCGGGTCGAGGGCCACCCGCGACGACGCGGTCACGCACCGGCCGGCACCCGCTCACGCCGAGCCGGCGACCGGAACGTCGCCCAGGCGAGCGCCGCCGCCAGCACCGCGATCCCCGCCGCGGCACCGAATGCGGCGGAGAACCCGTCGGTGAGGGCATCGGCGTCACCGATGCGGTCAGCTCCGGCGGCCGAGGCGATCGCGGTCACCACCGCCAGCCCCAGCGCCGATCCGATCTGATAGCCGGTGTTCACCAGACCGGACGCCAGGCCGCCCTGCTCCGGCCGCGCCGCGGAGATGGCGGTCTGCAGCGACGGGACGAAGGCCAGCGACATCCCGAACGCGGCCGCCAGCGATCCGGGCAGCACGTCGATCCAGAAGTTGCCGTCGGCACGGATGAAGGTCAGCCAGACCAGCCCGGCACCCAGGACCAGCAGTCCGGTGACGATCATGGCGCGAGCGCCGAAGCGCGCGAACAACTTCGGAGACACCGCGATCATGCCGACCATGATCAGGGCGGTCATCGGCAGCAGAGCCGCACCCGACGGGAACGCCGAGTAGCCGAGAACCTGCTGCAGATACAGGTTCAGGAAGAACCACATCGGCACCCAGGCCGCGCCCAGCAGGACCTGAGCCAGGTTCGCCGCACCGAGATTCGGCGCACGGAAGATCGACAGCGGCATCAGCGGGTTCCGGCGACGGGCCTGCAGTACCAGGAAGGCCGCCAACAGGACGACCGCGAGCGCCAGAACACCCCACGTCGATCCGGAACCCCACCCGACCTCGGGGGCACGCACGACCGCGAAGACGGCCGCGCCCAGGCCCAGCGTCGCGGTCAGGGCACCGAGCACGTCGACCGAACCGCCGGACGCGGCCGCCCCCCCCGGGAACCAGCACCGCGGCCGCGACGACGGCCAGGGCGGCGATCGGGATGTTGATGTAGAAGACCCACGGCCACGAGGCGTACTCGGTGATGAGCCCGCCGAGGAATACGCCGGCGGTGCCGCCCGCCGGGGCGGCGGCGCCGTAGAACGCGAAGGCGGTGGTCAGCTCCTTGGGATTCGACCCGAACACCATCATCAGCAGTGTCAGTGCCGAGGGGGCGATCAGCGCGGCGCCCGCACCCTGCACACCCCGGCCGATCAGCTCGACCGCGGGCGATCCGGCGAGTCCGGCCACCAGCGACCCGGCGCCCAGCACCACCCAGCCCATCCGGAAGATGCGGCGAGCACCCCAGATGTCGGACAGGCGCCCGCCGAGCAGCAGCAGGCCGCCGAAGACGATGACGTAGGCGTTGAAGACCCAGGACAGACCCTCCTGCGAAAAGCCCAGGGACTCCTGCATTTCCGGCAGCGCCACCCCGATGATCGAGGTGTCCATGATGACCATGAACTGCGCCAGCGCGATCAGTGCCAATGCGAACCAGCGCCGCGACGGCGGCGCGGATACCCGAGTGGACATAGAAATCCTCACTCCTCGGTTGCGGGCGCATCCGCTGCGCCCGTGGAATTTCCGACCCGTTCTGTATACCCATAGGGGGTATCAGACCGATATGGCGCGCGCCTGTGATTCACGTCATACCCCTATGGGGTATGTGGATTCCGAGGTTAAATCTCCGCGACCGCGAAAGAAGAAGGGCCCGTCGGTCATTCGACCGGCGAGCCCTTCACGATGCCGACAAGGATCAGTCGCGCAACTCCGGCGGCAATCCGAACAGCGGGAACAGCCGGTCGGTGTCGAGGAAAAAGTGAGCGAGCGACCACTACGGCGTAGTCGCCGAATCGACCCGCTCCGGCCCGCACCCTGGAGCCCGGTGCTGACGGTAACAACCGGTCAGAGAACGCCGAAGATCCGCGCCATCCATCGCTGAAGGTCACACGCAGGTGCGCACCTGCCTCGAATCCAAGTTTCAAGATGGTTGGGCACGAGCGCCAGGGCGGTTGGGGTGTCACGCTGAAGAAGGGGCCGATGTGAGAGGAGTGTGTTGTGTCGAAGCCGAAGATCTTGTTCATCGTGAGCGGGGCCACATACTGGGTGCTGAAGGACGGCACGAGGTACGCGACCGGCTACTGGGCCGAGGAGTTCGCCAATCCGTACAAGATGCTTACTGACGCAGGCTACGAAGTCGTCGTCGCCACTCCGGGTGGCACCACGCCGAACGTCGACATGATGAGCCTGCGCCCCGCGATGGCAGGCGGCGAACAGGCCGCGTTGGACCTGGAGGCGATCATTCGCGATGCGGAGGCTATGCGTCGGCCGCTCGAGTTGTCGGATGTGCGTCTGGAGGACTACGTGGCTGTCTACTTGCCCGGTGGCCACGGCCCCATGGCCGACCTGGCGTTCGACGCCGATGCGGGCCGCCTGCTCACAGCGCAGCTGGAGTCGGGCAACCCGCTGTTCATCGTGTGCCACGCGCCGTCCGCGATGCTGGCCACCAGGATTCACGGCGTCTCGCCTTTCCAGGGCTACAACGTCACCGGCTTCTCCAACGAAGAGGAAGAGGCCGTCGGCCTCGCCTCACGGGCCACATGGCTGCTGGAGACGGACCTGAAGGAGAAGGTCAAGGTCAACTACAGCCGCGGCCCCATCTGGGAGCCCTACATGGTCGAGGACCGTAACCTCGTCACCGGCCAGAACCCACACTCCGCCGCGGTTCTCGGAGGGCGGATGCTGGAAATTCTCGCGTAGGAACGCGGACCGGCCGCGCTGCCACCTAGGCCGATCGCGGCGATCAGGCTGAGGACACCGGCACATACCCGGCGAGCCCTTCACGATGCCGACAAGGATCAGTCGCGCAACTCCGGCGGCAATCCGAACAGCGGGAACAGCCGGTCGGTGTCGAGGAAGAAGTTCAGCCCACTGATCGCGGGACCGTCGAATTCCAGCACCGTGATCGACCAGGGCGAGAAGACCCCGGGCTCGTCGGTGGGTTTGTACTGGCCGAAGGCCGGCAGTCCATTGGCGCCGTCCAGCGGGATCAACCGCGAACCCCGGCAGGCCGAGGGGCCCGGCGACAGCATGAACCGAGCGACATTTTCCGGACCGGAGACCCACAGCTCGATGGGCGGCATGGACAGC
Source organism: Nocardia cerradoensis NBRC 101014 (assembly GCF_000308535.1). Classification (GTDB taxonomy): domain Bacteria; phylum Actinomycetota; class Actinomycetes; order Mycobacteriales; family Mycobacteriaceae; genus Nocardia; species Nocardia cerradoensis. The sequence continues at coordinate 14,797 of NZ_BAFW01000011.1, read as the reverse complement.
GCCACATCCTGTTTCAGCAGCGAGGTGAGCGCATCCATGTCGTAGGCCTCGAAGGCGCGCACGAAACCGTCGACGAGTTTGCGCTGGCTGTCGTCGGATTCGTCGTAGCCGCTCGACTCCGAGGGCTGCACCTTCGACATGGTCGCGCGCGCCCGCTGCAGCGCGCTGTTCACCGACGCCGGCGACATCGTCAACATCTCGGCCGTCTCGTTGGCCGAGAACCGCAGCACCTCTCGCATGATGAGGATCGCCCGCTGGGTGGCCGGCAGATGCTGACAGGCGGCCACGAACGCCAGTCGCAGCGAATCCTTGGTACTGGCATGTTCGGCCGGGTCGGCGCCGAAGGCCAGTGCGTTCGGAATCGGTTCCACCCACACGTAATCCGGCTGCGGCGGCGGCAGCGGACTGTCCGGACTCGACGGGCCGGACAGATCCATCGGCCGGGCCCGGCGCTGCGGGCCGTCGAGCATATCCAGGCAGATGTTCGTGGTGATCTTGTACAGCCACGATCGCAGGCTGGACCGACCCTCGAACGAGTCGTAGGCCTTCCACGCCCGAGTGAAAGTCTCCTGAACCGCGTCCTCTGCCTCGAACGAGGAACCCAACATCCGATAGGCGTAAGCACACAGCTCCCGCCGGTAACTCTCGAATTGCTGCAGCACGTCGTCGACGGTGCCGGCGGAAGCTTGTTCGCTCATGCGGATCACTGTGGCACAGGGCACCGACAGAAAACACCCCGGAAGTAGGGGCATGGACACGGACGCCGAAATCGCCGCACCTCACGGGGATCGCGGGAGCGCGGCGATATCGATTGCCGGTTATTTACTTCGGCGAGCTATCTATTTCCGCGTGGCTATTTCGAGGACGCCTGGGATTCCTCGTCGGCCGGACGCGAGCGGGCATGTTCGTTGGCCCACCGGTAGTCGGGCTTTCCGGCCGGCGAACGCTTGATCTCGTCCACGAACCACAGGCTGCGCGGCAGCTTGTAGGAGGAGATCTCCTTGGTCAGCACCGGACGCAGCTCCTCGAGCGTCGGACGGTTGCCGCCGCGACACTGCACGACCGCGGCCACCCGCTGTCCCCAGCGCTCGTCCGGCACACCGATCACCAGCGCGTCGAAGATCTCCGGATGGCATTTGAGCGCGCCCTCGACCTCCTCCGGGTAGATCTTCTCGCCGCCGCTGTTGATGCTGACCGATCCGCGGCCCAGCATCGTCACGGTGCCGTCCTCCTCGACCCGGGCGAAGTCGCCGGGGATCGAGTAGCGAACGCCGTTGAACTCCTTGAACGTCGCGGCGGTCTTCACCGGGTCGTTGTAATAACCGAGCGGGATGTTGCCGGTGCGGGCCAGCACGCCCACCTGACCGGAGCCGGGCGCGACGGGGTTGCCCGCCTCGTCGATGACGGCGGTGGAGGCGTCGATCTTGACCCGGGGACCGCCGGTGTGGGTCGCCCCCTTGGCCGCGATCGACAGGCCGCCGAAACCGGTTTCCGAGGAGCCGATGGAATCGGTGATGACCGTATTCGGCAGCAGCTCGATGAACTCGTCCTTCAGCGCCGGGGAGAACAGCGCGGCACTGCTGGCCATCGCCCACAGACTCGCATGCTGATACGGCTCACCGGTTTCCGGATTACCTTCCTTGAGCGCGTCCAGCATCGGCCGCGCCATGGCGTCACCGGTGATGAAGATGAGGTTCACGCCGTGGCGGTCGATCGCCTGCCACACGGTGTGGGCGCTGAACTCGGGCAGCATGATCGTCTTGCCGCCGTCGAACAGGCCGTGGAAGGTCGCCGACTGCGAACCGCCGTGGATCATCGGCGGGATCGGGTAGCGGACCATCTGCCCACCGGCGGCGCCGGCCTTGGCCTGCTGCCACTCGTCCTCGATCGCCTCGCCGGTGACGAAGTTGATGCCGCCGCCGAGCACCCGCCACCAGTCCTCGTGCCGCCACATCACACCCTTGGGCATGCCGGTGGTGCCGCCGGTGTAGATCATGAAGATGTCGTCGTTGGAGCGGTCGCCGAAGTCGCGCTCACCGTGCGAAGCCGCCAGGGCCGCTTCGTATTCCACCGAATCCGCGGGCAACGTCACCTCGGCTTCGGTACCGTCGTTCACGGCGATGACCGTCTTCAACTTCGGCGTGTTCGGCCGTACGGCCGACACCTTGTCGCTGTAGCGACGTTCGTGAATCAGCGCGACCATATCGGAATTGTCGAAAATGTATTGCAACTCGTTCTCGACGTACCGGAAGTTCACGTTGATCATTACTGCCCGCGCCTTGAAGATCGCGACCATGGCCTCCACGGCCTCGATCGTGTTGCGCGAGTAGATGCCGACCTTGTCACCCGGCTGCACACCCTGTTCTTGCAGGTAGTGCGCCAATCGGTTGGCCCGATCCTCCAGCTCGGCATAGGTCACCGAGCGGACGTCGTCGGCCAGCGCGACACGGTCCGGCACGAGGTCGATGGTGTGTTCGACAAGGTCCGCTATGTTGTAGCTCACAGGACCAAAATAGAACGTGTTCTCACGCCTGACAAGACTTGATTTACACAGTTTACTAATTCCGCCGAAGCGGCAGCGGGTTTCGCCGGAACGCGTATTCTGCAACGCCGACGAGCCCGCCGGCGCGGCCGGGCGGGCTCGAAGGCGCCGCGATCGAGGACGCCCCACACAGGGCAGGACGGTAAGGGCGTCCGGACTCGATCGGCGAGACTGCGGCTACGCGGGCACGTAACGCTCGCGCAGCTTGCGCTTGTACAACTTGCCGTTCGGATCGCGCGGCAGTTCGGGCAGGTAGTCGATACTCTTGGGCAGCTTGTACTTCGCCAGGCGAGCCGCGGCGAACTCCATCAGCTCCCGGGTCAGCGCGCCGTCGGCCGCGACCCCTTCGGCCGGCTGCACGACCGCCTTCACCTCCTGGCCCCAATCCGGATGCGGGATACCGAAAACCGCGACGTCGGCGACCTTGGGATGAGTGATCAACTCGCCCTCGATCTCGGCCGGATAGATGTTCACACCCCCGGACAGGATCAGATCCGAGCGCCGGTCGTGCAGGAACAGATAGCCGTCGGCATCCATATGCCCGATGTCGCCCACGGTGAACAGATCGCCGACCCGCGCGTCCTCGGTCTTCGACTTGTCCTTGTGGTACTCGAAGTTGGAACCGCCCATCTTCATGTACACCTGGCCGACCTCGCCGGGCGCGACCTCGTCACCGTCCTCGTCGAGCACCTTCACCACCGCGTACGGCCACGCCTTGCCGACCGACCCCGGCTTGCGCAACCACTCCTCGCCCGAGATCGACGTGCCACCGCCCTCGGTCGCCGCGTAGTACTCGGTGACGACCGGACCCCACCACTCCAGCATCCTGCGCTTGGTCTCCTGCGGGCACGGCGCGGCGCCGTGGATCATGCAGCGTAGCGAGGAGACGTCGTAGCGTGCCCGCACCTCCTCCGGCAGGGCGAGCAGCCGGTGGAACTGGGTGGGGACCATATGGCTGTGGGTCACCCGATGCGTGTCGATCAGCCGCAGCATCTCCTCCGGATCCCACTTGTCCATCAAAACCACCTTGTGCCCCAACTGAATCGAGATGGAGGCGAAGTTCAACACGGCGGTGTGATAGAGCGGCGAGCCGCAGATGTGCACGTGGTCGTCGAAGGGCTGGATGCCGAAGAGTCCGAAGAAGCCGGTCGCCTGCGGGCCGACCACATCCGGATCGGCGCCGGTCAGCGGACGCCGAACTCCCTTGGGGCGTCCGGTGGTTCCCGAGGTGTAGAGCATCGGCGCACCGGTGGTCCGGACGTCGGGGCGTCCGGACTCCCCCGCGCCGAGTTCGGCCAGAGGCTGGAAGCCGTCGATGTCGCCCACCGAATAGCGCGCGCTCGCAGGCACATTCGCTTCGTCCGCGGCGATCGACGCGGCCTCGGCGAAGCGCTCGTCGGCGATGAACACCTTCGCCTCGCTGTCACCGAGAATGTAGGCGACCTCCGGACCGGTCAGATGCCAATTCACCGCGACGATGTACAGCCCGGCCTGATAGGCCGCGAAGTACACGGCGAGCGCATCGGTGGTGTTGTGCACCATCGACACCAGCACATCGCCGGGCTGTAAACCCTTGGCCTGCAAGCCTCTTGCGATGCGGTCGGCCTGGTCCGCCAACTCCCGGTAGCTGACCTCACGCCCCGACGGATCGACGACCGCGATCCGATCGGGGTCGGTGGCCGCGATATTCCACAGTCCCAGCTTCTGCGCCGGCTCCATCGAAGTCACTCCTCGAATCTAGAACGTGTTCTACATCTGGACAAGGGGGGCGAGGCGGTGCAGCTGCGCCACGTCACGCACCGTCACCAGGAGCATTCCGACGCCCGCCGCCTCCCAGACCTTCAACTGGGAACGCACGTGGTCCTCGTCGCCGATGATGGCGGTGTCGAGGATCAGCTGGTCCGGAATCACGGCGGCGGCCTCGTCCTTGCGGCCGGAGCGGAACAGCTTGGTGATCTCGTCGACCTCGGCGCCGTAACCCATCCGGCGATAGACCTGGGCGTGGAAGTTCAGCTCCTCGGCGCCCATGCCGCCGATGTAGAGCGCCATCACCGGCTTGATCCGATCGATCTCCGCGCGAGCGTCGTCGGTGATGATCACCTGGCAGCTCGCCGCGATCTCGAAGTCCGCCCGGGAACGCCGGGCACCGGGACGGGCAAACCCCTCGTCGAGCCATTCGTCGTACATTCCGGCAAGTCGCGGGGTGTAGTAGATCGCCAGCCAGCCGTCGGCGATCTCGGCCGTCAACGCCACGTTCTTGGGCCCCTCGGCACCGAGCCAGATCGGCAGATCCGCACGTAGCGGATGCGTTATCGGCTTGAGCGGCTTACCCAGACCGGTCGAGCCGGGCCCGTCGTAGGGCAGCCGGTACTGCGCGCCCTGACTCACCACCGGCGCCTCGCGGGCCAGCACCTGACGGATGATCCCGACGTACTCCCGGGTGCGCTGCAACGGTTTGGCGAACGGCTGACCGTACCAGCCCTCCACCACCTGCGAACCCGAGACACCCAAGCCCAGGATGTGGCGGCCACCGCTGAGGTGATCGAGGGTCAGCGCGGCCATCGCGGTCGCGGTGGGAGTGCGGGCGGACAGTTGCACCACCGAGGTTCCCAGCCGCACCCGCCGCGTGGACGAACCCCACCAGGCCAGTGGCGTGAAGGCATCCGAGCCCCAGGACTCGGCGGCGAAAACCGCGTCGAATCCGGCCTCCTCGGCGGCCACCACCAACTCCCCGGCATTGGGCGGCGGTCCCGCACCCCAATATCCGAGCTGCAATCCGAACCGCATCGTCGACTCCTTCCGCCCGGCCCGTTTCACCGAGCCCGCTGCCGGACACCTTTCCAGGTAGCCCTTGCCACCAGAATAAGAACCTGTTCTACTCGATATCGTGACCAATGGGAACACCATGACCGGCGTAATCGCGAAAGGCAGCGGTCCGGAAGCGGAACCCGCACCCGAGGTACTCAGCGCCGAACTACGAATGAAGTTCGACTACACCCGATCGGTCGGACCGACCATCGGCCGGTTCCTGACCGGGCTGCGCGAGGGCCGGATCGTCGGCGTTCGCGGCAGCGACGGCCGGGTGATCGTGCCGCCGGCGGAATTCGATCCGGTGACCGCGGAGCGGCTGACCGACTTCGTCGACGTCTCCGATGTCGGCACGGTGCAGAGCTGGAGCTGGGTCGCCGATCCGCTGCCCGGCCAGCCGTTCGATCGCCCCTTCGCTTGGGCGCTGGTGAAATTCGACGGCGCCGACACGGCGGTGCTGCACGCCCTGGACGTGTCGTCTCCCGACGAGGTGCACAGCGGATTGCGCGTGCGGGTGCGCTGGGCCGACGAACGCACCGGCAGCATCCACGACATCGCCTGTGTCGAACCGGGCGAGACCTCCTCGGCCCCAGCCGGTTCCACCTCGTCGGCTACCGATGCGGCCGAGCCGGTCACCGGCATCATCACCCCGATCGACCTGCGGTACAAGCACACCGCCTCGCCCACCGAGACGCGGTATCTGAAGGCGCTGGCCGAGGGCCGTCTGATCGGCGGTCGCGCCGACGCCGAGAGCAAGGTGTACTTCCCGCCCCGCGGCGCCGACCCGATCGACGGCCGCCCGACCGACGAGATGGTCGATCTGCCCGATACCGGCACCATCACCACGTTCTGCATCGTGAACGTGCCGTTCATGGGCCAGAAGATCAAGCCGCCGTACGTCACCGCGTACGTACTGCTCGACGGCGCCGATATTCCGGTGCTGCACCGGGTGCTGGGCTGTGATCCCAGCGAAGTCCGCATGGGTATGCGCGTGAAGGCGGTGTGGAAGCCACGCGAGGAGTGGGGTTACACGCTGGAGAACGTGGACCACTTCGAGCCCAACGGCGAGCCGGACGCGGACTACGACAGCTACCGGCACCACCTCTAGGAGCGAAACACCTTGAGCGACAACGCAACAGATATCGCGGTGGTGGGCTTCGCCCACGCCCCGCATGTCCGTGAAACCTACGGCACCACCAACGGTGTCGAAATGCTGGTTCCCTGCTTCCGGCAGCTGTACGACAAGCTCGGCATCGGCGTGTCCGATATCGACTTCTGGTGCTCCGGATCCTCCGATTACCTTGCCGGACGGGCTTTCTCGTTCATTTCCGCCATCGACTCGATCGGCGCCGTGCCGCCGATCAACGAATCGCACGTCGAAATGGACGCCGCTTGGGCGCTGTACGAGGCGTGGGTGAAACTGCGTTCCGGACAGGCCGAAACCGCTCTGGTCTACGGCTTCGGCAAGCCCTCGGCCGGCACGCTGCGGCAGGTGCTGACGATGCAGATGGATCCGTACCTGGTCGCCCCGCTGTGGCCGGACGCGGTCTCCGTGGCCGGGCTGCAGGCCCGGGCCGGCCTCGACGCCGGAAACTGGACCGAACGCGATATGGCCGCGGTCTCGGCTGCCGACGACGCCGAGATCGAGAAGCGGCTCGCCGCACCGTATGTCGCGAATCCGCTGCGTGAACACGACATCGCGCCGATCACCGACGGCGCCGCCGCGATCGTGCTGGCCCGCGGCGACAAGGCCCGCGAGCTGTGCGAGCGGCCGGCGTGGCTGACCGGTATGGCGCATCGCATCGACACCCCGATGTTCGGTGCGCGCGATCTGACCACCTCCCCCTCCACGGCGGCCGCGGCCAAGGCGGTGCTCGGCGGGGATGCGAGCGGATTCGACGTCGCCGAACTGCACGCGACCTACAGCCACGAACAGCTGATCCTGAAGCAGGCCATCGGACTGAGCGAGTCCACCCGCATCAACCCCTCGGGTGGTGCGCTGGCGGGCAACCCGATGTTCGCCGCCGGTCTGGAACGAATCGGCTACGCGGCCAACGAAATCATGAACGGCACCGCCGAGCGAGCCCTCGCACACGCCACCAGTGGTCCGGCGTTGCAGCAGAACTTGGTGGCCATCCTGGAGGCTGGACGATGACCAATCAAGCCGCCGTACTCGGCACGGGACAAACCCATCACGTGACGAAACGGACCGATGTCTCGATGGCCGGTATGTGCCGCGAGGCAATCGATCGCGCACTCGAAGATGCCGATCTGACCATGGCCGATATCGACGCGGTGATCGTCGGTAAGGCGCCGGACCTGTTCGAGGGCTCGATGATGCCCGAGCTGTTCATGGCGGATGCCCTGGGCGCCACCGGAAAACCGCTGCTGCGCGTGCACACGGCGGGTTCGGTCGGCGGTTCGACCGGCGTCGTGGCCGCCAACCATGTGCAGGCCGGCGTGTACCGCCGGGTGCTGGCGATCTGCTGGGAGAAGCAGTCCGAATCCAATGCCATGTGGGCCCTGTCGAATCCGGTGCCGTTCACGATGCCGGTCGGCGCCGGTGCGGGCGGATACTTCGCACCGCATGTGCGCGCGTACATCCGCCGGGCCAACGCTCCCCTGCACATCGGCGCGATGGTGGCGGTGAAGGATCGCCGCAACGGCGCGAAGAATCCGTTCGCACATCTGCGCCAGCCCGATATCACCATGGAATCGGTACTCGCGTCCCAAATGCTGTGGGACCCGGTGCGTTTCGACGAGACCTGCCCGTCCTCCGACGGTGCGTGCGCGATCGTGATCGGCGACGAGGAGTCGGCGAAGGCGGCCGAGGCGTCGGGTAAGAAGGTCGCGTGGGTGCACGGCACGGCCATGCGCACCGAACCGCTGGCCTACTCCGGACGCGATCAGGTCAACCCGCAGGCCGGACGCGACGCCGCGGCCGCGCTGTGGAAGCAGGCCGGGATCACCAATCCGCTCGAGGAGATCGACGCGGCCGAGATCTACGTCCCGTTCTCCTGGTTCGAGCCGATGTGGCTGGAGAACCTGGGCTTCACCCCCGAGGGCGAAGGCTGGAAGCTGGTCGATGCGCGCGAGACCGAGATCGGCGGGAAGCTGCCGGTCAATCCCTCGGGCGGCGTGCTGAGTTCCAATCCGATCGGCGCATCCGGCATGATCCGCTTCGCGGAGGCGGCCAAGCAGGTAATGGGCCGGGCGGGCGATTACCAAGTCGAGGGCGCCCGAAAAGCGTTCGGCCATGCCTATGGTGGCGGATCACAGTACTTCTCGATGTGGGTAGTGGGCTCGGAACCACGGTGACACGCAATTCCGCCGGCATTTCCGGTTCACCGGATTGCCGGCGGAAAGCACATTTGCAATTCCATCAGCAAATTCACCGAAACCACCGAGCCGGGAGTCCGAGATGACCGCAACCACCACCACCGAACATCCCGCGCGCCTCGCCGGACGGGCCTCACAGGCCGCGGTGCGCGCCCGGGACAAGGACGCGTGGCTGGCACTGTTCGCCGCCGACGGCATCGTCGAGGATCCGATCGGCCCCTCGGTCTTCGATCCCGAGGGTGTGGGCCATCGCGGCCGCGACGCCATCGCGGCATTCTGGGACAAGGCCATCGCGCCGACCGAATCCATCGACTTCGTCTTCGGCGACTCCTTCGCCTGCGGCAGTGAGGTGGCCTTCACCGGGCTGATCCGCACCCAGCTGGGCGGACACGTCATCGACGCCGAGGGCGTGTTCACCTACAAGGTCGACGAGGCGGGAAAGATCGTGGCGCTGCGCGCGTTCTGGGAAACCGATCGCGCGATGGGAACCATGCGCAAGGAATAGCGCCGGACTTGACGGAAGGGCGGGCACCGTGGGTGCCCGCCCTTCCGTGTCCAGGTCCAGTAGAGACTTCCCAGTTCATCGGCTGATTTCGCAAGAACATGGGTAACTCACCGGGCACGCCCAGAACTCTCGGCGCTCACAACGTGAGACCGACGACCAGGCCGACCACCGCCTCACGACACGCTGGAGTCCCGGAGAGGCGGCACTGCCTTGGTCTTGTAGTCGACCTGGAATTCCTTGATGCCGTTGAGCCAGCCCGAGGTCAGGCGCTTGGGGTCACCGAGCTTGGTGATATCGGGCAGGTGGTCGGCGATGGCGTTGAAGATCAGGTCGATCTCCAGCCGCGCGAGGTTGGCACCGATGCAGAAGTGGGCGCCGGTGCCACCGAAGGACAGGTGCGGATTCGGATCGCGAGTGATGTCGAAGGTGTACGGATTCTCGAACACCTCCTCGTCGAAATTGGCCGAGCGGTACATCAGCAGGACGCGCTGACCCTTCTTGATCTGCACCCCGGACAGTTCGGTGTCGACCAGCGCGGTCCGCTGGAACGAGCTCACCGGCGTGGCCCAGCGGATGATCTCGTCGGCGGCGGTGGCGGGCCGCTCGCGCTTGTAGAGCTCCCACTGCTCCGGGTTCTCCAGGAACGCGATCATGCCGTGGGTGATGGCGTTGCGAGTGGTCTCGTTACCGGCGACCGCCAGCAGGATGACGAAGAAGCCGAACTCCTCCGAGGTCAGCGCCTCACCGTCGATATCGGCGTTGACCAGGGTGGTGACGATGTCCTCGGCCGGTTGGGCCTTGCGGGCCTCGGCCATCTGCCAGGCGTAGCCGAGAATCTCCATCGACGAGGCGGCCGGGTCGGCATCGCTGTCCGGATCGTCGTAGCCGGTCATCTCGTTGGACCACTGGAAGACCTTCATCCGGTCTTCCTGCGGGACGCCGATGAGTTCGGCGATCGCCTGCAGCGGCAGCTCACAGGCCACCTGGGTGACGAAGTCGCCGGCGCCGCTGGCCGCGGCCGCGTCGACGATCGACTTGGCGCGGGCGGACAACTCCGCGCGCAGGCCGTTGATCGCGCGCGGGGTGAAGCCCTTGGAGATCAGTTTGCGCAGTTTGGTGTGCTCGGGCGCATCCTTGTTGATCAAGATGTGGCGCTGCAGCTCGATGGCCTCGCGCGGGATGTCGTCGTTGAAGCGGGGAATCGCGGTGTTCTCGTAGGTGGAGAAATCGTCGCGCCGCGAGACCTCCTTGACATCGGCGTGCTTGGACACGACCCAGAAGCCGTCGTCGTGGAACCCTCCGACCTCCGGAGACTGCGGGTTCCACCAGATCGGCGCGGCCCGGCGCAGCTCCGCGAACTCTTCGACGGGAATGCCGCGGGCCCACATATCGGGATCTGTGGCGTCGAACCCCTCGGGGAGGTTCGGAGCTACATGGGTGTCAACCACCAGTTGTCTCCTTCGACTAACTGAAACACGTTCTACCTTCATTGCAGCATAGGTGGTATCAGTAGTAAAGAAGCCATAGTCCGCCCTCAGTACATCCACAGAACTTGTTCCAGTTTCTGTGCTGATACGGATCCTGTTCGAAAGGTTGAAGTTATGGGCACACCCGTCATCGTCGAGGCCGCGCGCACCCCGATCGGCAAACGCAACGGCTGGCTGGCCGGCCTGCACGCCGCCGAGGTGCTCGGCGCCGCCCAGCGCGGCGTCCTCGAGCGCGCACAACTCGATCCGGCACTGGTCGAACAGGTCATCGGCGGCTGTGTCATGCAGGTCGGCGAGCAGGGCAACAACGTCACCCGCACCGCGTGGCTGCACGCCGGACTCCCCTGGCAGGTGGGCGCGACCACCATCGACTGCCAGTGTGGATCCGCCCAGCAGGCCAACCACCTGATCGCCGGGCAGATCGCCCAGGGCGCGATCGACATCGGCGTCGCCTGCGGCGTCGAATCCATGAGCCACGTCCCGCTGGGTGCGAACGTGGGCGAGAACGCCGGCCCCCGCCGCCCCGCGAGCTGGGACATCGATATGCCCAATCAGTTCGAGGCGGCCGAGCGAATCGCCAAGCGGCGCGGCATCACCCGCGACGATATCGACGAATTCGGCGTGCGCTCACAGCGTTTGGCCGCGCAGGCATGGGCGGAGGGGCGTTTCGACCGCGAGGTGCTGACCATCGCCGGCGCACCGCAGGTCGACAAGGAGGGCACCCTCACCGGCGAGACGCTCGACGTCAACCGCGACCAGGGCTTGCGCGAGACCAGCCGGGAGAGCCTGGCGAAGCTGAAGCCGGTGCTGGAGGGTGGAATTCACACCGCCGGCACCTCGTCGCAGATCTCCGACGGCGCGGCCGCGGTGCTGCTCATGGACGAACAGGCCGCCGCGCGTGCCGGACTGAAGCCGCGGGCTCGCATCGTCACCCAGTGCCTCGTCGGCGCCGAGCCGGAGTTCCACCTGGACGGCCCGGTGCAGGCCACCACGCGCCTGCTGGAGAAGTCGGGCATGAGCATCGCCGATATCGATCTCTTCGAAATCAACGAGGCCTTCGCCTCGGTCCCGCTGTCGTGGGCGTCGGTGCACAAGCCGGATATGGATCGGGTCAATGTCAACGGCGGCGCGATTGCGATCGGACATCCGGTCGGCAGCACCGGGTCACGTTTGATTACCACCGCCCTGCACGAGCTCGAACGCTCCGACAAGTCGATCGCAATGGTCCTCATGTGCGCCGGTGGCGCACTTGCGACCGGGACAATCATCGAGCGGTTGTAATACCGAACAGATTTCCTCCGTAGTTGAACGTTCATCCTCACAGCCCGGAGACGTGTCGTACGCCACACAAACTGCGATACAGACAAAAGGATGAGATGTCAGCTATCTTCCGGTTATCAACGGCCCGTTGAGCGAGACTCGTTCGACGGGCCAGAACCGGAGCGTACTGCCCCTCGACCAGTGAGGGGGCGTTGCCCCGCAAACGTGCCGACGCTGAACAGTTCCCGGACGGCCGACCTGGAAGCTTCAAGGAAATCCTGAATCAGGCGTAGGTTTTCAGTTACTCAGCCGCTAATATCAATGATACGTATCCGAGATAACGACTGTTAGTACAGCGAAGGGAATTGGGCGGCTCACAATGGCTGATTTCGCGGCGCGGCTGAACAAGCTGTTCGAAACCGTGCATCCCCCGGGGCGTAAGCCGCACACCAATGCCGAGGTGGCGGCAGCGCTCACCGCCTCCGGGCATCCGATCTCGAAACCGTATCTCTCGCAGTTGCGGTCGGGTCAGCGGACGAACCCCTCAGATGAGACGGTTGCCGCACTGGCAAAGTTCTTCAAGGTCAAACCGGACTACTTCTTCAACGACATCTACGCCGCCAAGATCGACCATGATCTGGAGTTGCTGTCCCAGCTGCAGGGCTATGGACTGCGTCGGCTGTCGAGCAGGGCGTTCGATCTCTCCGAAGAGTCACAGAACCTCCTGACCTCGATGGCCGAAAAGCTCCGGGCGAGTGAGGGTCTGCCCGAGGTTCCACCGGACGGCACGGAATAGCAAGTCGGACAAGGCAACACAGTGCGGCACTCGGAACCGCACTGTGTTGCCTTGTGTGCAATCACTGTGTTGCCTTGTGTGCAATTCAGGCTGCGCTGCGCGAACGGACCGCCGCCCAATCGGTCCGGCCACAGCGATGATCAATCCGCCTGTGCGACCGCTGATTTCCGATCGGCCGCGGTGTGCTCGAAGGCGCGCGCGATCGCCTGCACCCAACCGCGCGGGCTCAGTCCCTCCGGCGGTGCGATCCAGCGGGCGTCGACGATCTCGTCGCCGAGGGGATTGCGGGCCCAGCGCGCCACCCGTTCGGCACGGTCGGTGACCGAGCGGGCCGGCACACCGGCCGCCGCCACCTCCATGCCGCCGCCGGTCTGCAGATACAGCGCGTCCATGATCTGCGCGACCTGATCGGACGCCTTGAGCTGGGTGGCCGACACCGTCTGTTCGTGCGCGACCACCTCCGGGAAGCGCTTGATCATCGTGCGGTGCAGGGCCCGAATCTGGCGCAGCAGCAGGCGCGCCCGCACCCAGAGCTCGATCACGATCCATACCGCGCCGACCGCGATCAGCAGGCTCGCGAGCTGCCAGACCGGCCAGAACCAGCCCGGATCGCCGGGCCGCACGGGGTGGTCACCGATCGCCAGCCGCCGAATCGACAGCGCCGCAAGCACACCCGCGATCACGGTACCGGTGGTGTAGAGCGCGATACCGCGACCCAGCGCCGTCCAGTCCAGATTGCGCAGACCGGTGACGGCGATGAAGGCGCAGCCCAGCAGGGTCATGACCCAGCCGAACAACATCGACCACCCGATCGTGGCGGCGATGACGAGCGCGCCGAAACCGTAGACCATCCAGGCGATTTGGCGCAGATTACGACGCGAGACCACCGGCCAGGCGGCCGCCGCCACCACCGACGTGGCCACCGCGAACAGCAGCCATGTCGCCACCACCAGCCGGTCGGCCAGTGCCGCGCCGTTGATCCCCTGCGGCAGTGCGTGATCCACCGCGACCGCGATCTCGGGTATGCCGAGGGTGGCCGCGGCGGCGACCGCGGCGACCGCGATCACGATCGCCACCCGGGCCGTGGTCGCGGGTTTGACCAGGACGCGACCGATGCGGGCGCCGGCCGCCATCCACACCAGCAGGGCCGTCAACCAGAACGTCATACCTACCCTGTCCTTCTCGTCGGACGAACCTTCGTCGGATGTCCCTCGGTCATCGGCGTCTCCTGCGGATGTCCGAGGGGCCCTCCGTGGTTACGCAGGCTGCCGCCGGTCATCCGAGCGCCTCGTCGAAGCGGAGCACCGAGACACCGGCGCCGCGGTTGTTGAAGACGCGCAGGCGGGTCATCAGCATGCCGGCGAAGGTTTCGGCTTCCCACTCGTACTGATCGTCGCGCCCGTCGTCGACGATCTGCTGATGCGCGCGCTGGGACAGCATGTAGGCGATCAGATCGTCGCTGGCCTCGAGTGTCACCTCGGCGGCCGGTTCGCCCGGGTGGTCGAAGACCACGTGGCCCAGTTCGTGCGCGAGTGTGTGGTCACGGCTGGGCAGGGCGGCTGCCAGCACGATCACGTCCTTGTCCGGATAGCTGCGGCGCTGACCGCAGACGCCCGGACCGAGCTGAGCATCGGCGATTTCGATCATGCGGCCGCGTTCGGCCGCGATCGCGAGGACCACCTCTTCCAGCGTGGTGGCGTCGAAATCGGCGGCGACCGCGCACACGGCGTCGACGGCGGCCGCGACGCGGCGGTAGGAGCGGCCCGTCTGAATCCGGCTCTCGGTCATCTCGCGCCCCCTCAGGCCCTCGGTCCGAAGAATTCCGCGCGTGCGGCGTCGATGCGCGCCTGTGCGGCGGAGGCACTCTGGAAACTCACCGCGCCGGAGCCGGCCGCCGCCAGCGCCATGGCGATCACACCGCCGAGCACGGCCAGCGTCTTCACCTCGGGCAGTCCGCTGGTGGCCGCGGTCGGGCGCACGGCCGGATTCGGTTGAGCCAGTGCGGGCGCCGGGGCGGCCGGCGCCGCTGGGGCGGGCGCCGGCGCGGGTGGCGCGGCCGG
>NZ_BAFW01000012.1 GCF_000308535.1 Nocardia cerradoensis NBRC 101014 | reverse complement strand
CGGTACGGAGGCAACGGCTTCGGCCGCGCCCGAGCCGGTCGGCAAGCCACCGTTGTCGCGGCTGGCCGCGAGCCGGCAGCGCCGGCGCCGGCGTGTCCGGCTAGCGGCGCGGGTGACCACGTCGATGTGTGCGGTACTGGCACTCGTCATGACCGGTGTCGGCTGGAACTACCTGCGCGCCACCGACAACGGCTTCACCCAGGTGTCGGCGCTGGACGAGAATTCCGCCGACATCATCGACCCCGGCGGCCAGACCGGTGACGAGAACTTCCTCATCGTCGGCACCGATACCCGTGCCGGCGTGGACAGCTCGCTCGGCGCCGGCACCACCGCCGATGCCGAGGGCGCCCGGTCCGACACGGTGATGCTGGTGCACATTCCGGCCAACCGGTCCCGGGTGGTGGCCGTCTCGTTCCCCCGCGACCTCGACGTCAGCCGTCCCGAATGCGAGGGCTGGGACAACGACAAGGCCAAATACACCGACGCGAAATTCCCCTCCGCGATCGGCGACAAGCTCAACGCGACCTACGCCCTCGGCGGGCCGAAATGCCTGACCAAGGTGATTCAGAGGCTGTCCGGCCTGAAGATCAGCCACTTCGTCGGCATCGACTTCAGCGGTTTCCAGTCGATGGTCGACACCATCGGCGGTGTCGAGGTGTGCACCAACCGGCCGCTGGTCGACGAGGAGCTCGGCACGGTGCTGCCGAATCCGGGCCGCCAGATCCTCAACGGCCCGACCGCGCTGGACTACGTCCGTGCCCGCCACGTCCAGGGCGAGGAGCGCAGCGACTACGACCGCATCCACCGCCAGCAGCTGTTTCTGTCCTCGCTGCTGCGCAGTGCCCTGTCCTCGAAGGTGCTCTTCGACATCGGCAAGCTCAACGGCTTCATCAGCGCGTTCAGCAGCCATGCCTTCATGGACAACGTCAACACCAAGGATCTGCTGATGCTGGGCCGCTCGCTGCAGAAGGTGAGCGCGGGCGCGATCACGTTCCTGACCGTGCCGACCGCGGGCACCACCTCCTACGGCAACGAGATTCCGCGCGAATCGGATATCAAGGCGATCTTCCAGGCGATCATCGACGACCAGCCGCTGCCGGGCGAGAAGAAGGCGCCGGAGCCGTCGAAGTCCGCTCCGGCTCCGGCCCCGCCGCAGCTGACCGCCGTGGATCCGAACACGGTGTCGGTGCAGGTCTCCAACGGTTCCGGGGTGACCGGCGTGGCGAGTACGGCGGCGACCAGGTTCGCCGCCGACGGTTTCCAGATCTACAACGTCGGCAACTACTCCGGCGGCACGATCGACAACACGACGGTCCGCTATTCGGCCGGTCACGAGGCCGAAGCCGCGACGGTGGCCTCGGCGTTGCCGGGCGCGAAACTGGCCGTGGCATCGAATCTGGGCAGCATCGTGGAGGTGGCTCTCGGCGCGGACTTCTCCGGCACCGTCGGCACGCCGACCGCGTTCGGGTCGCCGGTTCCCGCCCCGGCCGGAGCCACCGATGCCGCCGCGACGCCGGTCACACTCCCCTCCGACCTCGAGCACGTCAACGCGGGCGACGACCTCTGCAAGTGAGCCGCGCTCACCTGCGACGACACCCCGGTCTGCCCGGCACCGACGATTCACCCACCGTTCGTGACTTGGTCAGAGCCGGGAACTAGTCTTTGGTTTCATGCGTGTCATCTACAACGAACAAATGGCCGAACTCGCCGATCTTCTGGGTGAGATGGCCGGATTGGCCGGTTCGGCCATGGAGCAGGCGACCCAGTCGCTGCTGCAGGCCGACATCTCGCTGGCCGAACAGGTGATCACCGAGTACGACCGGATCGCCGAGATGATCGCGCAGGCCGAGGAGAAGGCGTTCGCACTGCTGGCGCTGCAGGCGCCCGTGGCCGGCGACCTGCGGCAGGTGGTGAGCGCCATCCAGATCGTCTCCGATGTGAATCGGATGGGTGCGCTGGCGCTGCATGTGGCCAAGGTGGCCCGCCGCCGGCACCCGAACCACGCGCTCCCGGAATCGGTGAACGGTTACTTCGCCGAGATGGGCCGCATCGCGGTGAATATGGGTGCCGCCGCCAAGGAGGTCCTGGAGACGCGCGATCCGGAGCGGGCCGCGCAGCTCAACGAGGACGACGAGGCGATGGACGATCTGCATCGCCACCTGTTCTCGCTGCTGATGGACCGGGAATGGAAGTACGGCGTGGCCGCCGCCGTCGATGTCACGCTGCTGGGCCGCTACTACGAACGCTTCGCCGACCATGCGGTGGAGATCGGCCGCCGGGTCGTCTTCCTCGTGACCGGTGTACTGCCGCCCGACCCCGACTCCGAAACCGAGAAGATCTGAGCCTGTTCCGCCTCTCCGTATCCGGGCGGAGGCCGGATACGGAGAGGCGCTGCCCGTCCGGCACGCGGACGGGCAGCGAGCTGTTATGTGCGGCTGACGGTTTCGGCTTTCGCTGGGGTGACCTCCGCGGTTCGGCCCAGCAGTAGCGATGCGCCGAGCCGAGGCTTCCAGGGCAACAGCGTCGCGACGAGCGCCGCGCAGACCAGCAGTGCGCCGACCGCCGCCCAGGATGCGGCCGTCGAGCCCGCGAGGGCGGCCACCTTCATGGCATGCACCAGATCGGCTTTCGCGCCGGCGAAGAACGGGCTGATCGGCGCCTCGACGATCGCCAGCACGCTGATCGGGGTGTCGCGGGCCAGGCTCTTCTGGGTCGGATCCATGATCGCGTCCGGGATCGCATCGATGCGGGCGCCGACCCGGCCGGTGTAGACGGAGGTCATGATCGAGCCGAGGACGGCGACGCCGAGGGTGCCGCCCACCTCGCGGGTGGTGTCGTTGACCGCCGATCCGGCGCCCGCCTCCTCGATCGGGACCGCGCCCATGATGGATTCCGTGGCCGGCCCCTGCACGACGCCGAAGCCGATGCCCATCAGCACCATCGAGACCAGAACCGTTCCCAGATAAGGTGTTTCGACGGTCACCCGGCCCGCGAGGAACATCCCCGCGGCCAGCAGGAGCAGACCGCACACCACGGTGGCGGTGGTGCCGATGCGCTGCGCGGCCAGCGTTGCCAGGGGCGCACCGAGGCCCACCGCCGCCGCGAAAGGCAAAGAATGGATGCCGAATTCGAGGGCACTCAATTCCTTCACACCCTGGAAGTACTGGGTGATCAGGAACAGGAATCCGAAGGCGCAGAAGTAGGAGACGGTGATCGCCAGGGCCGGAATCGAGAAGCGCCGGATCCGGAACAGCCGCATGTTCAGCACCGGTGATTCGACCCGCAACTCCCAGATCACGTACAGCGCAAGCAGAATCAGCGAGAGCGCATAACCACCGACGCTGCGCCCCGACAGCCAGCCGTGCTTCGGCGCCTCGATGATCGTCCACACCAGCGTCGTGACCGCCACCAGCGAGAGGCCGATGCCGAGCACGTCGAGCCGGCCGCTGTGGCAGGCCCGCGATTCCGGGACGACGACGAGCACGGCCGCGATCGTGATCGCCGCGATCGGCACATTGATCCAGAACACGGCATGCCAGCTGAAGTATTCGAGCAGCCAGCCGCCGGTCACCGGCCCGATCGCCACCGCGATACCGGCCATGGCGGTCCACAATGCGATGGCCGCGGCCCGGGCACGCGTCTCCGGGAACAGGTTGATGATCAACGCCAGCGTCGCCGGGAAGACCGCGGCGGCGAAGACCCCCATGCCGGCGCGCGCGGCGATCACCTGGCCGAGGCCCGAGGACATGGCACCGGCGGCCGACATGACGGCCACCCCCGCCAGGCCGATGATCATCAGCCGACGGCGGCCGTAGCGGTCGCCCAGATGGCCGAGCGGCAGCAGCAGCCCGGCGAACGCCAGGGTGAACGCGTCCACGATCCACTGCAGGCCGCTCATCCGGGCCTGCAATTGCACCGCCATCGACGGCAGAGCCACATTGACCAGCGTGTTGTCCAGTACGACCAGCAGTTCGGCCAGACAGATCGCGATCAGTGCGAAGATCCGCATCCGCGTCGCGATCGGAATCCCCTGCTGGGCTACTGGTCTCGCCGTTGACACCGACATCCCGCCTCCTGACTATAACGATCGGTTTAGTTCAGGAGGAAGGTAACTGTTACCAAGAGTGTCAGACAACCGACTGCGGTATGAGATGAGCGAGCACACATCCCGGCACGCGCTGTGATATACGCCATAGCGTCCCGGCTGGGTGCCACAGAAAAACCCCGCCCCACCAGGGACGGGGTTTCGAAACCTCGACGGCTGCTCGGCCTCCGAGTTATCCGAAGCGGCCGGAGATGTAGTCCTCCGTCGCCTTCTGTGTGGGGTTGGAGAAGATCCGCTCGGTCTCGTCGATTTCGATGAGCTTGCCGGGCTTGCCCTGGGCCTCCAGGTTGAAGAACGCCGTCTGGTCACTCACCCGCGCGGCCTGCTGCATGTTGTGGGTGACGATGACGATCGTGTACTCCTTCTTCAGCTCGGAGATCAGATCCTCGATCGCCAGCGTGGAGATGGGGTCCAGCGCCGAACACGGCTCGTCCATCAGCAGCACGTCGGGTGAGACCGCGATCGCGCGGGCGATGCACAGCCGCTGCTGCTGACCGCCGGACAGGCCACCGCCCGGCTTGTCGAGGCGATCCTTCACCTCGTTCCACAGGTTGGCGCCGCGCAGCGAGCGCTCGGCGACCTCGTCGAGCTCCTTGCGGTTGCGCACACCCTGCAGCTTCAGCCCGGCCACCACGTTGTCGCGAATCGACATGGTGGGGAACGGGTTCGGCCGCTGGAACACCATGCCGATGGTGCGCCGCACGCCGACCGGGTCGACCGCGGAGCCGTAGATGTCCTCACCGTCGAGCAGCACCGCGCCCTCGACGCGGGCATTCGGCGTCACCTCGTGCATGCGGTTGAGCGAACGCAGCACCGTCGACTTACCGCAACCGGACGGACCGATGAACGCGGTGACGCTGCGCGGCAATACGGTCAGCGACACATCGGATACGGCGTGGAATTTGCCGTAGTAGATGTTGAGATCTTTGACGTCGATCCGCTTGGCCATTGTCGTATTCCGTTCGCTTCTATCGATTCCGCGTGAGCAGTTTGTTGACCACGGCCGCGCCGATGTACAGCAGGGCGATGATCAGGATCAGCGTCAGCGACGCGCCCCACACTCGCATCCGGCCGGCCGCTTCCGGGTTGGCCAGTTCCTGGTAGATCATCAATGGCAGCGACGCCATATTTCCGTTGAAGATGTTGGTGTTGATCGACTTCGAATAGCCGACGAGGACCAGCACCGGCGCGGTTTCGCCCATGACGCGGGCGACCGCGAGCAACATACCGCTGATCATGCCGGGCAGAGCGGTCGGCACGACGATCCGCAGGATCGTCTTCCATTTCGGAATGCCCAGCGCGTACGAGGCCTCGCGCAATTCGTCGGGCACGAGTTTGAGCATTTCCTCGGTACTGCGCACCACGACGGGCAACATCAGCAGCACCAGAGCCAGCGACACCGCGAAGGCCGACTGCGGGAAACCGAAGGTCGCGATCCACAGCGCGAAGACGAACAGCGCGGCCACGATCGAGGGCACACCGGCGAGGATGTCGACCATGAAGGTGGTCGTCTTCGCCAGCCAGCCCCGACCGTATTCGACCAGGTAGACCGCGGCCATGATGCCCAGCGGCACCGCGATCACCGCGGCGACCGCCGACTGCACGATCGTTCCGTAGATCGCGTGATACACACCGCCCGCGAACTGGTCGGGCAGCACGCCCTTCTGCGACTTGGACCACCAGCCGCTGCTGACGATCGCGTGGAAACCCTTGTTGAGCACCAGGATCAGCACCCAGCCCAGCGGCACCAGCGCGATACCGAAGCACAGCCACATGACCGAGGTGGCGACATTGTTGCGGACCTTGCGGCCCAGGCTCACGTGGCGGAACGTGGGCGCCTTGATCGGCTTGTCCAACGTGGTGGTCATCACCCGTTCACCTTCCCGCCGGCGGCGATCCGAGCCAGGGCATTGACGATGAAGGTCAGCGCGAACAGGACGAAGCCCGCCGCGATGTAGGCGCCGGTGGGCAGCGCCTGGCTGAATTCCGAAGCGGCCGAGGCGATCTTGGAGGCGAAGGTGTAACCGCCGTCGAACAGCGACCAGTGGCCGGGGGTCGCGGCGGTACGCAGCACGATCAGCACCGCGATGGTTTCACCGAGCGCGCGGCCGAGGCCCAGCATGGAACCGGCGATCACACCGCTGCGGCCGTACGGCAGCACGGTCATCCGCACCACCTCCCATTTGGTGGCGCCCAGGGCCTGTGCGGCCTCGATGTGCGCCCGAGGAGTCAGGTGGAAGACCTCGCGGCTGACCGAGGTGATGATCGGCAGGATCATCACCGCGAGCACGACACCGGCGGTGAAGATCGTGCCACCGCCGCTGATGGAGACATTGCCTTCCTTGAACAGGAAGAACCAGCCCAATTTGTCGTTCAGGAATTGTTCGAAGGGTGCCAGCTTCTCGGCCAGCACCAGGAAACCCCACAGACCGAACACGATCGAAGGCACCGCCGCGAGCAGATCGACCAGCATCGCGAACGGACGCGACAACACCTTCGGCGCGTACTGCGTCAGGAACAACGCGATACCGACACCGAGCGGCACGGCGATCAGCAGTGCCAGCAGCGAACTCAGCACCGTGACCATGAACAGATCGCGGATGCCGAAGTGCATGTTGTCGGCATTGGTGACGTTGAACTCGGCGCTGGTGAAGAAGTTCGCCTTGTTCGCCGCCACCGACGGCACCGCGCGAATCAGCAGAAACAGCGCGATGAGCGCGATCGCCGCGACGATCGTCGCCCCGGCGGCCGTGGCCAGGGAACGGAAAACGGTCTCCCCACGGCGGCCGTGGCCGCCGGCGTTGCGACCGGCCGGCTTGGTGCTCGACTCACTCGGCATGGAGGAAGTATCTCCCGGCGGGACTTCATTGCCCGACCGCGGGCCGGTCGAATCCGACTGGCCCGCGGCGGTGACTTCGTCGTGGACGGTCATGGGTTTCGCAATCAGGAGATGGCGTTGATCGCGGTGGTCAGCTTGGTCTTGAACGCATCCGGGATCGGCACGTAACCGGAGTCCTCGAGGCCGTTCTGACCGTTGGTGATCGCCGAGGTCAGGAACGCCTTGACGGCCTTGCCGGTGTCGGCGTCGGCGTACTTCGAGCACACGATCTCGTAGGTGGCCAGCATGATCGGGTAGGCGCCCGGATCGGTCGGCTTGTAGAACGAGTTGGTGTCGATGATCAGGTCGTTGCCCTGGCCGACGATCTTCGCCGAGGCGATGGCCTTACCGGCCGACTCCGCGTTCAGCGCCACCGGCTTCACGGCGGCGTCGGTGATGATCTGCGCGGTGGACAGGTTCTGCGACCGCGCGAAGGACCACTCGTTGTACGTGATGGAGCCCTTGGTGCTCTTGATGGCGGCCGAGGTGCCCTCGTTGCCCTTCGCGCCCTCGCCGACACCGCCGGCGAACGCCTTGCCCGCACCCTTGCCCCACGCGCCGTTGGAGGCGGCGTCGAGGTAGCGCTGGAAGTTGTCGGTGGTGCCCGACTCGTCACTGCGGAAGATCACGTGGATCGGGTCCGACGGCAGGTTCACGCCCTGGTTCAGGCCCTTGATCGCCGGGTCGTCCCACTTGGTGATGGTGCCGTTGAAGATCTTCGCCGCGGTCGGGCCGTCGAGGGTCAGGTTGGTGACACCGTCGAGGTTGTAGGTGACGGCGATCGGACCGAAGACCGTCGGCAGGTTCCAGGCCGGTGCGCCACAGCGGTCGGCGGCCTTCTTCGGCTCGTCCTTCTTCGGGTCCAGAGCCGAGTCCGAACCACCGAAATCGGTCTGGCCACCGACGAACTCGTTCACGCCGGCGCCGGAGCCGCTGGAGGTGTAGTCCAGCTTCGCGCCGTCGCAGTTCTGCTCGTAGGCGGCGATGAAACGGTCCATCGCGTTCTTCTGAGCGGAGGATCCGCTGGCCTTCAGAGCCTTCTTGCCACCGCAGGCCACATCGACCTTGCTGGTGTTACCGGTCGCGGACGAGTTGTCGTCGCTACCACAGGCAGTCAGTGTCAGAGTGCCGGCTGCCGCCAGCACGCCGAGGAGAGCGCCGCTGCGCTTGAAATTCACCTGTTCCTCCGGGAAACGCTTCGTACGCGTCCGATCCCTCAACGACCGGACGAGTCCAGTGGGTGGCCGTTCGCAGAGAACTTGCGCACCGAGCAGCGAATGCCGCCCACGATCAAAGTAGATTCGTCCGGTTGACAGCGGGACCTGGGCAAGTGAACGCAGAGTGAACAACCCGGCGCGATTGCGGTTCAAACCTGTGAGATTTGCCGCAGCGTTACTGCGGGCGCATCACCGGGCGGTGTAGGCGGCGTCGATATGGGCCGTCTCGAACCCGAGACGGGTGTAGGTGTGCACGGCCGCGGTGTTGTCGGCCTCGGTGTAGAGGATCACCGCGCCGAGACCCCGATCACGCAGGTAGTGCAGGCCCGCGAGGGTGAGTACCCGCCCCAGACCGCGGCCCTGAGCTGCCGGGTCGATGGCCACCACGTAGACCTCACCGACCGCGTCGGAGGTTTCGTCCGGTTCGTGCACCTTGGTCCAGTGAAAGCCCAGGATATGTGTGGGGTCCGCGGGATCGGCGGCGATGAACAGACCCTTCGGGTCGAACCAGGGCGCCGCCCGCCGGACCGCGATCTCGGCCTCGGTCCAGCCGCCCTGTTCGGGATGCCAGTCGAAGGCGGCGTTGTTGACCCGCAAGATCTCCGCGTCGTCGGCGGGCCCGGCATAGGTGCGCAGCACGATGTCGGCGGGCACCTTCAATTCCGGTAGCTCGATGGTTGCCTGATCGCCGTCCGGAGCCTGCGTCAGGGCCCGTCGCATCTGCCACAGCTCCCGCGCGACGGTCAGTCCGAGCCGCCCCGCGACGGCCCGCGCCGGCGCCAGATTGCCGTGCGCCCAGATCCGGGCGCCCGGGCCACCCGCTTCGAGGGCCGCGGCGACGAGCGTCGCGCCGATCCCGCGTCCGCGCACCCGCGGATCCACGACGGCCTCGGCCATCGCCGGGTGATCACCGTGCGCGGGAACGAGATTCGCGTACGCGACGAGTTCGCCGTCGCGCTCGACGGCGAGGTGTCGCGTGCGTCCGACCGGCGCATCGGTACCGGCATCGGCACTGTCGTGTCCGGCCGGCCCGGATGCGGTCACCGAGAGCACCGCTTGTTCGGAGATCGGCGCGACGGCGTCGGCGGCATTCGCGCGTTCCACCAGGTCCACGATCTTCGCCGCGGTCGCTGGGGCCAATTCGGTGGTCCAGTCCGGCACCTGCACGCTCACACTCATCCCTCGCTCATCTGTACATATCCGCCGACACACCGGCCGTTCCGGCGACCGGCCCTTCCGACAACCGGCTCGGCTACCGCCCTGATTCCCGCCTGCGGCCGACACCGGTCCCGACCGCGGATTTTCTTTCGGCGCAATCCTTTTCGCGGGCCGATCGGCCGTGCAAAACCAACCGCACCCGGCATCCCGTTCGCGCTCCGGCCCACAGACCTCAGGACGGACTGCCGTTGACCTGGGTCAGCTGGTTGTCGTCCGCGCCGTCGTCGCCCTCGTCCGGGATGCCGGCCGCCTGCTCACCGCCCTTGTTGTTGGCCGAGCGCGCCGGCCGAACCGCCTTGTAACCGACGTTGCGGACGGTGCCGATCAGCGACTCGTACTCGCTGCCGAGTTTGGCTCGCAACCGCCGCACGTGCACGTCGACCGTGCGGGTGCCGCCGAAGAAGTCGTAACCCCAGACCTCCTGTAGCAACTGCGCGCGGGTGAAGACCCGGCCGGCGTGCTGCGCGAGATATTTCAGCAGCTCGAATTCCTTGTAGGTCAGGTCGAGCGGGCGGCCGCGCAACCGCGCGGTATAGGTGCCCTCATCGATGACCAGTTCGCCGAGCGTGATCTTGCCGGTGTTCTCCGGGCTGGCCGCGCCGCCGTTGCGGGCGACCAGCAGGCGCAAGCGGGCATCGAGTTCCGCGGGGCCGGTTCCCGGCAGCAGAATGTCGTCCAGCCCCCAATCGGCGTTGACCGCGACCAGACCGCCCTCGGTCAGCACCGCCACCACCGGCACCGAGGAACCGGTGCTGCCGAGCAGTCTGCACAGTCCGCGCGCGGCGGCCAGATCGGTGCGGGCGTCGACCAGAGCCACATCCGCGGTTCCCGCCTCGAGCAGCGATGCCACCTCCGTGGGCGCGGGCCGCACATTGTGCGGCAGCAGCGCCAGCGACGGCAGCACGGCTTCCGGGTTCGGATCGGAGGTCAGCAGGAGCAGCTCCACCGGCTCTCCTCCCAATCTGGCATGTCCGCGGGCAACCTCGACGTCAATCGCGAATCCATGCGCGTCGGCACAGGTAATTCGTGCCTACATTAGCGCGTGCGGGGCCCCGATCATGTATTCCGCACTCGCACGGGGACCAGCGATGATGGCCACCGCCGGGCCCACACCCGCGCGCCCCGTACGGTCCGGGCAGATATCTTCGTACCGGGTAGCCTCTCCTCGGGACACCCACGCCTCGTACCCCTCCGCGCGCGACCGCTGCGTTCCGCGCGCCCGGACGGCCTGAACTCGGAGCATGTGGATGAGAAAACTGATCGTCGGGCTGCTGCTGGTGGTCGCGATCGCCGTAGTGGTCGATTTCACTGCGGCGGCCTACTCGGAGTACCGGGTATCGCGGTCGCTGCGGGCCGGCGGTGAACTCAGCGCCGACCCCGAGGTGACCATTCACGGATTTCCTTTCCTGGCCCAGACCGCGCGCGGCGACTACCGCAACCTCGAGATCCGGGCCCGCGCGAACCGTCCCGACATCCCCGGCGAAATCCTGGTCGAGGCCACCCTGAACGGCGTCCACCTGTCGATGCACGATCTGGTGGACAACGACATGCGCTCGGTGATGGTCGACCAGGTGGCCGGCCGGATGCGGATCGAACCGGTCGAACTGGGGCGGCTGTTCAACATTCCGGACCTCGAGGTGGTCACCCGCCCGGCCGACAAATCCGACGGCACCGGCGGTTCCGGTGGCTCGGGCATGACCACCCAGGGCGCGCTGGTCCTCACCGGCACCATCCAGCTCGGCCCCGAGACCCGCAGTACCGATCGGGTCAGCGTGAAGGCCGATCTGTTCCTCGACGGCGATCAGATCAAACTGGTCGCCACCGACCTCTATCACGGCGGCGTCGACAGCAACGCGCCGACGACCACCGCCGCCGAACTGGGTCCCGACCTGGACAAGGCCGCGGTCCTGGCCCGCTTCACCCGAACCATCGACACCAAGGATCTGCCGTTCGGGGTCCCCCCGAAGAAGGTGCAGGCCATCGGCGGCAATATTGTGGTAGAGGGGGAAGGGGAGAATATTCGCATTGATATGGACAGGTTTGCCCGACCATGATTGAACTCACGATTCTGGCCGTCGTCCTGCTGGCCGGGGTGGCCGCGGGTATCGCCCTGCGCTATCGCGAGGGCCGCGTGCGGACGACCGAGACCGCCGAGATCGCGGGTTCGCGCACCGAACTGCTCAGCGCGGTCGGTGTCACCGAGGCGGTGCCGACCGTTCTGCACTTCTCCGCCGAATGGTGCGGTCCCTGCGCCGCGGTCCGCCGGGTGGTGGCCGGTGTGGTCGCCGATCTGGCCGATACCGTGCGGCCGCCCCGCGACGTCGAGATCGATATCGACGCCGAGGCCGAACTCGCGCGCGAACTCAACGTCCTGTCGCTGCCCACGACGTTCGTCTTCGACGCTCACGGGCGTGAGCGGTTCCGGATCTCCGGTGTGCCCAAGGCCACCGATCTGCGTAGTGCCCTTGCGCCGCTGACGGTTCCCGAGGCGGCCTGAACCTCCTGCTCACGAGGGCTTCCGAGCGTCGTTCCGCGCGGCGTGCGAGCCGTCCACGCGCCCGGCGCCCGGTCGAATTTCGTACCCCGGGTCCAATTCCCTCCCGAAACCGGGTAAACTGCTTGGCGTGCAAACCCGCCGAGAGCTGATGCTCACCCGACGCCGCACAGTCGATCTGTGCCGCCTCGGCGGTTGTTGCTGCCTGTGCATGTAGCCGGTCGGCCTTTCGTATCCCTGCCGCCGACCGGTTTCTCCACCGCGTGTGAGATCTCGTCGATCCCCCGGTGATCCGACCTATCTGACGGATAACCCGCAACCGGATAAGCCAGATAAGCCTTCCTTCAGCGCAGGAGCCCCCCGTGCCTCAGAACACCAACTCACCCACAGGTCAGGTGGACGTCCGCGGACCGCGGTTCGCGGCGTGGATCACCACCGGTGTCCTCGTGCTGGTCCTGATCGTCTCCGCCTTCTCGACGGCCGCCGCGGCGGTGCTGATCGCCCTGCAGGCGATCGTCTTCGCCATCGGCGCGCTGTACGGCCCGCGGCGCAGCCCCTACGGGTGGTTGTTCGCCACCTTCGTCGCGCCGCGTGTCGGCCCGGCGACCGAGACCGAGCCGGTGCCGCCGCTGCGGTTCGCGCAGCTGGTCGGTTTCGTCTTCGCGATCGTCGGCTTCATCGGCTTCGCGGCCGGATCCGGCGTGGTGGGCGCGATCTTCACCGCCTTCGCCCTGTTCGCGGCGTTCCTCAACGCGGCGTTCGGAATCTGCCTGGGCTGCAAGATCTATCCGCTCACCCAGCGGTTCACCTCGCGAACACCGGCCGCTTCGAGCAGCTCGACGAACTGACCGGCCCCCACAATCCACCGTTCATCTCTCCACATACCCCGGCAAGTCACATCGAAAGGAACAACATGGCTCGCTCCGATGTCCTGGTCTCCGCAGACTGGGTCGAAGAGAACCTCAACACCCCCGGCGTCGTGATCGTCGAGGTCGACGAGGACACCTCCGCCTACGACACGGGCCACATCGAAGGTGCTGTCAAGATCGACTGGAAGAAGGATCTGCAGGATCCGGTTCGGCGTGACTTCGTCAACCGGGAGCAGTTCTCGGATCTGCTGTCGGCTCGCGGTATCGCCAACGACGACACCGTCGTTCTCTACGGTGGCAACAACAACTGGTTCGCGGCCTACGCGTACTGGTACTTCAAGCTCTACGGCCACCAGAACGTCAAGCTGCTCGACGGCGGCCGCAAGAAGTGGGAGCTCGACGCCCGCCCGCTGTCGACCGATGCGGTGACCCGTCCGGCGACCACCTACAAGGCCTCCGAGCAGGACCTGTCGATCCGCGCCTTCCGCGACGACGCCATCCAGGCCATCGGCGTCAAGAACCTCGTCGACGTGCGTTCGCCCGACGAGTTCTCCGGCAAGATTCTCGCTCCCGCGCACCTGCCGCAGGAGCAGAGCCAGCGTCCCGGCCACATCCCCGGCGCCATCAACGTGCCGTGGAGCAAGGCCGCGAACGAGGACGGCACCTTCAAGTCCGACGAGGAACTGGCTTCCATCTACAAGGAAGCGGGCCTCGACGGCGAGAAGGAGACCATCGCCTACTGCCGCATCGGTGAGCGCTCGTCGCACACCTGGTTCGTGCTGCAGGAGCTGCTGGGCCACAAGAACGTCAAGAACTACGACGGGAGCTGGACCGAATACGGCTCCCTCGTCGGTGCACCGATCGAGTTGGGAGCGTAAATAGATATGTGTGCAGCACCTACCCAGGGTCAGGCCCTTCCGGCCAACGTCGACACCGAGAAGGAGACCGTCCTCACCGGACGCGTCCTCGATGCGGACGGTAACCCGGTAGGCGGCGCCTTCGTCCGCCTGCTGGACTCGAGCGACGAGTTCACCGCCGAGGTCGTGGCCTCCGGCACCGGTGATTTCCGCTTCTTCGCCGCGCCCGGCAACTGGACCATCCGGGCCCTGTCGTCGGCCGGCAACGGCTCGGCCAAGGTCAGCCCCGAAGGGGCGGGCGTCCACAACGTCGACGTGAGCGTCGCCAAGTAACACCGACGCGGAGCGATCGCCGGCAGGCGCCGGAAAACTGCGCTCATCGCACGCGAACGGCCCCGGGATTCGTTTCCCGGGGCCGTTTTCGTCTTCGCCTAGCGGGTCGTTAAACTCCGATATGTGGTCTTAACCTTCGAGATTCTGCTGGTCATCTGCTCCGTGCTGATCGCCTGGTTCGGGCTGTACGTCCTCTACCGGCTCTTCACCGAGTCGTGACGGATTCGGCGAGCGAGAACGTCGAAAACGCAGCGACCAACGGTCACGCCTCACAGGCGCACGCCGAGGGGCGCGAGCCCGATGACGCGGCTCGCCGCAGTGCCGATGACGCGGCTCGCCGCAGTGCGGACGATGCGGCTCGCCGCAGTGGCGACGAGGCGGTAGCCGACGCTGCCGAGCGCGCCAAATCGACCGGTGGCCGCAACATTCCGCAGCTGCCGGGTCTGCCGCTGCCCGAGGACACCGCGAATCTGCGGCTGGGTCCCGACCTGAGCGCCTCCATGCTCGCGCTGCTGCCCCTGGTGGGCGTCTGGCGTGGTGAGGGCGAGGGCAACGATCCCGAGCGCGGCGGCGACTACCACTTCGGCCAGCAGATCATCGTCTCCCACGACGGTGGCGACTATCTGGCCTGGGATTCCCGTTCCTGGGTCATCGACGCCGAAGGCAACTACTCCGGCCCGGATCTGCGCGAAAGCGGCTTCTGGCGGGTCGGCATCGACGGCGACGACGAGGTCATCGAACTCCTGCTGACCCACAGCTCCGGCATCGTCGAACTCTTCTACGGTCAGGCCCTCACCCAGTCGTCCTGGGAACTGGCCACCGATGTCGTGATCCGCAGCCAGTCCGGCGCGGTGGTCGGCGGCGCCAAACGCCTGTACGGCATCGTCGAAGGCGGCGACCTCGGCTACGTCGAGGAACGAGTGGAAGCCGACGGCGCCCTGAAGCCCCGCCTCTCCGCCCGCCTCCAGCGCTACATCGGCTGAGCCGAACCCGGGTCCGAATACGCGGAGAGGCGCAAACGGGTACGGCCCCCGAGCCTTACCACGGAGATCTCGTCTCTCGCGGTCCCGGTCGGACAAACCGGGGGCTCGGGGGCCGGGTGACTGCCTTGGATTAGTTCAGCGCTCGCGCGGGGACCGAATCCACTGCAGCGGGCCGCGGTACGGGGACCACGGCTGTGGCGCTCAACCGGCAGCCACCTCACGCGTCCTCTGAATATCCATTCTTCGAACCACCTCCTTTCCCGTGTACAGACGAAACTACCGGCCGCGGACGCGGGCCCGCAACGGATTTTTCGCAGAGCCGAATCCCGGCGCCGACCTGGGCATTCGCCCGGTCACGCGGGTACGCGGCGAGTGATCGATATCCCGCCGCCGGGTGCGACCGTGACCACCGTGTCGGCGCGGTGGTCGGGAGGCAGCTGGTGGGTGACGACGACCACCGTGCGGTCCGGGTCGACGAGACCGCTGGTTTCGTCGAGCAGTGCGCGCAGCAGTTCGGCGCCCGCCGCCGCCTCCATATGTTCGGTGGGTTCGTCGAGCAGCAGGGTGTCGGCGGGGGCGACTAGTGCGCGCGCCAGCAGCAGACGGCGGCGCTGCCCGCCCGAGAGCGCGGCCGCGCCGCCGACCAGATCCGTTTCCACACCCTCCGGCAGGGCGTCGAGCCACGGCCCGGAACCGACCGCACGTACAGCGTTTTCGGCCTCCGCATCGGTCACGTCGCCGCGGGCCACCCGGAGGTTCTCCAGGACGGACGTGCCGAAGACGTGGGCGTCCTCGGCGAAGAAGGTCCGGCCGGGGCGCGGTGTGCCGAACAGTCCGGCCCAGCTCATCAGCAACGTGGTCTTGCCCGCTCCGCTCGGGCCGACCACCGCGATCCGGCGGCCCGGCGGAAGGTCGGGCAGCGCGCGAATCAGCCGGGCACGCAGATCACCGGACGCGTAATCGGCCGGCGCCGAGGCATCGTCATCGGTAGCGACGTCCTCGGTAGCGACAGCCCGGGTCCGCAGCTCGGCCGGGTCGAGGGCACGAATGCGGCGTAGAGCGGCGCGACCCTTGGTGATCGCCTGCGCGGCGGCGGGCAGCACCGCCACGGCCTCGAATGCCGACAGCGGCAGCAGCACCAGTATCGCGAAGGCCATCGGGGTGATACCGCCGGCCGGTGCGGGTTGCAGCGGCTCGGCCGGTGCGCCGAAGCCGTTGCCGTACAACGCGATTCCGATCAGCAACGCGCCGAGCACACTGGCTCCGACGGACAGCGGGGTCGCCGTGGCCGCCCAGGCGCTGCGTGCGGCCGCCCGGTCCTCGGCGCGCACCGCGCGTGCCGAGGCGGTCGTGGCCGCCGTCATCGCCGCGTCGAGCCGTCCGGCGACCCGCAACTCGGCGGCGTGATCGAGCACGGTGACCGCCGCGGCACGGAACTCGGCACGATCGGATTGCACGGCCAGTTCGGCGTCGCGCGCCGCCCGCGCGGACAGCCAGGGCGCGAACCCGCCGGAGACCAGCAGGGCGACCGCGAGGATCACACCGGCGGGCACGGAAATGGTGGCGAGCAGGGCGACGGCGGCCACCGAGAGCAGGATCGCCACCGCGATGGGAACCACCGCCCGCACGACCACCGCTCCCAGGTCGTCGATATCCGCACCGATCCGGGTGAGCAGATCGCCCCGGCGCAGCAGGCCGGTCCCCCGCCCGGCGCCGCTACCCGAGTCCGGACGGCCGATCGCTCCCCCCTGCGACGGGCCGGCGGGCCGGCGTTGCGGTTGCTCGGACCGGCCGTCGCGTCGCAGCGTCCAGAAATCGGCGCGGGCGAGGGCCGCGTACACCGACGTACGGGCGGTCGTCATCGCGCGCAGTGCCACGTCGTGGGTCGCCAGCCGCTCGATGTATCGGAACAGCCCGCGAGAGATTCCCAGCGCCCGCACCGCGACCACGGCGACGCTGAGATCCAGCACCGGCGGCATCTGCCACGCCCGCGCGATCAGCCACGCCGCCAGCGCCGCCAACGCGAGTCCACTGCCCAGCGCGATCGTCCCCCAGCAGATCGATACGACCACGCGCCACGGGGAGATCTCCGACATTCGCCGCAGCTCTCGCAGTTCGGCCCACAGGGATTTCACGGCGTCCACTCCCCGGTCCTCGTCGGGGCGCTGCCGATCGGCGCCACGGGCGTGCCCGATGCGTGTGCATCGCCACGCCGCACCTCGCCCACCCGGTCCGCCGCTGCGGGGGCGACGTGCTCCGGCACACCATCCGGCCGCGAGGTACCCGGCCCGGGACAGGCGGAGTCCTGTCCCTCCGTGCCCGGGGTTTCGGAGTGACGATCCTCGCCGCCGGGAAGCTCGGAATCCACGGGGAAGCCATCGCCCGTGCGCCGAGTCCAGCCCACGGCGCGATGCGTCAGCCCTTCTTCGACGTCGTCGTACGCCCGAGAACCGCCGGCCCCGTCGATCGGTGGCTGCGCCCGGCGAAGGCCGAGACCGGCCGACTCGCGTTGCGCGGCAGGGTGTTCCGCCGGGTTCGACTCCGTCCGCGCGTGTACCTCGATGATGTGATCGGCGATGGCGAGCACCGACGGCCGATGCGCTACCACGACGACCGTCGCACCCGCGCGGGCCCGTTCGGTGAGGGCCGCGAGCACGGTGGCTTCGCTGCGCTCGTCGAGATGAGCGGTGGGCTCGTCGAACAGCAGAATCGGGCGGTCGGCCGCGAGCACGCGCACCAATGCCAGGCGCTGGCGCTGGCCGAGGGACAGACCGAGGCCGCCGGGGCCCACCACGGTGTCCCAACCGTCGGGAAGTTCGGCGAGGACGGCGTCGAAACCCGTTGCCGCGCACGCCTTGTCGACGGCTTCGGCGCGGCGGGCCGCCTCATCGCCGCCGTCACCGCGCCCGGCAGCGCCCGCACGGGCGCCGAAGAGTTCGAGGTTCTCGCGCAGGGTGCCGGGCAACAGCACCGGGCGTTGCGGCAACCAGGCGATATGTGACCACCACTCGTCCGGATCGAGCTCGCCGACCGGGCGCCCACCCACCAGAACGGCACCCCGTTCCGGTGACATCAGGCCCAATACCGCTTGCAGCGCAGTCGATTTCCCGCTTCCGTTGGGGCCGATGAGGGCGGTCACCGCTGCCGGTCGCAGCACACCCGACAATCCGGCGGGCGCGTACCCGCCCCGTGCGCGCACCCACACGTCACGCAGTTCGACATCTCCGGTCCCCGGTCCGCGCCAGCCCGGGACTCGCAACGCGGGCGGCCCGCCGGATCGCCGGGCACTGCGGTCATCTGCTCGCGAAGGTCCGGTGCGCGTGGGGGCCGCTACCGGGACATCCCGCGTACCGGGGACGGCCGCGGAAAGGTTCCGCGGGTCGGGCCGGTCCGGATCCAAGACCGCGAAAGCTCGTTCTGCAGCGGCCATTCCGTCCTGCGCGGCATGGAATCTCTCCCCCACCGCACGCAGCGGCAGATAGACCTCCGGGGCGAGGATCAGGCCCAGCAGGCCCGCATACAACCCCATATGCCCGAAGACCAGCCGCATGCCGATCGACACGGCGACCAGCGCCACGCACAGGGTGGCCAGCATTTCCAGCACCATCGACGACAGGAACGCCATCCGCAGTGTCGCCATGGTCCGCTTGTGCAGCGCCTCGCCCAGGTCGCGGACCCGATGCCGCATGGTCGGCGAATCGCCCTCGGCGGCAGCGGTTTCCCGGCCGAGCGCCCGCAGCGTCGGCATCCCGGCGAACAGGTCGAGCATCTGCTCCGACAGCCGGGTGGTGGCGGCCAGGGCGTCGGCGGCACGGCCCTGGGTCATCAGCCCGATCAGGATCATGAAGATCGGGATCAGCGGCAGCGTCACCAGAATGATGATCGCCGCGGTGAGGTCGTGCACGGCGATCACGGCCAGCACGATGGGCGGTACCAGCACCGCGAGCAACAGCGCCGGCAGATAGCCGGTGAGATAGGCGCGCAGACCGCCCAGCCCGTCGCCGACCACCACCGCGAGTTCGGTACGCCGGCTTTCCAGGTCGCGCGGCGGCAGCGCGGCTCCGGCGGCCAGCACGGAATTCTCCAATTCCGCGACCACCTGCGCGCCGGCCCGATGCGCCAGCCGCGACTGCCACCAGGTCGCCAGCGTCCGCACCGCGATCGCCGCCGCCAGGATCGCCAGCTCGGCCGTCCACGCGCCGACCGTGCGCCGGCCGGGATCGGTGACGACGCCCGCCGCGATCCGGGCCAGCATCAGCGCCGCGACCACGATGCCCGCCGTGATCACCAGCGACAGTCCCACGCTGATGATCAGGTAGCGGCGGGCCGAGCGGGCGTGGCGCCACAGCCGGGGATCGACGGGTCGGGCCACGGGGACCTACCGCGCGCCGCTGCGCATCGACAGGCCGATGGGCGCGGGGATCTGCTCGACGGTGATGCGCTTGCGGAAGACCCAGTACGTCCAGCCCTGGTAGATCAGCACGACCGGGGTCAGCACCACCGCGACCCAGCTCATCACGACCAGCGTGTAATGCGTGGAGGAGGCGCTGACGGTGGGATGCCCGTCGACCGTCCGGCCGTCGACGGTGAGCCCGTAGGCGGCGTCGATGGTCGACGGCAGCACGTACGGGAACAGCGCACCGAACAGCAGGACGATCGCGGCGATCACGGTGACGGCGGTGCCGGTGAACGCCCAGCCGTCACGGTGCCGCAGCACCGCGCCACCGGCGAGCAGCAGACCGAAGACCGCCACACCCAACGGAATCCACGTCCAGCCCTGGCCGTGGGCCACCTGCGTCCACAGCGCGAACGCGCCGGCGACCACGGTGGCCGGCAACCAGACCACGCGGGCGATCCGCTCGGCACTGTCGCGAATATCGCCGCCGGTCTTCAAGGCGATGAACACCGCGCCGTGCAGGATGAACACCAGCAGCAGCGTCAGGGCGCCGAGCAGTCCGTAGGGGTTGATCAGCCCGAGCAGACCACCTTCGATCTGCCTGTGCGCGTTGAGCTGTACCCCGTGCACGATATTCGCGAAGGCCAGCCCCCAGGCCAGCGCGGGCACCCAGGACCCGAAGACGATCGCGGCGTCACACCACTTGTACCAACGCGGATCGTGAATCTTGCCGCGCCATTCGATCGCCACCGCGCGCACGATCAACGCCACCAGAATCAGCAGCAGCGCCAGATAGAACCCGGAGAACAGGCTGGCGTACCACTCCGGGAAGGCGGCGAACATCGCACCGCCGGCGGTGATCAGCCACACCTCGTTGCCGTCCCAGACCGGCCCGATGGTGTTGAGTACGGCGCGCTTTCGCGTTTCGTCGCCGCGGCCGATGATCGGCATCAGTATCCCGACGCCGAAATCGAAACCCTCGAGCACGAAGTAGCCGGTGAACAGCACACCGATCAGCAAGAACCAGAATTCGGGCAGACTCATCCTCGGCTCCTCAGTACGCGAACGAAAGCTTCTCGACCGCAGGCGTTTCCGTCTCCGCGGGTGGCTGTTCGGGTCCCTCGATCACATAGCGCCGCATCAGGAAGAACCACACGACCGCCAGGGCGCCGTACAGCAGGGTGAACACGATCAGCGACGTCAGCACGGTGCCGGCGGTATGCCCGGAGACGGCCTGCTGCACGGTCATCCGGATGGCCGGATTCCCGGTCGGATTCGGTGCGACCACCCAGGGCTGGCGGCCCATTTCGGTGAACACCCAGCCCGCGCTGTTGGCCAGGAACGGCGTCGGAATGCAGATCAGGCTCACCCACTTGAACCAGGGCTGATCGGGTATCCGGCCGCGCCGGGTCATCCAGAAGCCCAGCAGCGCGATCACCGCCGAGCCCGCCGCCCAGCCGATCATGGCGCGGAAGGTCCAATAGGTGACGAACAGATTCGGCCGGTAGTCACCCGGGCCGAATTTCTCGTTGTAACTCGCCTGCAGGTCCTTGACGCCCTGCAGCGTCACGCCGCTGAACCTGCCTTCGGCGAGATACGGCAGCACGCCGGGCACCTCGAGGACGCGGGTGATGCTGTCGCAGTTGTTGTGGGTGCCGACGGTGAGTATCGAGAACGAAGGGTCGGTTTCGGTGTGGCACAACGATTCCGCCGAGGCCATCTTCATCGGCTGCTGTTTGAACATCAGCTTGCCCTGAATGTCGCCGGTGAATACCAGTGCGATACCGGCGATCACGATCACCCACATCCCGGCGCGGGCGGCGGGCCGCCACATACCGCGCGCCTCTTCCAGCAGCTCCGGATGGCCCGAGCGGGCGTTGCGGACCATCCACCAGCCGCCGATACCGGCCACGAAGGTGCCGGCCGTGAGGAACGCGCCCGCGACGACGTGCGGGAAGGCCGCCAGCGCGGTGTTGTTGGTCAGCAGTGCGCCGATGCTCTCCAGTTCCGCGCGCCCGGATTCGGGGTTGTACCGGGCGCCGACCGGATGCTGCATGAACGAGTTGGCGGCGATGATGAAGTAGGCGGAGGCGTTCACGCCGATCGCGACCAGCCAGATGGTGGCCAGGTGGACCAGTTTCGGCAGCCGCGACCAGCCGAAGATCCACAGGCCCAGGAAGGTCGATTCCAGGAAGAACGCCGCCAGGCCCTCCATGGCGAGCGGGGCGCCGAAGACGTCACCGACGAAGCGCGAGTATTCGCTCCAGTTCATACCGAACTGGAACTCCTGCACGATGCCGGTGGCGACGCCGAGCGCGAAGTTGATCATGAACAACTTGCCGAAGAACTTCGTCAGCCGGTACCAATGATCCTTACCCGTGATCACCCATGCGGTCTGCATCCCGGCGACCAAGGGCGCGAGGCCGATGGTGAGCGGTACGAAGATGAAGTGATAGACGGTCGTGATCCCGAACTGCCAACGTGAGACGTCGACGACATCCATCCGGCGGCCTCCTGTGTCATGCGGGACATCCACACGTACTACGACATGTCGTAGTAGAGCCTACGCCGGAACAGCCGTGGGGCAACGAGTCCTACGTCACGACATTCCAACAATTATTGCTGCGCAGTAACGGGTTCCGATTCCGACGCTCCGAACTGTCGGTCGCATCAGGTCCAGTCGGCGATATTCCAGGCCCGCTCGATCCCGCGATTCACGAGATCCGCGATCTCTTCGGCACAGTCCGGCGCCGACATCCGCAGCCCGTCCAGCGTCGTCACCCGCGCGGCCAGCGTGATGCTCGACAGTAGCCAAACACTGTCGGCGGTAACGAGATCCGCGGTGAACAGTGATTTGTAGCTGCAGTCCCAGCCGGCCTTACCCGCCTCGGCGAACAATGCGCGCTGGGTGATACCGGGCAGTACGCCGTCACGCGCGGGCGGGGTGAGCAACTGCTTGTCGCGCTGGATCACGACCGTCGAGCGCGGTCCCTCCAGCACGCGATGCTCGGTGCTGGTGAAGATCACGTCGTCGGCGTCCTGGCGGGCCGCGAAGCGCAGCGCCGCCATATTCGTCGCGTAGGAGAGCGTCTTGGCGCCGAGCAGCAGCCACGGCGCGGTGGTCGCGAGTTCGGTGGAGATACCGCGCGTGAGGGTGATCACCGAAATACCTTCGGCGCGAGCCTTACTCACCCGCTCGGCGACCGCGCTCACCAGCACGTAGCCGGTGAGATCCGGTGCCGGGCCCGACAGTTCGCCCGAACCGACCCGTCTGGAGTCGGCGCCGTCGCGACCCCGGGTCACGATCATGCGCAGCACGCCCTCGCGGTCGGACCCCCATTCCTTGACCGCGGCTTCCACCGCGGTGCGCCACTGGGCGACATCGGGGTCCGGCAGGTCCAGAGCCTGGGCCGAGCGGCGTAGCCGAGCCAGATGTAATTCCAGTGCACTTGCTTTGCCGTCCCGCACCAGCACGGTCTCGAAGACGCCGTCGCCGCGCAATGCGCCGATGTCGTCCGCGTAGAGCAACGGCTCGTCCGGATTCCGGACGGTACCGTCGAGTGTCACCAGAACTCGATCCACCATGCGTGGCAGCCTAGGCGAATCGAGCGCATCAGGCGTGGGTACGCAATCGCCGGGCAACGCCCGGGCGAGCCCCGCGCCGGCAGGCGGATCCCCGGCATACTCACCGCACACCTGCGGCAACCCGTGGCACGGCGCGGGTCGGCGCGACCGCCTATTGTGGAAAACGTGTCCGTGGTTGCCGCCCCCAGTCCACTGCTCGGTCTCCCAGGGGCCGTGCCCGGCCCGCCCGAAAGTCCCGATGCCGCGGTCGCCTGGCATTACGGCGATCCGTTCGGGGAACAGCGCGCCGCGGCCCAGCGCGTCGCCCTCGTGGACCGTTCCCACCGTTTCGTGGCGAGGATCACCGGCGCCGAACGGCTGAGCTGGCTGCATACGATCTCCAGCCAGCACATCGCCGAGCTGAGCGACGGCCAGTCCGCCGAGAATCTGGATCTGGACCTCAACGGCCGCGTCCAGCACCACTTCGTGCTCACCGAACTCGACGGCACGGTGTGGATCGATACCGAAGGCGACCGCGGCCCCGCGCTGCTCGACTTCCTGCAGAAGATGGTCTTCTGGGCGGACGCGAAACCCGAGGCCGCAGCGGACCACGCGGTCCTGAGCCTGCTCGGGCCGCGGGTGAGCGACCTGACCGAGACGCTCGGTATCGCCGCCCTGCCGCAGGTGTACGGCGCGGTCGCCCTGCCCGGCGGCGGCTTCCTGCGCCGGATGCCGTGGCCCACCGAGGACTCCTACGACCTGGTCGTGCCGCGCGAGCGGCTGAGCGAACTCTGGACGGCGCTGACCGCGGCCGGCGCCGAACCGGCCGGACTGTGGGCGTTCGAGGCGCTGCGAGTGGCCGCGCTGCGCCCGCGTATCGGCGTCGACACCGACGACCGGACCATTCCGCACGAGGCCCACTGGATCGGCGGCCCGGACGAATTCGGCGCGGTCCATCTGAACAAGGGCTGCTATCGCGGGCAGGAAACCGTCGCCCGCGTGCACAATCTCGGTAAACCGCCGCGGCATCTGGTGTTGCTGCACCTGGACGGCTCCGCCGATGCCCGGCCCACCGCCGGTGACGCGGTGACCGCCGGCGGCCGCGCGGTCGGCCGGCTCGGCACGGTGATCGACCATTTCGAACTGGGGCCGATCGCACTGGCGCTGGTCAAACGCGCCATCCCCGCCGACACCCGGCTGGAGGCCGGCCCGATGGCCGCCGCCATCGATCCGGATTCGATCCCGTCCGATGACGAGCCGCAGGCCGGCCGGCTCGCCGTGGACAAGTTGCGCGGCCGGTGAGCGCGCCCGCAGCGCCCCGGGAAATCGGCGCGATCGGCCACGTGCTCGCGGTCTGTGTCCTGCATGCCGAACTCGAGGTGCCCGCGAAGGTGAGCCGGGTCGGCCGGACCGCGATCGACAAGCGCCCGGTCGCCGACCGGGTCGCGGTACGCACACTGGGCCTGGCCGGTGACCACGTCTGCGATACGAAACATCACGGCGGCGTTCACCAGGCCGTCTACGCCTATGCCGACGAGGACGCGCGGCAGTGGGGCGAGCAGCTGGGCCGCACGCTCGCTCCCGGCTGGTTCGGTGAGAATCTCCGAGTGTCCGGACTGCCGGTCAGCGATGCGGTGATCGGTGAGCGCTGGCGCGTCGGCGAGGCGGTGCTCGAGGTGAGCGCACCGCGCGTGCCCTGCGCGACCTTCGGGCACTGGTCCGGTGAGAAGCAGTGGGTCAAGCGCTTCACCCTGCAGGCCGATACCGGCGCCTACCTGCGGGTGCTGACCGAAGGCACGATCGGTGCCGGCGACCGGGTGCACGTCGACCACATCCCCGAGCACGGCATCACGGTCCGCGACCTGTTCACCGGCCACGATCCGGCCCGGCTGGAGCGTCTGCTGACCGCGGAACCGACGATCTCCGACGATGTGCGCATGCAGATCGCCCGGCACGCGCGGCGGGCCGGCAACGGGGCGCGGGCCACCGCGCCCTCCGAAGGGTTCGGTATCGCGACGGCGTCGGATGCGGCGCCGGGCCGGACGACGTCGAAGCCGGCGGCGGCCGGGGCCGGCACCTTGCACTCGGTGATGCCGAGCGGGGCAGCGGCGCGGCCGAAGGCAGCGGGTGCGACGGCGTGCGGCGACGTGGAGCGAGGAGACCGGCCATGAGTGTGGAACTGGTGGAAGTGGTTCGCTCCGGCTTCCGCGAATGTGTCCACCGTGGGTCAGTGGTGATCATCGAACCCGACGGGGAGCCCTCGCTCGCCCGCGGTGAGGTACATCTGCCGATCTTCCCGCGGTCGACCAACAAACCCATGCAGGCGATCACCTTGCTGCGCAACGGTTTCGAGCCGATCGACGAGGCCGAACTCGCCATCGCCACCGCCTCGCATTTCGGCGAACCCGAGCATCTGGCACTGGTACGGCGGTTGCTGGAGCGCTTCGGCTTC
This sequence comes from Nocardia cerradoensis NBRC 101014, assembly GCF_000308535.1. Classification (GTDB taxonomy): domain Bacteria; phylum Actinomycetota; class Actinomycetes; order Mycobacteriales; family Mycobacteriaceae; genus Nocardia; species Nocardia cerradoensis. The sequence goes on along the minus strand of NZ_BAFW01000012.1, from coordinate 61,690 downwards.
GACGAGAACAGCCTGGGGTGCCCGCCGGATCTGCCGATGGGCGAACAGGCCCGTGCCGAGGCGCTGGCCGGGCGCGATCGGCACTCGGCTCCCCGCAAGATCTACATGAACTGCTCGGGCAAACATGCCGCGATGCTGGCGACCTGTGTGATCAACGGCTGGCCGGTGACCGGATATCTCGACCCCGCCCATCCGCTGCAGCAGGCGGTCACGGCGACGATCGCCGACATCACCGGCGAACCCGAGACCGACCTCGGCATCGACGGCTGCGGCCTGCCGATCGTCCCGGTCTCGTTGATCAACCTCGCCCGCGCCTACGCCCGTCTCGCCACCGCGGCTCCCGGATCCCCGGAACGCCGGGTCGCGGACGCGATTCGCCACCATCCCCGAGTGATTTCGGGCACGGACGCCCCCGATCTCGAGACCATGCGCGCGACCCCGGGACTGGTGTGCAAGATCGGGGCGGACGGTGTGCACGCCGGGGCCCTGCCGGACGGCCGTGCCTTCGCCTACAAGATCGACGACGGCCACGATCGGGCCCGGATGCCGCTGACGCAGGCGATTCTCCAGCGTATGGGGGTCGAGTGGACCGAGGCCCATACCGCGCTCGCCGGGCCGCCGGTCCTGGGCGGCGGGGCGCGGGTCGGCATCATCCGGGCAATCCCGGGTGCGGTGTAGAAGCTCACCATTTCGCCGAAGCACCGCTCGACCGCCCCGCCGACGGTGGATGTTCCGCAGTCTTCACCCACTCCTGGAAGCGCGACCGCCTGACACACGCTAAAGTGTCTGTCAGGAAGATTATTAATTCGAACGGGGCCGCCAACCACCCCAGGCCGCCCCGCAGTGACGCGAGGGGGTCAGCCATGGGCCGTGGCCGGGCTAAGGCAAAGCAGACCAAGGTTGCACGCGAGCTGAAGTACAGCTCGCCGTCGACCGACTTCGCGAGCCTTCAGCGCGAGCTGTCGGGGCACACCCCCCGGCGGAGCGGTGTGCTGTCCGAAGAACACGATTCGGACGAATCGCTCAAGCGCTGGGAGGAAGATGAGGACTACGACGACTGGCGCCGCTGACTCGAATCGACGTGTTGCAGGGGGAGGCCTGAGGGGCCTCCCCCTTCGCACGTCGGCCAGCGTTTTCGGCCGATAGGTCGACCGATCCCACCTCGATGAGGGCTCGTAGTACGGGTTGCCGCCGCGGATATCAGTGATACCGAGGGCGGCATTACCCGGGTTCAACATGCCTCGGCACCTGCCGCCCGGCCTTGCTTTCGCCGGTCGCCGTCGAATGCCGCAGCGGCTCGGCCGTAACGACGATCGCCTCCCCGGACCGGGCCGTACCCGGATCGAGGAGGCGATCGAATTTCCGGTCAGAACCGGGGATGTTCGCCGAGCAGCGCCACGCGCGCGGCGTCGGCGTCCTTGGCCTTCTTGACCGATCCCAGGGTCCAGCATTCGATATGCCGCGCGGTCAGCACCGCGAGCGCACGATCGGCATCCTCGGGGGCGACGACGGCGACCATGCCGACGCCCATGTTGAATGTCTTCTCCATCTCCGCCCGCTCGACCCGGCCGCGCTGCGCGATCAGCTTGAAGATCGGCGCGGGATTCCAGGTGCCGCGGTCGATTTCGGCGACCAGCCCGGCCGGCAGTACGCGAGCCAGATTGTTCGCCAGGCCGCCGCCGGTGACGTGAGCGAAGGTGCGCACATCGGTCTCGGCGATCAGCGCCAGACAATCCTTGGCATAGATCTTGGTAGGTTCCAGCAACTCTTCGCCCAGGGTGCGGCCGAATTCCTCGACGTGCCCGGTGAGGGCCATCCGATCGATGTCGAGCAGCACCCGGCGCGCCAGGCTGTAGCCGTTGGAATGCAGGCCCGAGGAGCCCATCGCGATGACGACGTCGCCGGGGCGGACCCGGTCCGGGCCCAGCACCTCGTCCGCCTCCACGACGCCGACACCGGTCGCGGAGATGTCGTAGTCGTCGGCGCCCATCAGGCCCGGATGCTCGGCGGTCTCGCCGCCCAGCAACGCACATCCGGCCTGGATGCAGCCCTCGGCGATACCGGACACGATCTGCGCGACCCGTTCCGGCACCACCTTGCCGACGGCGATGTAGTCCTGCAGGAACAGCGGTTCCGCGCCGCAGACGACCAGATCGTCGACGACCATGGCGACCAGGTCCAGGCCGACCGTGTCGTGCTTGTCCAGCGCCTGCGCGACCGCGATCTTGGTGCCCACACCGTCGGTGGAGGCGGCCAGCAGCGGTTCCCGGTAGCCACCCTTGAGCGCGAACAATCCGGCGAAACCGCCCAGACCGCCCTGCACCTCGGGCCGGCTGGCCTTCTTGGCCAGCGGCGCGAACAACTCGACTGCGCGGTCGCCGGCCTCGATGTCGACACCGGCGGCGGCGTAGGACGCGCCTCCGGATTGGGCCTCGTCGGCGCCGGTGTCGTTCACACCGGCACCACTCGGGGTCTGCTCAGTCATTGTTCGGGAAAGCTCCAAACCGAATCGGCGGACAGATGCCTGATCACGCTACCGGAGCCGGATAACGAGACTGCACCGGTATTGGGCTGCACGTACGGATTCGAGGCTACCGTCACATCCACCATTGACATACATACGGTATGTAGGTAACTCTGGAGCACATCACCCCCACTCCGGAAGGCATGTCATGGGAATCAGCACCAGCCTCGGCCCGATCAGTCACGTCACCGTGCCGGGCGGCCGCATCCGTTATCACGACACCGGTTCCGGGTCGCCGGTGGTCTTCGTGCACGGCCTGCTCGTCAACGCCGATCTGTGGCGCAAGGTGGTGCCGGACGTCGCCGCCGCCGGGCATCGCTGCCTCACCCCGGATTGGCCGTTCGGCTCGCATTCAGAGCCGATGCCCGCCGCCGACCTCTCCCCGACCGGCGCGGCCGATCTGATCGCGGCGTTCCTGCGGGAACTCGATCTCACCGACGTCACCCTGGTGGCCAACGACACCGGCGGGGCGATCACGCAGATCATGCTGTCGCGCGACCGCAGCCGGGTCGGGCGCGTGGTGTTCACCAACTGCGACGCCTACGAGAAGTTCTTCCCGCAACCGTTCACTCCGCTGCCGCGGCTCTCGCGCGTACCCGGCCTGCTCACCGCGATTCTGCAGAGCCTGCGCTTCCGGCCGGCGCAGCGGTTGCCCCTCGCCTACGGGTTGGTCACCAAACAGCCGCTACCGCACGAGATCGCGGATTCCTACCTGCTGCCTAGCCGCAATTCGGCGGCCATCCGCGCCGATCTGCGCCGGTTCCTGCGCGATATCCACAAGCGCCATACCCTCGCGGCCGCGCGTACTTTCGGCGAGTGGGATCTGCCGGTGCTGCTGGCCTGGGCGCCGGAGGACAAGGTGTTCCGCCTCGATTTCGCGCAGCGGCTGGCGCACGATCTGCCCGATGCCACGCTGCGCACGATCGAGGATTCGCTCACCTTCATCTCGGAGGACCAGCCCGAGTTGCTCAGCCGGTTGATCGTGGAGTTCACTCGGCTGCATGCCACGCCGTAGCCAGGAGGACAGATCACGCGCGACGCGGGCGAGTCTCGAGTCGGTCGGGCGGCGGCTGTTCGCCGAACGCGGATATTCCGCGGTGTCGGCGGAGGAGATCGTCGCCGCGGCCGGTGTCACCCGCGGCGCGCTGCATCATCACTACGGCGACAAGCGCGGCCTGTTCATCGCGGTACTGGAACAGCTCGAGGCGGACAACACCGAGGAGGTCCGGCGTGCGATCGACACCCTGCCCGACCCGACCGATCTGCCGGCCGCGATGGCGACCGGCCTGCATACCTTCCTCATGATCAGCCGCCGCCCGGAAACGGTCCGGATCGCCATGTCCGACGGCCCTGCCGTACTCGGCTGGCAGGGCTGGCGTGAGATGGAAGCGCGCCACGGACTCGGGCTGATCACCAATCAGCTGGAATTGGCTGTGGAGTCCGGCCTCGCGCCCGCGGTCCCGGTCCGGACCCTGGCCCAATTGATTCTGGCCGCGATCACCGAGGCGGGCATGATCGTCGCGCACGCCGACGACCCGGACGCGGCCGGCGCCGAGGCCGAGCAGTGCATTCTGATGATGCTCGGCGGATTGCTCACACCGCCGAGCACGTCACCGAGCCGGTAGGTTCTCGAACCTGCTCGGCACCGAATGTGCGTGCACCCCAGGTCGACTCGCTCTGCGATGACATATGCCGGCCCGCCACGACGAACGGCCCGGCCACGACGTCATGCGTGACGCTCAGGGGCGGCTCAGCGCGCTCGCGTTGGCATTCTCGCCCAGGAGTTCGGATTCCGGCTTACCGGAGAGAATTCCTTCCAGGACGTTCTTGCCGACGGCAGCCTCATCGGGCAGCGGGATCGGGTACTTGCCGTCGAAGCACGCGCAGCACAGCCGGGTGCGCGGCTGCTCGGTGGCCGCGATCATGCCGTCGAGCGAGATGTAGCCCAAGCTGTCGGCGCCGATGGAACGGCGCACGCTCTCGACCATCGCCGCTTCCGAATCCTGCGAGCCCTCCGCCAGTTCCGGTCCGGCGCCGTTGGCGATCAACTCGGCCGGCGAGGCGAAGTCGATGCCGTAGAAGCAGGGCCACTTGACCGGCGGGGAGGCGATGCGCACGTGGATCTCCAGCGCCCCGGCCTCGCGCAGCATCCGGATCAGGGCCCGCTGGGTGTTGCCGCGGACGATCGAGTCGTCGACGACGATCAACCGCTTCCCGCGAATCACCTCGCGCAACGGGTTGAGCTTGAGCCGGATACCGAGCTGGCGGATGGTCTGGCTGGGCTGGATGAAGGTACGGCCCACATAGGCGTTCTTCATCAGTCCCTGGCCGTAGGGCACCCCGGATCCCTGGGCGTAGCCCACCGCGGCGGGCGTACCGGATTCCGGGACCGGGATCACCAGATCGGCGTCGACGGGATGTTCGGCGGCCAGCCGGCGGCCGATGTCGACCCGGGTGGCATGCACCGAGCGACCGGCGATCGTCGAATCCGGCCGGGCCAGGTAGACGTATTCGAAGACACAGCCCTTCGGTTCGGGATTGGCGAACCGCAGCGAGCGCACCCCGTCCGCGTCGATCGCCAGCAGTTCGCCCGGCTCGATCTCACGGACGAACGAGGCGCCCACGATGTCGAGCGCGGCGGTCTCGCTGGCAACTACCCAGCCGCGGTCGAGGCGGCCCAGGCACAGCGGCCGCACACCCTGCGGATCCCGCGCCGCGTAGAGGGTGTGCTCGTCCATGAAGGTCAGGCAGAAGGCGCCGCGCAGCGTGGGCAGCAACTCCATGGCCGCCTGCTCGATGCTCTTGTCGGCCGCGGCATGGGCCAGCAGCGCGGTCATCACATCCGAATCGGAGGTGGCGGTGATCGCGCTGCCCGGCAGGCGGCCGTTGATCAGACCCAATTCCCGGGCCCGGGTTGCCAATTCGGCGGTGTTGACCAGATTGCCGTTGTGCCCCAACGCGAGTCCGGTGCCGACCGCCGTGGTGCGGAAGATCGGCTGCGCGTTCTCCCAGATGGTGGAACCGGTGGTCGAGTAACGGCAGTGCCCGATGGCGATATGCCCGGGCATCGCCGCCAGCGTCTGCTCGTCGAAGACTTGCGAAACCAGGCCCAGGTCTTTGAACACCAGCACCTGCGAACCGTCGGCGACCGCGATACCGGCGGCCTCCTGTCCACGGTGCTGCAAGGCATAGAGGCCGTAATACGTGAGCTTGGCCACATCCTCGCCCGGAGCCCAGACGCCGAAGACGCCACACTCCTCGCGGGGCTCGTTCTCAGGCTCGTCGACTGCGGAGGTGTTTCGGCCTGCGGCGGTCTTCGGGATCGACAGATCGGCGTGGGTCACCGTTTGCTCCCTGTTAGTCGGGCGGGGGGCACCAATCATTCTACGGGTCATCCGCGCGAAACCCACGTCCGGATCCGCCGGGTGGCGAGCTGTTTGCTGCTACGGTTCGACCGTGGCGAGCACCGACACCGCACTACAAAGTCGAAATCTGCGGCGGCTGATTCCGTTTCGATGGATGTTCCCTGTGGCGGTCCTCTCAGTGGTGGCGGCGTTGCTGGGGCTGCTGTATCTCGACTACGTCGTCGATCCGCAGCGGAATCTGCACGACTTCCCGATCGCCCTGGTCAACCAGGACGTGGGCGAGACGCTCGGCGCACCCGGCCAGGAAAAACACGTGAACTTCGGCGACCAGGTCGCCGACGGGCTGCGGGCCGCCGTGCCCGCCGATCAGATCGATCTGCGCGTACTCGGGCTGCCGGAGGCCCAGCAGCAGATGCAGAACGGCCAGGTCTACGGCACGGTCGTCATTCCCAGCGATTTCAGCAAGCGGCTGGGGATCCTGGGTGTGGGCAGTGTCATACCGGGCGATATCGAGCGTCCGATCATCACCCTGATGACCAATCCGCGTTCGGGCACCTACGCCACCCAGATCGTGGTGCGGTTCGGTAATCAGGCGCTGCCGCAGATCAACGACAAGGTAGGTCAGCAGCTCGTCGAGCAGGTGCGGGCTCAGCTCGCCCCGGCGCCCGGCGGCCCGCCCGCCCCCGAACTGTCCGGCGCGACCCGCCTCACGCTGGCGCAGCCGCTGGAGATCCTGGTGCAGGAGTTCCATCCCCTGCCGGGCGGATCCGGTCAGGGGCTGACGGCCTTCTTCTACGCACTGCTGTTGCTGATGGCCGGCATGCTCGGCGCGATGATCGTGCACACCATGATCGACTCCGCCCTCGGCTTCGTGCCGACCGAATACGGGCCGTGGTACGTGCATTATCCCGCCACACCGGTCTCCCGACTCCGCACGCTGTTGATCAAATGGGCGGTCATGGCGGTCGCCGCGGTGGTGGTCTCCGCGATTCTGCTCGGCATCGGCGCGGCGCTGGGGATGCCGCTGGACAATCCGCTGGGCCTGTATCTCTACGGGGTGCTCGCGATCATCGCAGTCGGATTCACCGGTATCTCCATCCTGGCCGCGATCGGCTCGGCCGGTCTGCTGGTGAACATGATCCTGTTCATCGTGCTGGGGCTGCCGTCGTCGGGTGGCACGGTGCCGATCGAGGCGACGCCGAAGTACCTGGGCTGGCTGGCCACCTTCGAACCCATGCATCAGGTGTTCCTGGCGGTGCGTTCGCTGCTGTATTTCGACGGCAACGGCGCGGCCGGTTTCACCCGCGGATTCTGGATGACCGTGCTCGGCCTCGGAATCGGGGTGGCGCTCGGGTTGATCGTGACGCGCTTCTACGACCGAAAAGGGTTGGAGCGCAAGCCGATCAACCGCACCGAGCCCGCACCGGCCTAGTTCACAGCGCCACCAGCGGCAGCCAGCGGGCCAACTCCCCCGCCCGGATTCCCGACGCGCTCAGCGCGCCCGTCTCCACCGCGGTCTCGAAATCGAGCAGTCCCGCCGCGAGCAACAGCCACGTCCGCGGGTCGGTCTCCACCACATTCGGCGGCGTCCCGCGGGTGTGCCGCGGACCCTCGATGCACTGCACCGCCACGAAGGGCGGTACCCGCACCTCCACCGAGGCGCCCGGCGCCGCCGCGGCCAGACTTCGCGCGGTTGCGCGCACGGCCGCCGCCAGCTCGGACCGCCCCGGCTGTGCCGCCGACTCGTCGCGCAGCCACGCACCGACCGCGGCCACCGAATCACGCACCTGAGCAGGGTCCACAGCCGAATGTCGCGCCATTCCACCGAGCGTAGCGAGCGGGCCGGACATATCGCGCCGGTGGGCCGGGGCGTCGGCCGTATGCCCGACGCGATCCGTCCACAACTGTCAACAGGGCGGCTCATGGACACGCGGAGCGCCACCTTCGGCACGAGGAGGCGTCGTGGCGCGCCGGTCCCGTAGTGCGCGGGCCGCCCGCGGTGCGAGCGCGCCCCCGGCATTGAGGGCGAGGTGGGCGAGGGCGGGCGCCGTCGCACTGCCGGTGCGGCGGCGAAGCCACGAGAAGAGCAGGCCGCCCGCGGCGGTGACGGCGACAGTCACCGGGACGCTGTCGCCTGCGGACCGTGCCGGGTGAATATGCCACAGACCGAATACCAGTGCGCCGCAATGCCTTCGCACGGGCCCCGCATCCTCGAACAGCCGATCCAGCGTCCCCCGGAAGATCAGCTCCTCGCTGTAGACGGTGCCCACCGGAATGTGCAGGCCGACCCATTCGGCCGTGCTCACCTCCGGCGTACGCTCGGCGACCGCCGCTATCCGATCGCGAATTCCCGGCACGGCCAGGCCCACGCCGTACGCCGCGCCGACCGCACCGAACGCGGCTGCGCCCCAGGCGAAACCGCGCCGGGACAGCCACTCCGGCCGGCCGTCGAAGACAGCGGCGTATCCGGTCGCGAACGCGGCGTTGGCGAACGTGCGGCCGCGTATGCCCGACCCCAGCCGCGGCAGCACGAGATTGCTCCACACCAGGGCGACGCAGGCTGCCGGAAGAGTGCGTACCGGGCGTCGGCGACTCATCGCTCCGCGCCCTGCGAATGCGCGTTCTCCGCCGCGGTGGCGACGACTCCGCCCCTCATTTCACCACGCGTTCGAACGCTTCCGACAGTTCCAGCTGGGTTCGGATGTTCTCCTGCAGCCGGGGATTCCAATCCGGTGGTGGCAGCACGGCCGCCCAGCCGTCGAGGACCAGGGTGCCGTAGTTGTGGCCGTGCCCGTCGCTGACGCCCTGGGCGTTGGTCAGGTCGGCGGCGACCTGCCAGAAGGTGACCAGCGGCCACCAGCGCATCTGCGTGGACACGTCGGAGCCGCGCGATTCGGAGAGCCAATCAGGTTGGGAGAAGATCAGATCCGGCGACCACCAGACGATCGGGTCGGAGGGGTGTTGCAGATAGGCGATGCGCGGATGCCGCCATTCCGGTGACGGTTTCGCCAGATCCGGTGCGCCGGAGGCGAATCGGACCACGAGCCCGTCGGCGTAGATCGGCTCCACCTCGCGGGTGCCGGGATCGCGGCGCTCGACGAACTGCTTCCACAGCCGATTCGTATTCGGCGGCCCCACCCACAGCGCGCCGTCCACCTTGGCGCGCAGATCGGCCAGCCCGTCGAAGGCCGCCTCCGATCCCTGCGAACCCAGGCTCTCCCCGTAGACCAGTAGTTTCGGTCGCGACTGCGGCGGCCGCGCCGACCAAGCGGCATAGACCGCGTCGAACATCTTCTTCCCGGCCACCGCGACCTTCTCCCGGTCCGCGAGGAAGGACAGCACGCTGGGCAGATAGGAGTACTGCGAGGCCAGGATCGCGGTGTCGCCGCCGTACATGTACTCGAGCGCACCCGCGGATGTCGAGTTCACCCATCCCGTTCCGGTGGTGGTGACGATGACCAGGACCTTGCGGTCGAAGGCGTGGGTGCGTTCGAGTTCGGCGACCGCCAGCTGCTCCTGCGTCCGGCCCTCGTCCGCCGAGCCGAGGCCGACGTAGGCCCGGACCGGTTCCCGCGCGGGCTTACCCGTCACCGCGGCGATCCGGAAGGCATCGGGTCCGTGCGAGACGAACCATCGCCCCTCCGAACCGAGCGTGTCCCATTTGGCCAGCGATGCGGGGCTGCCGGAGCGTTCGGGCGCGGTCGGCTGCACCGCGTACGGCGTCATCTTGTCGTTGCGCACGCTGAACGCCGAGTTGGCGACGGTGAAGAACGCCTCCGACAGCACACCGTTGAACAGCAGCACCGCCACCACGGCCAGCACGATCGCGCCGATGCTCGGGGCCAGCTGCGGCGGCACCCGCACCCAGCGGCTGAGCAGCCGTGCGAAGAACCGCACGATCCACCGCGCCGTGCGATAGATCGCCACCACCAGCGCGGCCACCGCGGCACTGAGCCCGCCGGTGCGCAGATAGGCGGCGCGCGTGGTGCCTTCCATATCCATCAGGTCGTAGATCTGACGTTGCCAGTCCGCCGAGAGAACGAGCATGTAGATCGCGGTGAGGACGCAGATCGTCAAAATCGTCACCTTCACCGCGTAGCGAATCCGCAGCGACGGCGTACGGAACCGCAGGCGCGGCCGGATCAGTCTGCGGAAGCCCCACTCCAGCAGACAGCCCACGCCGTAGCCGATGGCGGCGTTGAGACCGCTGATCAGGCCTTGGAACAACCAGTCGCGCGGCAGCAGCGACGGCGTCACCGACCAGGCGAAAAATACTGTCGCGGTGACCAGTCCGACGTAATTGAGCGCGATGATGTCGTCCTCGAGCCGCCGCAGCAGCCGCAGGCCTCGCCGATAGACCACGACGCCGCGCGTACGCAGCGTCGTGAGAGTCTCGGCGGTATCGAGCACCCGTCAAGTATGGCGGTCGGCGTGTGGAAATCGGGGACCTCGCCACGTGAGGCAAACAACTGCTACAACGGGAATTACCCGGGGTACTCGAGTAGTTCTACGCACGATCCCCGCGGCCCGGGACCGCACACTCGAGGGTATGAGCACTCCCACCCAGCAGAAGAGCAGCCCCGCATTCCTGGCCCAGGCCGCGATCGCCTTCGGTGTCAGCTTCGTCGCCGCCACCGCCGGCATCGTCTATCTGCCGCTGGACATCTGGCAGCGCGGTTTCCTGCTGATGACCACGCTGTTCATGGTCTCGAGCGCGTTCACCCTCGCCAAGGTGATCCGCGACCAGTTCGAATCCGCGCGCGTGCATCAGCGCATCGACGAGGCCCGCGTGGAAAAGCTGATGGCCGAGCACGATCCGTTCCGGATGTGAGCGGACCGCGGCGCCGCGGTCCGCATCGGGTCACTCCGCGGTGGCGCCGAAAAGCGCGGGCAGCGTGCCCTCGTGGGCGGTGCGCAGTTCGTCCATCGTGATCGAGAACTGGCCTTGCACCTCGACCGAATCCGAGCCCTGATCCACGACGCCGATGCGCACCCACGGCAGTTCGCGCGCGGTGCACATCTTGGTGAAACGCGTTTCCTCCGACCGCGGTACGGCGACCAGGACGCGTCCGGCCGATTCCGAGAACAGCGTGACGAACGGGTCGTCGCCCTCGGGAAGCAGGATGCGCACACCGGTTTCGCCGGCCAGCGCCCCTTCGACCACCGCCTGGGCCAGTCCGCCCTCGCTGAGATCGTGTGCGGCGCTGATCATTCCGTCGCGAGAACCGGCGGTCAGCACCTCGGCGAGCAACTGTTCGCGGGCGAAGTCCACCCGCGGCGGCACACCGCCCAGGTGATCGTGTTCGACCTGCGACCAGATCGATCCGTCGAATTCGTCGCGGGTCTCGCCGAGCAGGATCAGCGTCTCACCCGGTTCGGTGCCGAATCCGGTCGGGATGCGCCGGTGCACATCGTCGATGACACCGAGCACGCCGACCACCGGGGTCGGCAGGATCGCGGTCTGACCGGTCTGGTTGTAGAAGCTGACGTTGCCGCCGGTGACCGGAATGCCCAGGGCCACACAGCCGTCCGCGAGGCCGCGCACGGCCTGCTGGAACTGCCACATCACGCCCGGATCCTCGGGGGAACCGAAGTTGAGGCAGTTGGTGACGGCCTTCGGGGTGGCGCCGGTGCTGGCGACGTTGCGGTAGGCCTCGGCCAGCGCCAGCTGCGCGCCGGTGTACGGGTCGAGTTTGGTGTAGCGACCCGAGGCGTCGGTGGCCAGGGCGATGCCGCGGCCGGACTCCTCGTCGATGCGGATCACACCCGCGTCGGCATGTTCGGCCAGCACCGTGTTGCCGCGCACGTACCGGTCGTACTGCTCGACGATCCACTTGCGGCTGCACAGCTGCGGGCTGGAGATCAGCTTCAGCAGCGTGGCCCGCAGCTCGTCGCCGGACTTCGGCCGGGCCAGCCCGGCGGTGGTGTCGGCGACCAGGGCGTCCTGCTCCTCGGGGCGCTGCACGGGCCGCTCGTAGACGGGGCCTTCGTGCGCGACGGTGCGCGGCGGCACGTCCACCACGGTTTCGCCGTGCCACTTCACCACCAGGCGGTCGCCGTCGGTGACCTCGCCGATCACGGTGGCCAGCACATCCCACTTGTGGCAGACGGCCATGAACGCCTCGACGTTGTCCGGCGTCACCACCGCGCACATGCGCTCCTGCGATTCGCTCGAAAGCACTTCCGCAGGGGTCATATTCGCCGCGCGCAGCGGCACCTTGTCCAGGTCGATGCGCATACCGCCGTCGCCGGCCGCCGCCAATTCCGACGTCGCGCAGGACAATCCGGCACCGCCGAGGTCCTGGATGCCGACCACCAGTCCGGCGTGGTACAGCTCGAGACAGCACTCGATGAGCACCTTCTCGGCGAACGGGTCGCCCACCTGCACGCTCGGCAGTTTCTTACGGCCCGAAGCGGATTCGTCACCGGAGAAGGTGTCCGAGGCCAGCACCGACACACCGCCGATACCGTCCAGACCGGTCCGCGCGCCGAACAGCACGATCTTGTTGCCGGTGCCGGAGGCGAAGGCCAGATGCAGATCCTCCACCCGCATCACGCCCGCGCACAGCGCGTTCACCAGTGGATTGCCCTGATAGGAGGCGTCGAAGACCGTTTCACCACCGACGTTGGGCAGGCCGAGGGAGTTGCCGTAGCCGCCGACGCCGCGCACCACGCCGTCGACCACGCGCCGGGTGTCGGGGTGGTCGGCAGCGCCGAAGCGCAGCTGGTCCATCACCGCGATCGGGCGCGCGCCCATCGCCATGATGTCACGCACGATGCCGCCGACGCCGGTGGCCGCACCCTGATACGGCTCGACGTAGGAGGGGTGGTTGTGGCTTTCCACCTTGAAGGTGACCGCCCAGCCGTCACCGATGTCCACCACGCCGGCGTTCTCGCCGATACCGGCCAGCATGGAGGCGCGCATCTCGTCGGTGGTGGTCTGGCCGAAGTAGCGCAGATGCACCTTCGAGGACTTGTAGGAGCAGTGTTCGCTCCACATCACCGAGTACATCGCCAGCTCGGCATCGGTGGGGCGGCGGCCCAGAATGTCGCGGATGCGCGCGTATTCGTCGTCCTTGAGACCCAGCTCCTTGTACGGCTGCGGGGTATCCGGGGTGGCTGCGGCGGCGCTGACGGTGTCGACGTGGACAGTCACGGTGGGCTACCTAGGTCCTTTCGGCCGGGCAAACGTGCAGCTACGAGCTCCGACGCTGGAGTGAGAGACGGAATGCACGCGGATGGGGAGTCCTTGCCAGTCTAATGGGTGCCAAACCCACCCCGACCAGGCAGCACCTGTTCACCGGTACGCTGAGCCGGTGAACGATCGATCCAGGGTCGCGGATCCGGACGAACTGCCCGCGACCACGTCGTCCGCGCGGTCCACCGGGGGGCTGACGACTCGGCAGCGACGGCTGCTCATGATCGCGATCGCCCTGTTCGTCGTCTCGGCGATCGTCTCCTGGGCCGCCCACATCTGGACCGGCTACATCGATCTTCAGGTCTACCGCAACGGCGCGCACACGTGGCTCGACGGCGGCGACCTGTACGGGCCGATGCCCAAGGTCCACGGCATCGGGCTGCCGTTCACCTATCCGCCGCTGGCCGCGTTGTTCTTCGCGCCGCTCGCGCTGATGCCGCTCGCCGTCGCCGAATGGCTGGTGCTGCTCACCTCGATGGCGAGCCTGGCGGTCACGCTGTGGCTGGTGCTGGTCCGGGTGCGTCCGCGGATGGACCGGTCCACCCGGGTGATCCTGCTGATCGGGGCGCTCGCCGTGCTCGGCCTGTCCGAACCGGTGCGCCAGACCTACAACTTCGGCCAGATCAATCTGATCCTGATGGCGGCCGTCGCGCTCGACGCGCTGGTGCGCAAACCGTTCTGGCCGCGCGGCATGCTGATCGGAATCACGGTGTCGGTGAAGCTGATTCCGGCCGGCTATCTGCTGTACTTCCTGTTGCGCCGGGACTGGCGGGCGTGCCTGACCCTCATCGCCTCGGCGATCGGCGCGATCGCGCTGGCATTCCTGCTGTTCCCGCACGATTCCACCGAATACTGGTTCCACACGCTGATCGATACCGGTCGCATCGGGCCGCCGCAGTACGCGGGCAATCAGTCGCTCAAGGGTTTCGCATTCCGCCTGGGCGTCTCCGACGCGGCCGCGACCGGGATCTGGATCGGGTTGTCGCTCATCGCGATCGGACTGGCCGCCCTGTGGATGAAGCGGCTGCTCGACGCCGGCCACCAGGTGTCCGCGCTGCTGGTCAATTCGGCGGCGGTCCTGCTGGTCTCGCCGGTCTCGTGGTCGCATCACTGGGTGTGGGTCGCCCCCGCGCTCCTGGTCGCGGGCGACCTGATCGCCCGGATGCCGGCCGCGGACGCCACGGGCACACCGGGACGTGCGGCGCGGCGGCGGATGTGGATCGCGATCACCGCCGCGATCACCGTGCTGTTCATGGTCGGCCCGCAATGGGTGCTGCCGCACAACGCCGACCGCGAACTCCGCTGGGCGTGGTGGCAGCAGATCATCGGCAGCAGCTATGTGCTGGTGACCTTCGCCGCCCTGGTGATCGCGGCGATCGCCTATCGCCCGAGTGGCGTGAGGAACGCCGCCAGCGCCGCCGAATAGGAGGCCACGTCCGCGGCGCCCATCAGTTCGCGGGCCGAATGCATCGCCAGCTGCGGTGCACCCACGTCGACGGTCGGCATGCCGGTGCGCGCCGCGGTCATCGGGCCGATGGTCGAACCGCACGGCAGATCCGCGCGATGGACGTACCGCTGCAGCGGCACCCCGGCCTGCGCGCAGGCCAGGGCGAAGGCTCCGGCACCGACCGCGTCGGTGGCGTAGCGCAGATTCTGGTTCACCTTCAGCACCGGGCCACCGCCGACCTCGATGCGATGCGAGGGCTCGTGCCGGTCCGGATAGTTGGGGTGGGTGGCGTGCGCCATATCACCGGAGGCGCAGATCGAACCCGCCAGTGCCGCAAGGTAGTCCGCGCGGCCACCGCCGCGGGCGAGCACGATCCGCTCCAGGATCGCGGGCAGCAGATCCGATTGCGCGCCGCGGTCGGATTGGCTGCCGACCTCCTCGTGATCGAACATCGCCAGCACCGGGGTGAGGTCACCGGCCCGGTCGGCGGCGGCCAGGAACGCCCGCAGTCCGGCATAGCAGGTGGCCTGATTGTCCAGCCGCGGTGCGCTCACCAGATCCTGATCGCGGCCGACCACCCGGCTCGGTTCCAGATCGTGGGTCATCAGTTCCCATCCGAGCACGTCGCCGGCGGCGACGCCGGCCCGCTCGGCGACGTAGGCGATGAACGAACGCGGCCGCTCCCCCAGCCCCCAGATGCCGTTGACATGGCGTTGCGGATCCAGCGTCACCCCGCGGCGGTCCTCGGACAGGTGGATGGCCAGTTGCGGCACCCGCACCAGCGGATCGTCGATGCGCACCAGCCGCTGTCCCAGCCCGTCGCCCTCGCGGACGGTGAGCCGGCCCGAGATGCCGAGATCGCGGTCCAGCCAGGAATTGAGCCAGGCACCGCCGTAGGGTTCCAGGCCGATCATCTGCCAGCCCGCGACGGCCAGATCGGGATGCTGTTTGACGCGCAGATTCGGGCTGTCGGTGTGCGCGCCGACCACTCGGAACGCCCCGGCCGGATCGGTGTTCGCCGCGGCCCATGCCACCAGCGACCCGCCGCGGATCACGAAGTAGCGGCCCACTCCCCCGTTCGTCTCCGCCGCCTCGGCCCACGGCCGGGCCTCGGGCAGTTCGGTGAATCCGTGGGCCGCCAATTCGGCTGCCACGGTGCGGCATACGTGGAACGGGGACGGCGAGGCATCGATGAAGGCGCACAGCCCGGAGGCCGTCGCGGTGGAGGAGACCGGCATACCGGCGATCCTAACGGCTGTCGGAATTGCCGTATTTTTGCCGAGTCGGCCGTCGCACCCCGAACGGGATCACTCCGACTGCGTCTCGACCATCAACTCGAGTAGCCGGAGCAATTCCGCGTGATTTCGCGCGCCGATTCGTTTCCGCAATTCCTCTTCGGCCAGTGACTCCTGCTCGCGAACCGAATCCACCAGATCCTTGCCGCGGTGGGTCAAACCGATGAGAATGCGGCGGCGATCGTCCTCGGCCGCAATGCGAAAGATCAGGCCGCGTTCGGCCAGGGCGTCGGCGTGGCGGGTGGCCGACGACGGCGGTAGCTGGGCGCGAACCGCCAGTTCGCTCATGGTGATGCCGGAGCGGTCGGACAGATTCGACAGCATGGCCCACTGATCGGCGGTCAGCTGCCTGGCACACAGTGCCGCGTCGAGGTGCCGGAGCCAACCGCGTTCCGCAGCGCGCAGCGCCCCGTGCAGCGTGGCGGCGCCACTTACAATGGTCGACATATTCTCCGCCCCATCATTTCGCTCGGATACGAAGAAGGGTACCGAATGTTCTCCTTCGGCGAGAGCCCGGACGAAGTGGTCGAGGTACTGAATATCGTCCCGCTGCAGGGCCCCGTCGGAATTGTCGCGCCGTCCTGTGAAGCCGCGATTTCCTTGGCCGCGAAAGAAATCAACAGTGGCACAGGAATTCTGGGCCGGCAGGTGCGGGTGACGACCATCGACGGCGGCCGCAGTCCGGCCGAGGTGGCCGACGAGGTTTCGGCGCTGCTGGCCACCGGAATGGTCGATGCCATCACCGGCTGGCACATCTCCGCGGTACGCCAGGCGGTTGCCCGGGTCACCGGCGGGCGGGTCCCCTATCTGTTCGCCAACGTCTACGAGGAGTTGCCGAACGAACCGGCCGAGGTGGTGATGATCGGCGAGGCGCCCAGCGGCCACATCCTGCCGGCCATGCGGTGGCTGTCGCGGGAATTCGGCACCCGGCGCTGGGCGATCATCGGCAACGACTACATCTGGCCGGTGGCCACCGGGCGCGACGTCCGTGCCGCGTACCGCGACGCCGTCCACTTCGAGCGCTACGTGCCGCTGGGCACCCGGGACTTCGGGTCGATCCTCACCGATCCGCTGCTGGACCGGGTCGACGGCATCGTGATGCTGCTGGTCGGGATGGACGCGGTCCGGTTCAATCAGCAGTTCACCGCGATGGGCCGGGCCGCGACGCAACTGCGGGTCAGTCCGGTCGTCGACGAACAACTCCTGCTCGCAGCGGGCCCTGGCGCCAATTCCGATCTCTATGTCGCGTCCAGTCTGTTCCCGGACGTGAGCTCCGATCCCGACCGGCTCGCGCGCTACCACCACATGCACGGCCGCTTCGCGCCGAAACTCACCTACTTCGGCAACACCGCCTACGAGGCGCTGCACACGCTGCGGGCGATGGCCCATGCGGTCGGCTCGCTCGAGGTGCCGCGGATGCGGGCCGCGCTCGAGGACGGCGTGGTGCTGGAGACGCCGTCGGGCGCGCGGATGTACCGCGACAACCACGTGGTCCGCCCGCCCAGTCTGATCGCCCGCGCAGAGGGCGTGGACCTGCGAATTCTGGACACTTTGTACTGACGCCGCGTGCCCGGCTCACTCGAGCCCGAGCGCCTTGTGGGTGACCTCCACCGAATCGTTCGGTGGCGCAACGGTTTCCGGGCCCGGCGCGGCGAGCAGCGGCCGCTCCGGACCGAGTCCCTTGTCGACGGCGGCGGCCCGGACCGCGTTGACGACGAACAGCAGCGCCGCCCGGCGTGCCGTATTGGTGCGGTAGGCCAGCGAGACGGTCCTGGTGAGCCCCTCGCCGAGTCCGACGATATCCACACCCGCCGGTCGCAGCGCCAGCCCCAGATCCGAGACCAGCGTGACGCCCAGTCCGGCCGCGACCAGCGCCATCGCGGTGGACTGCTCCTCCACCTCGTGGTCGATGCGCGGTTCGACCCCGCCGGATTGGAAGGCCAGCCGCACCGCGTGGCCGAAATGGGAGCGCGCGGGCGCGAGGATCCACGGATGTTCGGCCAGATCCGCCAAGGTCGCCGTCCGCGCCGGCACCGCGCCGGCCGGCACCGCCGCGTAGAGCCGCTCGACCGCGACGACGGCGCGTTCCAAGCCGCGATCCCAGGTCATCGGATAATTCGAATAGTCGAGTACGAACGACAGATCCAGAGTGCCGTCGCGGACCGCGGCGGCCGTCGCCTCCGGCGCGAGTTCCCTGGTCCGCACCAGAATGCCCGGATGGGCGCGGGCGAGCGCGGTGAGCGCGTCGGGCAGCAGTCCCGACGCGACCGAGGCCCACACTCCGGCGGTGAGTGTCGCCGACACCGACTCCCCCGACTCCTCGAGCGCCTGTGTCGCCCGCTCCACCGAGGCGAGGATCTCCTCGGCGTGCTCGGCGAGCAGCACCCCGCGATCGGTGAGCTGCAGCCGGCGCCCACGCCGCTCGAACAGCCGCAGCCCCACGTCCCGTTCCAGCTGCGCGAGTTGCTGCGACACCGCCGACGCCGTGTAGTGCAGCGCACTCGCGGCCGCGGTGATGGTGCCGCGCCGATGGAGCTCGCGCAGCATGCGCAGTCGGGGCAGCGACAGATCCATGGCATCGAGCGTAAGCGGTGCCCGGGCTCGGCCACCGCTGTGTAGGAGCACTGAACGATGCCGTGAACGAACCGTAAATAGACGTGTGACCGGGCAGGACGCAGTCTGGGGACAGCGAATCACCAGCCGGGACGACGAGGTCCGGACGCCGACAGCGCGCGACTCGACGTGTCCGGAGCGGGTGGTGGTCGGACATCCGAACGCGAAGGAGGTAGTTCGCCGTGACGACGATCCACAACCCGGCCGAGGACACCGCACCGGCCCTCCCGGCGGTGCCCGCCACCGTCCCGGCGGTGCCCACTGACACCCCGGTCACCCCCGCGATCCGCCGCCCCGAGCCGTACCTGCGACTGCAGTGGACCGATGCGGCCACCGGCGCCGTCGGCTACCTCGTCGTCCACACCCTGCGCGGTGGCCTGGCCACGGGCGGCACCCGCATGCGGGCCGGCTGCACGCTGAGCGAGGTGGAGGATCTGGCGCGCGGGATGGCCGCCAAGACTGCGACCTTCGACCTGCCGATCGGCGGTGCGAAGGGCGGTATCGACTTCGACCCGAAAGATCCGCGCGCCGTCGGAGTGCTGGAGCGATTCTGCGAGGCCATGCGCCCGTGGATCGACGCGCACTGGGTGACCGCGGAGGACCTGGGTGTCCCGCAACATCTGATCGACGAGGTCTTCGAGAAGCTGGGCCTGGGCCAGAGCTATCACGCCGCGATCCGCCGCGCCGCCGATCCGGTCGCCACCCTGGAACGGGTCCGCGACGGCCTGAACGCGGCGGTCGAGGGCGGTTTCCTGCTGGGCGACGTGATCGGCGGTTACGGTGTCGCGCACGCCTGCCTCGCCACGGCCGTCTCCTGGGGCCGGATGCCGGCCGAGACGACGGTCGCGATTCAGGGCGTCGGCACGATGGGCGGCGCCGCGGCCTACTACCTGCACGAGGCGGGAATGCGCGTCACCACGGTGGCCGATGCCGCCGGGGCCCTGCACCGGGCCGGCGGACTGGACATTCCGGCACTGCTGGAACTGCGCGACGACTACGGCGAGATCGATCGCTCCCGGCTGCCGGCCGACGTCGAGCAACTGCCGCGCACCGCGGTGCTGTCCGCCGAGGTCGACATTCTGGTGCCCGCGGCCATCTCGTACGCGATCACGCCGGACAACTCGTTCGACGTGCGCGCCCGCGTCGTCGTCGAGGCGGCCAACGCCGCCACCACGCCGGAGGCGGAGGCCATGCTCGCCGCCCGCGGCGTGCCGGTGCTGCCGGACTTCGTCGCCAATGCCGGTGCGGTGGCCTGGGCGTGGTGGCTGCTGCTCGGTCAGGTCGACGACGTGCCGGACACATCCTTCGATCGCCTGCGCACCACCATGCACACCAAGGTCGCGCGGTTGCTGTCCGCCTGGACCGACGACGGCATCACGCCGCGCGAGACCGGCCGACGCTGGGCGGAAGACCCGGCACCGACCACCGGCGCGGTCGTGATCCCCTGAACGACAGGCCGATCAGGCCGTGGTGACGAGGCTGTCGAGGACCGAGAGGAAGATTCCCAGTCCGTCGTCACTCGGCCCGGTCAGCGGCTCGGTGGCGTGTTCCGGATGCGGCATGAGACCGACGACGCGACCGTTCGGCGAGGCGATGCCGGCGATATCGCGCTGCGAACCGTTGGGGTTGCCGCCCACGTAGCGGAAGACCACCCGGCCCTCGCCCTCGAGTTCGTCGAGCACGGCCTGCGAGGCCTGGTAGCGGCCCTCGGCGTTCTTCACCGGGACCAGAATCTGGGCACCCGCGTCGTAGCGCGAGGACCACGCGGTCGCGGTGGACTCCACCCGCAGCCACTGATCCCGGCAGACGAAGTGCAGACCCTCGTTGCGGGTCAGCGCGCCCGGCAGCAGTCCGGCCTCGCACAGCACCTGGAAACCGTTGCAGATTCCCAATACCGGCATACCCTTACCGGCGGCCTCGACGACCTTGCCCATCACGGGCGCGAACCGCGCGATGGCGCCGGCGCGCAGATAGTCGCCGTAGGAGAATCCGCCCGGCACCACCACGGCGTCGACACCCTTGAGGTCGGCGTCGGCATGCCACAGGCTCACCGCTTCGGCGCCGGCCAGCCGGACCGCGCGCGCCGCGTCGACGTCGTCGAGCGTGCCGGGGAAGGTGATGACACCGATTCGCGCAGAGCTGGTCACGGCAGCCGCACCACTTTCCAGTCCTCGATCACCGTATTGGCGAGCAGGGCCTCGGCGATCTTCTCGAGTTCGGCATCGCTGACGCTGTCGTCGATGTCGAGTTCGAACCGCTTGCCCTGCCGCACATCCGACACACCCGGGAAACCCAGGCGTCCGAGCGCGCCGGCGATGGCCTGACCCTGGGGATCCAGGATCTCGGCCTTCGGCATCACCTCGACCACAACTCGTGCCACGCGTTGCTCCTCAAGCTGGTGGGGGGATTACCACAACAGCTTAATCGGGGCTACTCCCGGGCGCCGCGCCGGGCCGCGGCCCCTGCGAGGGACGTCACAGCGCCTGCCGGCCGGCCTCCGCGCGGCCCCTGCGTGGTTACACGGGCTGCCGCGTCCGGGCCCACGCCGCGGCGGGGGGAGATAGCGTGAATCCATGCGCATCGCCCACTTCGGTCATTCCTGCGTCCTCGTCGAATTGAACGGCGCGAAGATCCTGTTCGATCCGGGCACTTTCTCGCACGGCTTCGAAGGCATCACGGGACTCGACGCGATCGCGATCACCCATCAGCATCCCGACCACATCGATCCCAACCGGATCGAGGCCCTGGTCGATGCGAATCCGAGCGCCCGCCTGCTCAGCGATCCGCAGACCGCACAGCAGCGCGGTGAGCCGTGGCAGGCCGTGCACGCGGGCAATGTCGTCACCATCGGCGATCTGCAGATCACCGGCGGCGGCGGCAAGCACGCGGTGATCCATCCGGAGCTGCCGGTCGTCGACAACACCGTCTTCCAGCTCGGCAGCGCCGACGATCCGGCACAGTTCGTGCACCCGGGCGATTCGCTGTGGGTGCCGCCGGTATCGGTCGGGGTGCTGGCGGTGCCGGCGGTCGCGCCGTGGATGAAGATCAGCGAGGCGGTGGACTATCTGCGCGCCGTGGCGCCGCGCACCGCCGTCCCCATCCACTACGGCATCATCGCGCCGGAGGCACAGGGCATCTACTTCGGCCGCCTGTCCGAAATGCGCCCGGCCGACACCGAATTCGCGCTCATCGAGCCGGAGGACAACAAGACCTTCTAGCGGGCGTCTCCGGTCCTCGTAGACCTGTCACCGCGTGTAGGAGGACAGGAACAATGCCTCCGCCAGTGCCACATGCTCGATCTCGCTGGGATCGACGCTCTCGTTCGGGGCGTGGATGAGGCATTTCGGCTCCTCGACGCCGAGCAGCATGATCTCGGCGTCGGGATAGGTCTCGGCGAAGACGTTGCACAGCGGAATCGAACCGCCCTGCCCCTGCGTGGTGGCGGTGCGGCCGTAGGCGGCGGCGAAGGCGTCCTCCATCGCCAGCCGCGCCGGGCCGCCGGTACCGGACCGGAAGGGCGCACCCGTCCCCTCGGTCTCGATCCGCACCCGCGCACCCCACGGCGTATGCGATTCCAGATGTGCGGTAAGGGCTTTCAAGGCCGGAGCCGGATCGACGCCGGGCGGGATCCGCAGATTCAATCGGGCCCGCGCGCTCGGCTGGACGGCGGCCGCCGATCCCACCACCGGCGGCACATCGATGCCCAGCACGGTCAGGGCCGGGCGCGCCCAGAGCATGTCCGAGATACTGCCGCTGCCCAGCACCTGCACACCGTCGAGGATGCCGGCGTCGACCCGGAACTGCTCGACTGGATACTGCGCGCCGTCCCAGACCTGATCGGCCGCCAACCCGTCCACCGTGGTGTTCCCGTGTTCGTCCCGCAGCGTGGCGAGTACCCGGATCAGCGCGGCGACGGCGTCCGGGGCCGCCCCGCCGTACATGCCGGAATGCAAAGGGCCCGAGAGGGTTTCGACGGTGACGAGCACGTTCACGTTGCCGCGCAGGGTCTGAGTGAAGGTCGGTACGCCCGCCGCGAAATTACCGCAGTCACCGATCAGGAGTGCGTCGGCGCGCAGCAGGTCCGCATGCCCCGGAACGAATTCCTCCAGACCGCCGGTGCCCTGCTCCTCGGAGCCCTCGCAGACCACCGTGATGCCGACCGGATAACCCTTGTCTCCCAGCGTGTTCCGCAGGGCCCGCAGGGCGGTCAGATGGACGACGATATTGCCCTTGCAGTCGGCCGCGCCGCGCCCGTACCAGCGGCCGTCGCGCTCGGTGAGCTCCCACACCGGAGTCTCCCAGGCCGCCTCGTCCACCGGCGGCTGCACGTCGTAGTGGCTGTACAGCAGCACCGTGGGGGCACCGGGCGGAGCCGGGTACCGGGCCACGACCGCCTCGCTACCGTCGGGCGTCTCGTGCAGGCCGACGTCGGCCGGACCGAGGCCGGCGAAGGCATCGGCGACCCATCGCGCCGCCCGATGACATTCCTCCGGCGGAAACTGCCGGGCATCGGCCACGGATCGATACGAAACCAACTGGGCCAGATCGGCTTTCGCCTGCGGCATCAAGGCGCGCACCTGTGCGCGCAGGGCCGCCGTCCGAGATTCGTCGGTCATGTACCCAACCTAACTCCCTTCCCGGTCCGGACGCATCGGCGCCGGGCGCGGCGCGGGCCGGAATTCGCCCGATTTGTCCCTCGCGTTCGCGACCGTCCCGCAATCGCGGCGGGGCATGATGAGGGAGAGCTCGACCGCGATCCGACCACCGGAGAGGACGAGATGTCTGCATCATCGGAATCCGACGACCTGTTCGCGATGCCCGATCTGGATCGCGGCGCACCCAAACACCACTTTCCGCACCGCGAGATGCCGGGCCCGGAGGCCTACCAGATCGTGCACGACGAGCTGATGCTCGACGGCGTGTCGCGGATGAATCTGGCCACCTTCTGCACCACCTGGATCGACGACAACGCCCGACGGCTGATGGCGCAGAGCGTGGCGAAGAACATCGTCGACAAGGACGAATATCCGCAGACCGCCGAACTCGAGCGGCGGTGTGTGCGCATGGTGGCCGACCTGTGGCACTGCCCCGATCCCGGTTCGACGCGCGGCACCTCCACCATCGGGTCCAGCGAGGCGGCGATGCTCGGCGGGCTGGCCGCGAAGACGCGCTGGCGCAAGAACGGCGGCCAGGGCATCCCCAATTTCGTCTGCGGGCCGGTGCAGGTGTGCTGGGAGAAGTTCGCGCGCTATTTCGACGTCGAGATCCGGCAGGTGCCGCTGCACGGGAACAAGTACATGCTGGAGCCCGACGACATTGCCGCACACTGTGATTCGAATACGATCATGGTCGTCGCGACCATGGGTCAGACCTTCACCGGACTGTTCGAGGACGTCGCCGCGATGAGCGCGGCCCTCGACGATCTGGAGGCCCGCACCGGCCTGGACATCCCGCTGCACGTCGATGCCGCCAGTGGCGGATTCCTCGCCCCGTTCACGGCGCCGGATCTGGTCTGGGACTTCCGGCTGGCGCGGGTGAAATCGATCAACGCCTCCGGGCACAAGACCGGCCTGGCCCCGCTGGGCGCCGGTTGGGCACTCTGGCGCACGGCCGCCGACCTCCCGGACGAACTCGTGTTCGACGTCGACTACCTCGGCGGCCGTATGGCCACCTTCAATCTGAACTTCTCCCGTCCCGGCGGCCAGGCCATCACCCAGTACTACGACTTCATCCGGCTCGGCCGGACGGGTTACACCCGGCTGCAGTCGGCGATCTACCGCGTCGCCGAACATCTGGCCCACGGACTCACCGAGACCGGGCTGTTCGAGATGATCCACGACGGCACCCCCACCCGGGGCATCAGCGCGGTGTCGTGGCGGCTGCGCGAGGATCCCGGCTTCAATCTGTACGACCTGTCGGAACGGCTGCGCTCACGCGGCTGGCTGATCGCCGCCTATCCGCTGCCCGCCGACCGGCAGGACGAGACGATCATGCGCGCGGTCGTCCGGCACGGCTTCACCCACGATATGGCCGATCTGCTGCTGGCCGATATCGACCGTTGCATCGACCAGTTGAAGAAGCATCCGCTGTCCACCTCACTCACCCGTAAGGAGGCCGGCGGCTTCACCCACGACGCCACCGCCGTCGTATCGGACGAGGCGATCGTCACCGAGGTGCAGGACCTGCGGCGTGCGGCCGGGGACGATCCGGCGAACATTCGCTGATGTCGGGCAGGCTCAGGCCGCGTGCGGCATGGCGTACGGCTCCCATCGGTAGACGTCCGGAACCGCCTCGTGGAACAGGGCCAGATCGACGGCGTCCAGCATGGCCTGGTGCGGTCCGGGCCGAGAGAGCTGCGCGGCCGAGACCGCCAGCCGCAGCGTTCCGCCGCGGCGCGCGATGCGGGCCGCGCTCATGATCAGTGCGTGGCACCACCACGGTTCGGCCCGGAAACCCTCACCGACGCCGTGCACCCAGCAGCGTTGGGCCGTATCCCGTTCCAGATCGTGGATGGCGGTCAATCCCAGCGCCAGCCGGAAGCCGACCTCGGGCAGGGCGGCGACGGCGCCCTCGGAGGCCGTCCAGCGCGGTGCCGCGAACAGTCGGGTACGCAGGCCGATCTGTTCCATCACCCGGTCAGCGGCGGTGAGGCGCAGGCGCGCTTCGTGCGCGGGCAGCGCGGCGAATTCGGCGCGGCGACGTTTGGTCGCGGCCTGGTCGTAGCCGTGCAACACGATCGCGTCACCCGCGGCACGCCGCTCCCGCAGCCACTGCTGGGTGCGCGAATCCTCGGTGAGCCGGTATTTCCCCTTCAACCGCGGCGCCACCAGCAGCGACAGCCGTACCCCGCGGCCGTCCATCTCGGCCGCGAAGGCGCGCGCCTGGTCCAGTGTGGTGTCGCGAATACCCGACACCGAGACGATCAGCTGCCCGAACCCCCGGTCGTTGCCGCTCATGACTCCACTGTGCGCGCGGCAGGTGTCGCCACCGTGCAGCCGAAGTGACGCCCCGACGAATTCCCGGCGCGGGCACCCGACCGCACGGTCCGCCCGAAACCGCCCTCAGCCGACCTCGCCGAGACCGACCCGGTCGAGCACCCAGGCGTATTCGAAGGCGACTTCCTTCCACTTCTCGTAGCGCCCGCTGACGCCACCATGCCCGGCGCTCATCTCGGTCTTCAGCAGGAGCTGGGCATCGCCGGTTTTCGTGGCCCGCAGGGCGGCGACCCATTTCGCGGGCTCGACATAGAGCACGCGGGTGTCGTTGATGCTGGTGATCGCCAGGATCGCCGGATAGTCCACGGCCGCCACGTTCTCGTACGGCGAATAGGACTTCATATAGGCGTAGACCTGCGGATCCTCCAGCGGATTGCCCCACTCGTCCCATTCGATGACCGTCAGCGGCAGCGACGGGTCCAGGATCGAGGTGAGCGGATCCACGAACGGCACATTGGCGAGGATGCCCGCGAACAGTTCCGGGGCCAGATTGGCCACCGCACCCATCAGCAGCCCGCCCGCACTGCCGCCGTCGGCCACCAGCACCTGCGGCGTGGTGACGGCGGTGTCGACGAGATGCCGTGCGCAGGAGACGAAATCGGTGAAGGTGTTCTTCTTGGTGAGCGTCTTGCCGTTCTCGTACCACAGCCGGCCCATCTCACCACCGCCGCGCACATGGGCGACCGCGAACACCATGCCGCGGTCGAGCAGCGACAGCCGCGACACCGAGAAACCGGGGTCGATACTGGCCTCGTAGGAGCCGTATCCGTAGAGCAGCAACGGTTTCGGACCGGAATCCTCGCTGTCGCGGCGGCGCACCACCGAGATCGGAATCCGGGTGCCGTCCGCCGCGGTCGCCCAATCCCGGTGCTGCACATAGTCGTCCGGGTCGTAGCCGCCGAGCACCTGCTGCTGTTTGCGCAGCATCAGCTCACCGGTGGCCGGCACGTAGTCGAAGACCTGCATCGGGGTGATGAACGAGGTCACGCCCAGCCGCAGCGTCGGCTGCGCCCATTCCGGGTTGGAGCCCACACCGGCGGAGAACAGCTCCAGGCCGAATTCCAGTTCGCGCAGTTCGCCGTAGCCCTCGGAAGTCAACGGCCACACCGCGACTCGCGGCAGCGCCTCGCGCCGATACGAGAGCACGAGATGATCGCGGAAGCAGTCGACGTCCTCGAGCCGCACATCGTCGCGATGGCCGATGAGCATGGTCATCGCCGCCGGATCGTCCACCGGCGCCTCGGTGAGGACGAAATTCTCGGCCTTCACACCGTCGACCACATCGTTGTGCAGGATGAGCAACCGGTCCTGCCCGCCGATCACCGCGTGCTCGGCCGAATACTCCACACCCTCGCGGCGCGGCAGCAGCACCCGGAACTCGCCCTCCGGATCGTCGGATTCGAGAATCCAGCCCTCGGTGGTGATCTTCGATCCGACCCAGATCATCAGGTACTTCTCTGACCGGGTGGCGCCGATGCTGACCCAATAGCGCTCGTCGGGCTCGTGGAACACCGTGACGTCGTCGGTCTTCGCGGTGCCGAGGCGGTGGCGCCACACGGTGTCGGGCCGCCAGGATTCGTCGACGGTCTGATAGAAGACGTGAGTTCCGTCCAGCGACCAGGTCGCTCCCGGCGCGGTGCCGGGGATCTCGTCGCCGAGCAGTTCGCCGCTGCGGAGATCCTTGAACCGCAGCACATATCGCTCGTCACCGACGGTGTCGGTGGAGTAGGCCAGCAGGGTGCCGTCATGGCTGATCGAATAGGCGCCGAGGGCGAAGAAGTCGTGCCCCTCGGCCAGCACGTTGCTGTCGAGCAGAATCTCCTCGCCGGGGATCTCGATGTCGACCTCGAGTTGCGGCGGGGTCCAGTCGTCGCGGTCGGCGATCGGGCAGCGGCAGTGCACGCCGTACTGCTTGCCCTCGAAACTGCGCGAGTAGTACCAGTAGTCACCCAGCCGCGCCGGAACCGACATATCGGTTTCCTGGGTGCGCGATTTGATCTCGTCGAAGATCCGCGCGCGCA
The DNA here is from genome assembly GCF_000308535.1 of Nocardia cerradoensis NBRC 101014. Lineage (GTDB taxonomy): Bacteria > Actinomycetota > Actinomycetes > Mycobacteriales > Mycobacteriaceae > Nocardia > Nocardia cerradoensis. The sequence goes on along the minus strand of NZ_BAFW01000012.1, from coordinate 34,232 downwards.
GCGGGGCCAGGTGGGCGGTCTGGGCGTCGGTGTAGGCGTTCTCGGCCTCGAGATGGGCGATGACCTCGGGATCGTCCTTGTCCCGCAGCCACTCGTAGAAGTCGACGAAGGTGTCACCGTGATGGGTGCGTTCGGCCGGGACCTTCTTGGCCACCGGCGGGGTCACCGCCGCCGCGTCGTCGCCGGTGTTCTGGATGGTTCCGGTACCACTGTCGAGAGCCATGGTGACCACCGTAATCGCGGTGGCCGAGTCCGGGCGCGCACCCCCACGCCCGCCGACACGAGCGGATCGGCGAGTGCGGGGGCGCGAACTCGGTCCGCGCTACCCCAGGCCGGTGGTCCGCGGTGCGGGCCGACGCAGGTCACGCCCGTTGCCGCGGGCCGAACGACGAGATTCCATCAGGAAGAACAGTGCGGCTTTACGACGCGGGCATTGGTCGGTGGGACAGCTGCTGTGACTGTGCAGGATGTTGTGTGCCTGCTCGACGGTGAGGTGCCGGGGCACCACCGCGCAACTGTCGAAGACGGGTGCCATGCGGTGCTCCATCCTTGTCGTCCCTTCAGTGCGGCAGGGCACGCCTTCTCGGTCTCTTGACCAGTCGACGCCCTCCAACTGCCACAGTGGATGGGGTTTCCGATCAGGTTGCGGCGTAAACCAGCGGTGTTGCCGGGAGGGGTGGACGAATGCCACATTCCGCAGGTCGGCATATCGGTGTGATTCCGGCCATGCCGGTTCACGCGGATTCGGAAACGACGCCGGTGCGGCGGCTTCCGACCGCTTACGCTCGGGGACGGCAGCGCCCGTGCGGATTCCGGCGGGCGATCACATCGATGCAGGAGCACAGGTTGGAAGCGAAGAATCGCGAGATCGAACCCGGGGCGGTCTGGCAGCGCAGCGGCGACGGGGAGGGCGGTGTCGAGGTGGCCTTCCTGGCCAGCGGCAATATCGGGCTGCGCGATGCCAAGAATCCGGACGGGCCGGCGCTGATCTTCACTCCCGGCGAGTGGCGGGCGTTCGTCGCCGGCGCCAAGGACGGCGAATTCAACCGCCCGGGCGCCCAGCCGCACTGAACGCAGCCCTGGAAAATCCGGTCGCGCGGGCCGTCGCGGGCCCGCGCCGATCGGACGCCCGGCGATCAGGCTCCGATCGCCGCGCCGACGGTCGGCCAGGACGCGTGCAGATAGTCCTGCCAGTACGACCAGGAATGCGTTCCCACCGGGCTGTGATCGACCCGGGCCGGAATGCGCATACCGCGCAGCCGCTGTTCGAAGGCGGTGACGCAGACGTCCACGCCGGCCTCGATCGGCCCGCCCAGCACGATGTTCTCCGGCAGCTGCGGTTTGATCTCGGCCTCGTGCGGACCGGGGATACCGGTGCCGGTGGACAGGTAGAGCGTCTTGCCGCGCAGCCGATCCGCCAGCAGCGCCGGATCGTGGGCACCCCACTCCGGACTTCCCGGCGCACCCCACATATCGAACGGGTTGCCGCCGCGGTTGGCGATCGAGAACATGATCGCCCCCTGCGCGATTCCCAGATCCGGGCACGCGCTGTAGCCCGCCACCGCCTCGTAGAGCTCCGGATGGCGAACGGCCAGAACGAACGCCGCGATTCCGCCCATCGACAGGCCGCCGATCGCGTTCACGCCGTTGCCGGAGAAGGTGGCGTCGATGATCGGCGGAAGTTCGCGCGTCAGGAACGTCTCCCACCGGTAGCGGCCGAAATGCGGATCGTCGCGCTGCCAGTCGGTGTAGTAGCTCGCCTGCCCGCCGATCGGCAGAACGACATTGACGTTCTTACCGAGGAAGAAGGGTTCGGCATCGGTGGCGTTGGTCCAGGTGCTCTGCTGGACACCGGGATCGAGCCCGTCGAGCAGATAATACGAGGGCCGCGCACCCCCACCGGCCGGATGCAGGACCTGGACCTGAACGGTGCGTCCCATGGCTGGAGAGTCGATGAACAGCGCCGTCCGGGTCGGGCTCATATCGTTTTCCCCGACCACCCGCGCCGCCGATGCGCGTGGTTGTGGGCCCATCCAGGGACCGAAGACGCCCAGCCCGACTGTCAGCACAACTGCAGCAACGAATGAACGTCGCATGTCCCCACCTCCGTCGACCCACCACAACTGCTACTTAAAGTAACGCACACCGTGGTGCCGTGCGGAGCTTTCGACCTCCTGGCGTTTCCTCAGCAAACCGTCCGGTCCGCAGCACGACTCAGGTGAGCCACCACTTTCCGTCCTGTCCGCTCGCGGCATTCGGTTGCGCCCGCCCGGCCGCACCCCGGATCGATGCGGCCAGATAGTCGAGGTCCGCACGCGGCGGGGTCGTCGCGCGATTGCGCAGCCCGAAGCCGTCGCCGGGCGTGCGCGGAATGACATGCAGATGAACGTGAAAGACCTCCTGCCCGGCCGTAACACCGTCGGCGAGAAAGAGATTCACCCCGTCGCAGCGCACCTCGGATTCCCGCAGCGCGGCCGCCAGACGCTGCGCGACCTGAAAGAGCTTGCCGCCGATGACCGGATCGAGTTCGGCCAGGCTGCGCGCCGGCACCTTCGGAATCACCAGCAGATGACCGGGCGTCATCGGACGGATGTCCATGAAGGCGAGAACATCGTCGTCCTCGTAGACCTTGGACGAGGGCGCCCGCCCGGCGACGATATCGGCGAAAATCGTATAGGGGTCCATATCCGGCAACCCTAGTCGGCGATTTCGCCTGCGCCGCCGCACCATTCGCACGGCGCCGAGCACGCGCGACACCACCGCGCGCACGGCGGCGCCGGGCGGATTCGATGCCGCGACCATCGGGCCGGTGGCGGTTACAGAATCGGCGAGGGGGTGTAGCGGGCGGCCTCCGGATGCGCGTCGATCAGCTTCTGCACCTGCGCCACCACATCGCTCACCTGTGCCTCGGCGGCGCCGATGAACGCCGTCCGGTCCGCCAGGGCGGCCTCCAGTCCGGCGCGGTCCAGCGGCATCCGGTCGTCGGCCGCGAGGCGGTCCAGCAGATCCGGTTCGCGGCCCTGCTCCCGCATGGCCAGCGCGACCGCGACCGCATGCTCCTTGATGACCTCGTGCGCACTCTCGCGTCCGACCCCGGCCCGGACGGCCGCCATCAGGATGCGGGTGGTGGCCAGGAAGGGCAGGTAGCGGTTGAGCTCGCGCTCGATCACGGCCGGATAGGCGCCGAATTCGGCGAGGACGGTCAGGAAGGTCTCCATCATGCCGTCGATGGCGAAGAAGGCATCCGGCAGCGCGACCCGGCGCACCACGGAACAGAACACATCGCCCTCGTTCCACTGCGCGCCCGCCAGTTCGGCCGCCATCGAGCCGTAGCCGCGCAGCACCACCTGCAGACCGTTGACGCGCTCGCACGAGCGGGTGTTCATCTTGTGCGGCATCGCCGAACTGCCGACCTGCCCGGGCTGGAAACCCTCGGTGACCAGTTCGTGCCCGGCCATCAGGCGCACGGTGTGCGCGAACGACGAAGGGCCCGCGCCCAAGTGGACCAGCGCGGAGATCACGTCGTGGTCCAGTGAGCGGGGGTAGACCTGGCCGACGCTGGTCAGCACGGTCGCGAAACCCAGATGCCGGGCGACCTTCTGCTCCAGCTCGGCGAGTTTGGCGGCGTCGCCGTCGAACAGATCGAGCATGTCCTGGGCGGTGCCCATCGGCCCCTTGATCCCGCGCAGCGGATACCGGTCGATCAGCTCGCGCACCCGGCGCAGCGCGATCAGCACCTCGTCGGCCGCACTCGCGAACCGCTTGCCCAGGGTGGTCGCCTGCGCCGCGACGTTGTGCGAGCGACCGGCCATCACCAGCGCCTGATACTCGGCGGCCCGCTCGGCCAGCCGGGCGGCGACCGCCACACCGTGTTCGTAGACGTGTTCCAGCGAGAGCCGGATCTGCAACTGTTCCACGTTCTCGGTCAGATCCCGGCTGGTCATGCCCTTGTGGATCTGCTCGTGACCGGCGAGGGCGTTGAACTCCTCGATGCGCGCCTTCACATCGTGGCGGGTGATCCGCTCGCGTTCGGCGATCGAGGCCAGATCGACCTCGCCCAGCACCCGCTCGTAATCCTCGAGGACTTCGGCGGTGACCGCCTCGGTACCGGCGGCGCCGAGTTCGGTCTGGGCCCGTAGCACCTCGAGCCACAGCCGGCGCTCCAGCACGATCTTGTTCTCGGGCGACCACAACTGCACCAGCTGCGGACTCGCGTACCGGGTGGCGAGGACGTTCGGGACCAGACTCACGAACAGTCAGTCTAGTGTTCGATGCCTGCTCGGTTGCTGGGGCATGGCCGCGGGCAGATGCTGTGCCGCGGCCGACGGCACGGTCTGCGGCGCCATCAGCGGTTGCGGCACCGGCGGCGCGATCACATCGATCAGTTCCAGCAGCGCGCCGCGGGCGGTGCGGCGCGGTTGCGGATCGGATTCGGCCAGCGCGGCGACCACCGCACCGTCGACCACCGCCACCAGCCGGCGCAACTGGTCGGTGCGCACCATGCGGTCGGATCGGCGCAGCACATCGGCCAGCAGGTCCTCGAGCTGGGCGCGTAACCGCAGCTGCACCTCGCGCAGTTCCGGATGCCGGGCCGAGGCCACCGAGCGCTCGTACCGGGCGATCAGCCGCCCACGCGCGAATTCGTCGGGTCCGTCGGTGCCGACCATCAGATCCACGACCAGATCGACGGTCGCCTCGGCGCCGCGCTTGCGGTGGGTGACCTCGCCGATCCGGCGGCGCATCGACTCCAGTTCGGCATTGCCGCTGAACTCGACCGCGCGCGCGATCAGATCTTCGAGCGATTCGAAATAGTAGGTCGTGGATGCCAGGGGCAGATCCGCGCGCGTCGCCACCGAACGGTGGCGCACGGCATCGAAGCCGCCTTCGAGTAGCAACTCCGCGGCAGCCGCAACCAACGCTTGGCGACGCCTTTCGCCTTTCGGGGTCGTCGCGGTGATCACCGTGTCATCGTGCCAGTCATCATCGGTTCATCCGTGCCAAATCGGTGCGATCTGTGCAAATCTGTGCGTCTGTGCAATCCCGGCCGAATCGTTGCTGTGCAATCGACCATGGGACCGCGCAAATTTCCGGGATCCGGTCCGAGCGGACAGCCGGGACCGGTTCGAAATAGCAAGGGTTGAAATCACAACCCGAATCATTTGTACCGCATCCACGCGCTCCGGTGGGCCGGTACGGAAAGTCTGTGCGTCAGCTCAGATATCGGCCCAGTCGCACGAGTGCCTCCTCGATATCCGCGGTGGCGCCGGCGAAGGAGAAGCGGACCGTGCGGTGTCCGTGACGGGTGTCGAAATCGATTCCCGGTGCGAGGGCGACGCCCGTGTGCGCCAACAGATCCGCGCACCAGCGCGTCGAATCCTCGCTCAGGTGACCGATATCGGCGTACGCGTAGAAGGCGCCGTCGGCGGGCGCCAGATCGGTGATCCCGAGGGCGGGCAGCCCCTCGAGCAGTAACGCCCGGTTGCGGGCATAGCGGCGGACGTGTCCGTCGAGTTCGGATTTCGCCTCGGCGCCGAACGCGTGCGCCGCCGCGAATTGCGAGATCGCCGGCGGGCACACGGTCATATTGGAGGCCAGCCGCTGCAGCGCCGGGCGCAGCCGCGCGGGCGCCAGCATCCAGCCCAGCCGCCAGCCCGTCATCGAGAAATACTTCGACACCGATCCGATCACCACCGATTCCCGCGAGGTCTCCCAGGCCGAGCTCACCGGTTCGGCATCGCCGTCGTCTCCGGAATAGGCGATGCCGTGATAGATCTCGTCGGAGATCAGCAGCGTGCCGTGGTCGTCGCACCAGCGGGCGAGCGCGGCCAGCTCGTCGGGGGCGATCATGGTGCCGGTCGGATTCGCCGGGCTGGCCACGATCACACCGGCGGGCGGTTCGGGCAGCTCCTCCAGCATCGCCACCGTCGGCTGGAACCGGGTCCGGGGGCCGCAGTCGAGTTCGATCACCCGGCAGCCCAGTGCGGTGAGGGTGTTGCGGTAGGCCGGATAACCGGGCCGAGCGACCACGACGGTGTCACCGACGTCGAATGCGGCCAGGAAGATCAGCGTGAACGCGCCCGAGGAGCCGGTCGTGATCACCACGTCGTCGGCCTCGACCTCGACGCCGTAGGTGTCGCGGTGATGGGCCGCGATGGTGGTGCGCAGTTCCGGGATGCCGAAAGTCTCGGTGTAGCCGAGTAATTCGGCGTCGAGGGCCACCCGCGTGGCCCGCCGCACCGGCACCGGGGCGGGCGTGGAGGGCTGACCGGCCGCCAGGACCAGCACATCGCCGTGGGTGCGGGCGCGTTCGGCCGCGGCCTTCCAGACATCCATGACATAGAAGGTCGGAACGGTGGACCGCCGGGATTCACTGCGCACCGGACGACGGTAGAACACCGCGTCCGCCGGCCGGCGCGCGGCGTAGTCCTCGGCGCCGGATGTCTGAGACGTTGCTGTGCGCCGCCGCGCCTGCCTGCGCGTGCGGGCGGCCCCCTGTTATCGTCGGCAGAATGCCTGACCAGGCACGCCGCGCGAAGTCGTACCAGGGGGGCTGGACCGTGATCCGCCCCGACTGGCGAACGACGCTGCGCCGCGACCGCCCCTCGTTCACCGGCCGGATGCGGTCCTCGGCCCGGCGCTCACGCGACCTGGGGCAGGCCGCGGCGGTCGAATGGCGTGCGCGGTCGCGGCGGTGGCGTCGTGCGCTGCGGAATCGGGACTGGCGCGAGGAATTCGAGACCCTGTGGCCCCGGCTGCGCGGCTGGGTCGGCGACCATCGGGTGCTGGTGATCGGGATGGTCGTGGTCGGACTGTTCGCCGCCGCCGACACCGTGGCGCCGCAGCCGATCGAATCGACGCCGAAACCCGGCGCGGCACAACGGATCGCCGTCGCCTATCCGCTGCAGGTGCAGGCCGAACCCGAAACCAGCAAACGCTATCTGGCCGCCATCGACAACGGGGAGCGCATGCGCGAGGCGCAGGTCGTGGCCGCGGCCTCGCGAGCCACCCTCGACCGCGCCAAGGCCGAGGCCGCCGCCGCGGTCGCCGGGACGCCGCAACCGTGGCTGTCCGGACCGGCCACCACCATTCCCGGCGGCATCGCTCCGGACGGAATCGCCCCGGGCATCGGTGGTTTCGCGCTACCCGCGCGCGGGGTGTTCACCTCCGGGTACGGCGGCCGGTGGGGCACCTTCCACTACGGGATCGATATCGCCGCGCCCATCGGCTCACCGATCTACGCGGTCGCCGACGGCACCGTCATCGACGCCGGGCCGGCGCAGGGCTTCGGACTGTGGGTACGCATCCGCCACGACGACGGCACCATCTCGGTGTACGGCCACATGTACGACTTCTCGGTCTCGGTCGGCGAGCGGGTGCGCGCCGGTCAGCAGATCGCCCGCATCGGCAACCGCGGCGACTCCACCGGCCCGCATCTGCACTTCGAAATCCTCATCGGCGGACAACACGTGGATCCGCAGCCGTGGCTGGCCGTGCACGGCATCCAGGTCGGCTGACCCGGACCGCTGTGACGACTACACCCGCGTGGGCAGCGAGATCCTGTCCTCCACGGCGGCGAGGCCGATATCGGTGCGGAAGTGGCTACCGGGCAACTTGATTCCCGCGATGCGCTCGTAGGCGTTCGCCCGGGCCTCGGTCAGATCACCGCCCGTCGCAACGACATTCAGCACCCGGCCGCCGGCCGACAACAGCGCGCCGTCCGCGCGCAGCGACGTACCGGCATGCAGCACTTCGGCATTCGCGCCCGAGGCGGCCGGCGTGCTCTCGGTGCCGGAGATGACGTCGCCGGTGCGGGGACGGCCCGGATAGTTCTCCGCCGCCAGCACCACCGTGATCGCCGCGCCGTCCTTCCAGACCGGCGCCTGCGCCTGCGCCAGGGTTCCGGTCGCGGTGGCGTGCAGCAGGGCGCCGAGCGGACTGTCGAGCAGAGCGAGCACGGCCTGGGTCTCGGGATCGCCGAAGCGGCAGTTGAATTCGACGACGGCGGGACCGGCCTGGCCGATCGCGAGGCCCGCGTACAGCAGGCCGGAGAACGGGACGCCGCGCCGAACCATTTCGGCGGCAACAGGTTTCACCACGTCGTCGACGATCTCGGTGACGGTCTCCGGCGGCAGCCACGGCAGCGGGGTGTAGGCGCCCATGCCGCCGGTGTTGGGACCGGTGTCGCCGTCGCCGACGCGCTTGTGATCCTGCGCGGGCAGCAGCGGCACCACGGTCTCGCCGTCGACCAGGCAGAACAGGGAGACCTCGGGGCCGTCGAGGAACGATTCCAGCAGCACCGGATGGCCCTGTTCGAGCAGTTCGGCGCCGTGGTCGCGGGCCGCGGACCGATCGGCGGTGACCACCACGCCCTTCCCCGCGGCCAGCCCGTCGTCCTTGACGACCCAGGTCGGTCCGAAGCGATCCAGCGCGGCGTCGAGTTCGCCCGGATGATCGACGACCTCACTGTGCGCGGTGCGCACCCCGGCCGCGGCCATCACATCCTTGGCGAAGGCCTTCGATCCCTCGATCCGCGCGGCGGCGGCCGACGGGCCGAAGCAGGCGATGCCCGCCGCCCGGACCGCATCGGCGATACCGAGCACCAGCGGCACCTCGGGACCGATCACCACCAGATCGGCGGCGAAATCGCGGGCCAGGCCGACGACGGCCTCCGCACTGGCCGGATCGACCGCCCGCACCTCGGCGACCTGGCCGATCCCCGGATTGCCGGGCGCGGCCGCGATCGCGGTGACCCCGGGATCCCGACGCAGGGCCTCCACCAGGGCGTGTTCACGGGCTCCGGATCCGATGACGAGTACGCGCACGCGTGACAGCTTAGGGGACGCAGGTGAACACCGGATGCGGGTACCGGGAGGACAGCAGGCCGCCCCGGCCACCGCCTCCCGCCCGGGCGGGGCAATATGAAACCCATGCCATCTGTATTCAGCGCGATCATTGCCGGACAGCTGCCGGGGCGGTTCGTGTGGGAGGACGAGGAATTCGTCGCCTTCCTGACCATCGCCCCGGTCACCCAGGGTCATACGCTCGTGGTTCCTCGCAAGGAGATCGACCAGTGGCAGGATCTGGATCCCGCCACGTTCGCGCGGATCAACGAGGTCGCCCAGAAGATCGGCCAGGCGGTGCGCAAGGCGTGGGACGCGCCGCGGGCCGGCCTGCTGATCGCCGGGCTGGAGGTGCCGCATCTGCACGTGCACGTCTTCCCGGCGTTCGAACTGGGCGATTTCAACATCTCCGGCGCGGACACCGATCCCAGCCCGGAGTCGCTGGACGAGGCGCAGGACAAGATCAAGCAGGCGCTGCGCGATCTCGGTTACGGCGCGAACGTGCCCGCCTGAATCACTCCTGCGAACGGGGCAGGCGCACCGCGAACGTGGTGCCCTGTCCCACCGCGCTGCGCACCGAGACCGTGCCGCCGTGCGCGGCGACCAGCGCCTGCACGATCGACAGGCCCAGTCCGGTGCCACCGCTGTCGCGGCTGCGTGAGGTGTCGGTGCGGTAGAAGCGTTCGAAGATGCGCTCGGCGTCCTCGGCAGGCAGACCCGGCCCGGTATCGCTGACCTCGATGACGACCTCGTCCGGCGCGGGTGTCAGCGCGACGGTGACCGCCGCCTCCGGAGGAGTGTGGATCAGCGCGTTGTTGACCAGATTGTTCAGCACCTGACGCAGGCGCGCTTCGTCACCGCGCACCTCCAAAGTTCCTGTCCCCGGGCGTATTTCGAGGTCTACGGGCCGACGTGGCTCCTCGGGCCGCTGCGCCGCGTCGACGGCCCGGGCGTTGTGCACCGCATCGCTGGCCAGTGCCAGCAGATCCACCGGCCGCCGTTCCACCGGCCGCTGCGCGTCGAGGCGCGCCAGCATCAGCAGATCCTCCACCAGCAGGCTCATCCGCTTGGATTCGCGTTCGATCCGATCCATGAACAGGGCCGGATCCGCCAGCGCCCCTTGCCGATACAACTCCGCGAAACCTTTGATCGTGGTCAGCGGGGTGCGCAGTTCGTGGCTGGCATCGGCGACGAATCGCCGCATCCGGGCCTCCGAACGCCGCGCGGATTCCTCGGATGCCTCGGTGGCGGCGAAGGCGCTCTGAATCTGGGAGAGCATGCCGTTGAGCGACTGTGACAACCGATCGACCTCGGTGTTGGTGCCCTGCACCGGAACTCGGCGATGCAGATCGCCGCTCGCGATGGCCGCGGCGGTCTTCTCCACCTCGCCGAGCGGGCGCAGGCTCCGGCGAATGACGAACTGCGCCACCACCGCGAGCACCGCCAGTACGATCAGGCCCACCGCGACCTGCAATCCGATCAGGCGGTCGATGATGTTCTCGGTTTCGGTGAGCCGCAACGCGACAACGCTGGATCCCTGGGGTGTCACCACCTTGATCGCGCGCCAATGTTCGCTCGGGTCACCGACCGATCCCACGGTCTCGGGATGTTTCGACAGATCCGACGGCGTGTCCGGAACGGTGGGCCCCGAACTCAGCAGCAGACGCTGATTTCCGGTGGACCCGGTCACCTGCACGTAGAACAGCGCGGGCGGGCGCTCCCGCCCCGGAGGTTGCGGAAGATGCTGGGGCGGTGTCGCATCGGGGCTGGCCCAGCTGTGGGAGGCGTCGAACAGTTGCCGATCGACCTTGTCGATCAGGACGTTTCGCATCGCGGAGGTCACCGCGACACCCGACACCAGCAGTCCGAGGCCCGCCAGGCAGACCAGCGCGAGCACCAGGGTGACCCGCAGCGGCACCGCGGCCAGGCGACGCGAGATCCGGCGCCGAATTCCACGCCGAGGCGGTGCGACGCCCGCGGCATCCGCGGCGGGCCCGGCGACGCCGCCGGATCCGGGATCGGTCCCCGGTTCGGATTCACCGGTGGGGCGCACCGGTTCGATGTCGGACGCGTCGTGGACGGCGCGCTCCCGCACCGAGCGCGGATCGCTCATTTCGCCGACGACCGGCTGCGGCTGGGTGCGCGCATCACGTAGCCGACACCGCGCAGGGTGTGAATCAGCCGGTCGGGGCCGGTGTCGACCTTCTTGCGCAGGTAGGACACGTAGGTCTCCACCACGCCCACCTCGCCCCCGAAGTCGTAGCGCCAGACGTGGTCGAGGATGCGCGGCTTGCTCAGCACGGTTCCGGCATTGACCATGAAGTACCGCAGCAGCGTGAATTCCGTCGGCGACAGCGCCACCGGTTCCCCGGCCTTCCACACCTCGTGGGTGTCGTCGTCCAGTTCGATGTCCTCGAAGCGGATGCGCGAGGACTTCGTCTCCTCCACCACGTGACCGGAGCGGCGCAGAATCACCCGCAGCCGCGCCACCACCTCCTCGAGCGAGAAGGGTTTGGTGACATAGTCGTCGGCGCCGAGGGTGAGACCGGTGATCTTGTCCTCGACCTCGTCTCGCGCGGTGAGGAACAGGACCGGAGCGTCGATGCCGTCGGCGCGCAGCCGGCGCAGCAGGCCGAAGCCGTCCATACCGGGCATCATGACGTCGACGATGAGGGCGTCGGGCCGGAACTGCTTGGCCCGGTCCAGCCCTTCGGCGCCGTTGGCGGCCGTGGCCACCTCGAAACCCTGATAGCGCAGACTCACCGACAGCAGTTCGACGATCATCGGCTCGTCGTCGACCACCAGCACCCGAGCCTCCGGGGTTCGATCGCCAGCCACTCCACTCATGCTGGATATCGTCTCTCCTGCAGCCCGGAATGCGCTGAACGTAGTCTGGGAGTTTCCTGCGAGCCGCCTGCGCGACCCGGACAGCGAACGACCCGCCGATCCGGGCGGCGCCTCCCGGATCGGCGGGTCGACAGGCGTGTGCTTCTTATGCGGCGGCCTTCAGATCGGCGCCGAGCGTCTTCGCGTCACCCTTGATCGTCTTCAGGGTGTCGGCGGCGGAGCTGCCGTCGAGGCTGTTCTTCACCTTGGCCTGCTGCAGTTCCTGGCGGAACTTGGCGAACTCCTTCTTCACCTCGGCGGGCACGGCGGCCTCGTTGTGGGTGAGGGTGTCGACGTCCTTGTCGAGGGACTTCTCGAGGTCCTCCGGCTTGTCGGTGTTCTGAATCTTGGTGAGGACCTTCTGGATCGCGTCCACGGAGGGCGCGGCCGGCTGGTCGTCACCGTCGCCGTCGGCGCGCTTGTCGGCGCCGAACGCCGAGCCCGTGGACAGCTTCGGAGCCGACGGCGCGCTGCTGGTCGTCGGCGCGGCGGAGGGGGTGTCAGCCGAGGCGACGGAGGCGGTAGCGCCGGCGATCGAGACCGAGAGGGCGGCGAAGGCGGTCGTTGCCAGGATCCGGCGGGTGGCTGGTGTCATATCGACGGTCATCTCCTCATTTCGATTGATTCATCAGGTGCGTTGCCACGAATCTGCTCGGGTCGGAATTCCGGTCCGAACACCAGCCGCGGCAACGGGGCCCGACGCTAGGGGGACGGTTCGGAGCGGCGCAATGACCCGAAAAGGAAACCGCCAGGTCGGCACCCAAGGTTTAGCGACGGTTTTGCTGACGACTTTTCGGCCGTTCATCGCAGAGTGGCAGGCGCTTAACTTTCATCACGGCGGCCCGGAGCAGAGCACACGGCGCGAGAAAAGAGCAGAATGGACACCGGAAAGGTCGTCATGGGAGCGATACGGGGCCTGCTCGACGTGGTGTTGGGCATCCTGACGGCCGTGCTGGGCACGGTGGTCGCATTGCTCGCGGTCGTGGTGTGGATCCTCGGCGCCGTGTTGTGCGTGACGATCTTGTTGATTCCGCTGGGAATCCCCGTCTTCAAGCTCGGCAGCCGCCTGTTCGGCCTGGCCCGTCAGCTGATGCATCTGCCCTGACGACAGAAAAGGCTCCGGCCTGCTGTCGCAGGCCGGAGCCGAGAGAGCCCCCTGTCAGGATTGAACTGACGACCTTCGCTTTACAAGAGCGGTGCTCTACCACTGAGCTAAGGAGGCGGGTGAAGCGGTGCAATCATAACCGGGGCGCGGGCCGTCCGGAAAAATCGCGCATTACCGCAGGAGGGAACGACGCGGTCGCGGCGGCTGCGTGTGCCCGCTCAGGGCATCACACAGCCGCCGATCACCGTCGCGCGCCGCGCCGTGCGTTCCGGCGCGGAATCAGGACTGGGCGCCCTGGCGAGCCGCGTCGTCGGCGGCCATCGCGTCACGCAGGCTCTTGGGCCGCATATCCGTCCAGTTCTTCTCCACGTATTCGACGCAGGCAGCCCGGCTGTCCTCGCCGAACACCACTCGCCACCCGGCCGGGACCTCGGCGAAAGCAGGCCACAGGGAATGCTGCTCCTCGTCGTTGACCAGAACGAAGAAGCGGCCGTCCTCGTCGTCGAAGGGGTTGGTGCTCATTTCACCTCACTGGATGCTGGCGCTGTGTACGGGAACGCGCTGTGTACGGAAACTCGCGGGGCGCGGGCACGAGCCGAAACCGACCGACCAGAGCCGTAGCCCCCGAGCGATGTGTCGACACTAGCAAGACCGACGTTACGCGTTGGTGGTTACCTCGAGCCCGCGAAGAAATCGAGCAGGATCTTATTGACCGCCTCCGGGCGTTCCAGATACCCGTAATGACCGGCGTCGGGGATCTCCTGGTAGCGGGCGTCGGGAATGACTTCGGCCAGCTCACGGGTCAGATATGCGGGGATCATCCGATCGTCGGCGAATCCGATGGACAGGCACGGGACCTTGATCGCCCGATAGGCCTGCAACCGATCGAAATCGTGGTCCATCCGGCGCTGGGCCCGGATTCCCGGCGATGCCGGTCCGCCGGTGAATTCGAACAGATCCAGCCAATCGCGCGCGGAATTCGGATCGGCCATCGTGGCGGGCGAAAGATTCATCACCGCGGTGACGGCGGCGTCGTATTTGGCGGGCAGTCGCACGCCGGAGGCGTCGAGTTCGTGCTCGCCCAGCGAGAGGGTCTTCTGGAATTGGTCGAGCCGCGCGTGTCCGGCCATGAAAACGGCTTTACGCACGAGGTCGGGGCGCGCCAGGGCCAATTCCTGGGCCACCCGCGCCCCCATCGAGGTGCCGGCGACCAGGGCCGGGCCCTCGTCGAGGTATTCGATCAGCGCGGCGGTGTCGGCGGCCAATTCGTCGATGGTCATCCCGTCGGGCGCCTCGTACGACGGAGCGATACCGCGATTGTCGAACGTGCACACCCGGTAACCGGCCGCCACCAGCGCCGGAACCTGGTGCAACTCCCACACCCGGCCGGGACTGCCGGTGCCCATGATCAGCACGACCAGCGGGGCGGCCCCCTTGGTGTCGGTGCCTTTGGCCTTGTCTCCCTTCACCTGGTAGTTCAGCGAGATTCCATTCACCGTGGCCAACGGCATGTGCTGCGACCCTTTCCACTCGTTCGTGCGGTGCTCGGTAACCGAGGCGGGCGAAATTCGCCTCCTTACCAACGTTATAGGTTCGCGGGGCTCCGGCGTTTCGCCGGTGTGACGGGTGTCGCCCACCGCTGTTGCGGTTCGGCAGCGGTGGGCACCAAGCCGACGGGCCCCTGTGCGGCGACCGATACCATTGACACCGCACGGCGCCGACACCACGACGGTCGAACCCCACCGCCGTGCCACGACCCCGAGCCGAGAGGACACGATGATGGCCGCGAAGAGCGCCAACGACATCGCGGACGACGACCTGGAACCGCTCGCCGACGAGACCGCCCGGCAGGCACAGCGCGTCGTGGCCGCCTACGCCACCGATGCCGACGAATGCCGGATGCTGCTGTCGATGCTCGGAATCGGTCCCAGCGCGCGCAGCGAGTAGAACGAGCGCGCCGCAGCGCTCATGACAACTAAAACCCACGCCTAGCTCCGCCATTTCGGCGACCGGAGGATCCAGCAGTGGACCAGATGCGCGACATACGCAGCGATCGATCTCGAGACGCTTCGCCGGAAACCGAATCCGCACCAGCGGACCGTCCCGGGGGCGCCGGCTCCGGTTTCGTCGTGGTCGCCAACCGGCTCCCGGTGGACCTGGAACGTCTCCCCGACGGGACCAAGCGGTGGAAGCGCAGTCCGGGCGGCCTCGTCACGGCCCTGGAGCCGGTGCTGCGCAACAACAACGGCGCGTGGGTGGGCTGGGCCGGCGTCCCCGACGTGGATGTCGACCCGATCATCGAGGACGGCCTGGAGCTGTATCCGGTGCCGCTCACCGCCGAGGAGGTCGCCGCCTACTACGAGGGGTTCTCCAACGGCACGCTGTGGCCGCTCTATCACGACGTGATCGTGCGGCCGGAGTACCACCGCGACTGGTGGACGGCCTATGTGGATGTGAACCGGCGCTTCGCCGAATACACCGCGAAGGTGGCCGCCGAGGGCGCGACGGTGTGGGTGCAGGACTACCAGCTGCAGCTGGTGCCGAAGATGTTGCGCATGCTGCGGCCCGATCTGACCATCGGTTTCTTCCTGCACATCCCGTTCCCGCCGGTGGAGCTGTTCATGCAGCTGCCCTGGCGAACCGAGATCGTGGAGGGTCTGCTCGGCGCCGACCTGATCGGCTTCCACCTGCCCGGCGGCGCCCAGAACTTCCTGTACCTGGCGAGAAGGCTTGCCGGACAACCCACCTCGCGCGGCACGGTCGGCGTGCGGTCGAAACTCGGTGTGGTGCAGGTCGGTTTCCGCACCGTGCGGGTCGGCGCCTTCCCCATCTCGATCGCCTCCGCCGAACTCGACGAGCTGTCGCGAAGACGTTCGGTGCGTGAGCGCGCCGCCCAGATCCGCAGAGAACTCGGCAATCCCAAGCACATCCTGCTCGGTGTGGACCGCCTGGACTACACGAAGGGCATCGATATCCGCTTGGCCGCGCTGCAGGAACTCCTGCATGAGGGCCGGCTCGACCCGGCCGAGACGGTGATGGTGCAGCTGGCCACGCCGAGTCGCGAACGCGTCGAGAGCTACATCCAGATGCGCGGCGACATCGAACGACAGGTCGGCCGGATCAACGGCGAATTCTCCCGCGTCGGTTACCCTTTCGTGCACTATCTGCACCGCCCGATCCCCCGCGACGAGCTGGTCGCCTTCTTCGTCGCCGCCGACGTGATGCTGGTGACCCCGCTGCGCGACGGCATGAACCTGGTCGCCAAGGAGTACGTGGCCTCGCACAGCGGCCTCAACGGCGCCCTCGTCCTCAGCGAATTCACCGGCGCCGCAGCGGAATTGCGGCAGGCCTACCTGTGCAACCCGCACGATCTGGACAGCGTCGAGAACGCGATCATGTCCGCGATCGAGGACGATCCCGAGACCAAGCGCCGCCGGATGCGTTCGCTGCGCCGCCAGGTGCTCGCCCACGACGTGGACCGCTGGGCCCGCTCCTTCCTCGACGCGCTGGCCCAGGATCGGGTGGCCGGCAGTGCCCTGCTCACCGACGCGGATGTGGATCCCGGAGGCGCGGAGCGCTAGACCTGCGGCGAACGCTACCTGGCGGGGCGGGGCCGGCGTTATCGGCGACTACCCAGCGATCCGAGGCGGGTTACACCCTTCGAACCGACCGTCCGGCAGCCGGAGAGCGCCGCCCACACCGAATCTCGGTCCTGGCCTCCGCCGGAGCCGGCGGTCGCCGCACACCGCCACCCCGGATTCCGCCGCACCCGCCGGATCGCCACACGGCCGTGACCGTGCGGCACAGGCGCGCTTCACCGGCGGGAGATCTGCGCCGCGACCGGAGCCGGTATCGACCACCGATCCCGCCTCGGAATCGCTGTGCCGTCGACGGTAGGGACGAACTCTTAACGGAGATAACGGGTTTCGCTTAAAGCCGGATCAGATCGGGGTGATGGCGTCGACCAGCCAGTGGCCGTCGTCCTTGTCCAGCGCGACGCGGACCCGGCTCGGCGTCACCGTCCCCTGCGGGGAATCCTTGCTGGTGGTCACCTGATTCAGGTACAGCAGCACGACCGCGTGCGAGCGCTCCGCCGACACCACACCGGCCGCCGTGGCGTTCGCCTGCACGGTGAGCTGCTTCTCCTTGGCGCCGGGCGCGATCGCCTGCTGAATCAGCTTCAGATAGTCCTTGCGGAAGGAGGGAGTGAGGTTGTCCGCCGACTTCGGCAGTTCGGCGTCGACGGTCTTGAAGTCGTAGGTGAACACCGACTCCACCGCGTGCCGCGCCGCCGGGACGGAGTCGGTGCGGGCCTGCTCGATCTGCTTGTCGGACCAGGACTTGTAGCCGGTGACCGAGGCCATCGCGACCGCGGCCACGAACAGCACCGCCGCGCTGATGAACAGGACGGGACGCAACTTGCCACTCATGCCACGAACTCCACTTGCGAGGCGGTGATACCACCGTTGTCGGCGCGGTCGACCGTGACCCGGAAGCGGTAGTAGCGCTCCTGCGGATCCTTGGCACCGGCGTTGGTCAGGGTCTGCTTGGCCGCGACCAGCACCTTCGCGGAGTGGTCGTCCTGGCTCTCGACCGCGGTCTCGATGATCTCGCCGCTGGCCTTCACCTTGGCCTGCTGCACGACCTGCGCGTAGGCGTCCTTGCGCTCGGAGTACTCCTGCTTGAGTTGCCCCGAGGCGACCGAGAGCACCCGGTCGATGTCCTGCTTCGCGGTGTCGTCCTTGATATTGGTCAGATTGAGGATGGCCTGCTTGGCGGTCTGGATGTATTCCGTGCGCTGATCGGCCTGGGTGCTGATCTGATGCTGGTGGTAGGCGAAGAAGCCGCCCGAGCCGACCAGCAGGATCAACGACAGCACGGCCACCACCGCGGCGGCCCAGCCCAGCGGGCCGAGGGAGCGCTTCCGCGACTCCGGGGCGTCGGCGGCTGCGTCCGCCGCTGCCGCCTCCTCCGGCGAACCGGTGAGCCGCACGGTCTTGTCGTCATCGGCTGCCGTCGAGAGCTTGCCGGTGGAGTCGGAGACCGCGCCGGTGTCGGAGACCGCGTCCGATGGTGTCTCGGAGGACGACTCGGCCGCGCTCGCCGGCGATGCGGTAGACAGTTCGACCGTCTCGTCGGCAGTGGCCGGCTTCACCGTGTCGTGCGCCGGCGAACTCTCGGTCCGTTCGACCGCGACCGCGTCGGTCGGCGCCCCGGCCTGCCTGCTGGCGCGCCGCCGGACGCGACCGGTGGGTGTGGAATTCGATTCGCTCATTTCTGTTGCTCCTCGAGCATCGCCTGCCAACTGGACGGTACAGTGCCCGATCCGTCGGGGCCCACATCCCCCTGTCGGTAGGTCCGGCCGTCGGGTCCGGTGAAGGTGTGGTTCTTCAGGTCGTAGGTGCGCAGCGCCGCCGCCGGCTGGGTCTGCGCGGCGGGAGCGTCGCCCGGGTTCGCCGCCGGCTCACCGGACGGGGTGACCGGATGCGGCTCGCCGAACGGCGGGTTGTCGCCCTCGGGCACATAACCCTGCGGGTCGTGGCAGAGCTCCGGACTCGGGGCCCGCTTACCCGGCACATCCGCGCACGGCGTGTTGCGGATACCGCGGACCGCTTCCTTCGCGTTCTGCGCCACCTTGCAGTAGAGGTTCGGCGGCGTGTCCGGAGTGTCCTTCAGGGCCGGGGACCGGCGCTGATCCTGCGGCAGGAAGCCGGTCGTACAGCCCGGCGGATCGTTGAGCCCGAGCATGAAGTCGACCATGGCGCCGTACTGCGTGGGCCCGCGGATGGAGGTCAGCAGCGCCGCCACCAGCTGCGGATAGATCACCAGAATCTGTTCGACACCGGCGTGATAGGTGACGCCGACCTGACCGACGCTGGTCAGATTCGACAGCAGCAGCGGCAGCGTCGGTTTCAGGTCCTGGAAGGTCTGCGACACCTTCTGCGCGGCCGCGGGCGTGCGGTCGAGCAACTGTCCCAGCGAGGGGTCGTGCAGGCGCAACTGGTCGGTGACGGTCGCCAGATCCTTCGTCCACGAGCGGATCGCGGCGTCGGACCGGTTCTGGGTGTCGAGCAGCGGACCGATCTTGTCGAGCAGATCCTTCGTCTCGTTCGTATTCTTCTTCGCCTCCTGCACCAGCAGCGAGGCGGAGTCGATGAACTTCTGCAGATCCGGGCCGGCACCGTTGAACGCGGTGAAGGCATCGTCGATGACCTGGCGCAGTTTGGTGTCGGCGACACTGCTGAGCAGCCGGTCGGCCTGGTCGAGCATATCGCCGACGTCCTGCGGAAGTTTGGTGCGCTGCACCGGAATCACCGAACCGTCGTGCAGATTCCCGCCGTGCGGATTCTCGGCCGGAACCAGATCCACGTACTGTTCGCCGATCGCCGACACGCTCTTGACGTAGGCGTCGACATCGCTCGGAATCTTGAAGTCGCTGCTGATCGACAGTTTGGCGTCCACCCCGTCCGGGGTGAGCTTCACATCCTCGACCTTGCCGACGTTGGTGCCGCGGTAGGCGACGTTCGCGGTCGGGTACAGCCCGCCGGTGGCCTCGAGTTTCACGGTGACGCCGTAGCGGCCGATGCCGAACATGGCCGGCAGGTGGACGTAGACGCCCGCCATCACGACCAGGCCGATCACGGTCAGGATCGAGAAGATCACCAGCTGGATCCGGACGAATTTGCTGAGTTTCATCGACCCGCACCCCCTTGTTGCGGCGCGGGCACCGTCAGCCCGGGTATGGCGGGCAGGTTCGGAATCGGCGGCAGGCCGGGAATGCTCGGCGTCGGCGTGGCCGTGTTCGGCGCGGGCGGCGGCGGCTGCATCGGCCCGGTGACCGGGTCGCCCTTGCCCATCGCGGTATCGGGCGCGATCGTGCCGAGCGCGCCCTCGACCCCGCCGAAGCGTCCGCCCAGCGGCGTACCGGTGAGGAAGTTCGAATCCAGCCGCGCGCCGGTGAGATCGACGGTCATCAGCAGGTTGAGGTAGTCGCCCTTGAGCGCCTTGTTCAGGTTGCGCATGGGGAACGGGAAGGTGAGCAGAATCTGCAGGGAGTCGGCCAATTTCGTTCCGGTGTCGGCCAGCGATTCCAGGGCCGGGTGGAGATTGGCCAGATCCGCCTTCAGATTGTCACCGCTCTCGGCGATCACCCGGCTCACCACATCACTCAGATCACCCAGGGCGGTAATGGTTTTGGTGATGTTCTCGCGGCGGTCGGCCAGGACGGTGAGGGCCGGATGCAGCTGCGTGACGGCCCGTGTCACCTGGTCCTTCTGGTTGTTCAGCTGCCCGGCGAAGCGGTCCAGCCCACTCATCGCGTCGATGATGTCCTTGGTCTGGGCGTCCAGGGTGGTGGTCAGCTGCGTCAGCTGCGGCAGCAGGTCGCGGATGGCATCGGACCGTCCGGAGAAGGTCTTGTTCAGCTCGTGGGTGATGGTCTCGAGCTGCGAGATTCCGCCACCGTTGAGCACCACCGACAACGACGACAACGTCTGCTCGGTGGTGGGATACACACTCGCGCGCGACAGCGGAATCACATCGCCCGGCTTCAATTGCCCTTCGGGCGCAACATCTTTCGGTGCCGACAGTTCGACGTGGTTACTGCCGAGCAGGCTGGTCTGCCCGATCGCGGCCACCGTGTTGGCCGGCAGGTGCACACCCTTCTCGAGGCTCACCGTGACCAGCGCGTGCCAATCCTCGACCTGGATGTTCTTCACCGTGCCGACCGTGACATCGTCCACCTGCACCGGCGAATTGCGAGTCAGCGTGGTGACATTCGGCATCTGGATCTTGATCTGCCAGGCGCCTTCCCCCGTTCCGGCCGCGCCGGGCATCGGCAGGGTGTTCAGGCCGTCCCACTCACATCCGGTGGCGCCCAACAGAATCACCAGACCGACGGCGGCGCCGGCGAGTCGCAGTCGTCCGCGTCGCATCATCGTCCTCCTCCCGGAATCGCGAGGCCGGCCAGACCGCTCGGCACCTCGGCCGGAGCCTCACCGGGAGCCGGATATTCGACGCGGTCGGCCAGACTCGGGGGCGAGAAGGTCAGCTGGCTCGGGAAGGCCTGCTGCCCGGACGCCGGATTCACCAGCAGCGGTGGGTAATTCATCATCAGCGAGCTGATCACCGGTGCCACCTGTTGTTTACACAGGTCCGCGGTCCGCTGTGAACCGTTGTCCTCGAGCGCCTCGACGGCGCCACACAGGAACGCGAACGGATTGCGGAAGTTCGGCAGCACCACGGCGCCGGTCAGCGTGCCCTGCGCGGGCTTGTAGATCTGATAGAAGTTCGACAGCGCGACCGGGCCCGAATGCAGGACCTGCTCGAGCTGCGGACGCTTGTCGGCCAGGATCTGGGTCACCTGCGCCAGATTCTGCACACTCTCGGTGAGCTGACCGCCGCGTTCGTCCAGGAAACGCTTGACGTCGGCCACCGCCGAATCGAGATTGTCCAGTCCGGCGCCGAGATCGTCGGAGACGCCCGACAGCACCGAGGACACCGAGGCCAGCCGGCCACCGAACTGCACGATCTGATCGTTGCTCTTGGACAGCACATCGACGAACTGCTGCAGGTTGCGCACGGTGCCGAACAGATCGGTGCGACCGTCGGACAACGTATTCAGAGTGCTCGACAACTCGTGGAGCGTGTCGCGCAGCGCCTGGGCATTGCCGTTCGCGAGATTGTCGGACGCGGTGTTGACGAACCGTCCGAACGAGCCCTGCTGATCCTCACCGATCGGCCCCAGGGCTTTCGACAGTTTGGTCAGCTCGGCCTTGATGTCGTCCCATTCCACCGGCACGGCGGTGTGCTCGATCGGAATCACGCCGTCGTCGTGCATCTTCGGGCCACCGGTGTACACCGGCGCCAACTGCACGAAGCGGGCCGAGACCAGATTCGGCGAGACCGTGACGGCCTTGGCATCGGCCGGGATGTCGACGCCGCGGTCGACCGTCATCGTCACCTTGGTCTTGTCCCGGCCCGGCTCGATCGCATCGATCCGGCCGACCTTGACGCCCAGCACCCGCACGTCGTCACCGGCGTACAGCCCGGTGGTGGACGGGAAGTAGGCGGTGATGTGGGTCTTGCCGATATTGGTCACCGCGCCGTAGACGATCCAGCCCGCCAGCGCCACCACCAGGGCGGCGGCCACGACGCGGACCCATTTCGGCACCTTCGTGATCGTGCGAATCGCGTTCATCGCGGCGGCTCCTGGATCGCGGGCCCGATCGAGGGCGGCGGGGTGGTCAGGTACTTCCAGAACGATTCGGGTACGTGCTGCGGCCAGACCAGCGCATCCACCAGCGGCTGCAACGTCATACTCGTGGCGTTGGAGACGTAGGCCTGGAAGTACGGGCCGCTGCCGACCTGTTCGCCGAGCGCCGCCTCGAACGGGCCGAGCGCGTCCAGGGCCTTGCTCAGGTTGTCCTTGTTCCGCTCGAGCAGTTGCAGCACCGAATTCAGCTTGTCCAGTGTCGGTTTCAGGCTCTGCTCGTTGTCGTTGACGAAACCGGTCAGCTGCTGCGCCAGTCCGTTGACGTAGACGATCAGCTGGCTCAGCGCCGTGCGCCGGGCGTCCAGCTCACCGAGCAGGTTGTTGCCGTCGAGCAGCAGGGCGTTGATCTGGTTCGACCGATCCGAGAGCACCTTGGTGACGTTCTGCGCGTGCGAGAGCAGTTCGGTCAGGGCCTTGTCCCGTGCGTTCAGGCTGCGTGACAGTTGCGTGATGCCGTCCAGCGCCGAACGCAGCGGCGCGGGTGTGTCGGCGAAGGCGTCCGACAGGGCGTCGAGCGTCTTGTTGACCTGGTCGGTGTCCAGCCCCTTCACGGTATTGCTCAGATCGCCCAGGGCGTCGTTGAGCGAATACGGAGAAGTGGTGCGGTCCAACGGAATCGGCTGATCGCTGCGCAGCGCACCGGAGCCCTGCGGATCGACCTCCAGGGATTTGCGCCCGAGCACGGTGTTGGTCTTAATCGCGGCGGTCGTCTTCTTTCCCAGGACGATGGATTCGTCGAGGCTGAACCGGACCTTCACTTTGGGACCGTCGAGACTGACGTCCTCGACCTGCCCGGACCGGACACCGGCGACCTGAACCTGGTCGCCGGTCACCAGACCGCCGGCATCGGCGAAGTACGCGGTGAATTCGGCGCCGCTGCGAATGAACGGAAGCCGGTCGAACTGCAAGGCGGACAACGCGATCGCGACCGCCAGCACGACGCCGACGACGCCGTGTTTGATGAGCGGAGAGGTCTGGTTCACTTCGTCGAGCACCTTCCGGTCGTCTGCAGACCGGGCAGATTCACATGCATCGGCTTACCGTCCGGGCCGTCCACGAGGAAATTCGTTCCGCACACGTACATGTTCAGGAACGAGCCGTACGAACCGAGGCGCACCAGCTCCTTGTAGGTCGAGGGCAGGTTCTGCAGGACCCACTCGACATCGTCGGACTTCTGGTCGAGATTGTCGGCGACGCGGCCCAGCTGGTCGAAGGTCGCCTTGAGGTCCGGGCGCGCCTGCTTCAGCAGATCGGTGAGATCGCCGGTGGCGCCGGCCAGTCGCGGCAGTGCCGCGCCGATCGGGTCCCGGTCCGCGGCCAGGCCACTCACCAGGCGCTGCAATTCGGTCAGCGTGGTGTCGAAATCCCTGTTGTGATCGTCGATGGTGGCCAGCACCGTCTTCAGATTCTCGATCACGCTGCCGATGAGGGCGTCGCGGTCGCCGAGGGTCTTAGCGAACGAGCCGGAGCTGTTCAGCAGTGCGACCAGGGTGCCGCCCTGTCCCTGGAAGACCTGCAGCAGCGCCTCGGTCAGCGAGTTGACCTGCTGCGGGTCCAGGCCGCGCAGCAGCGGTTTGAAACCACCCAGCAGCATGTCCAGGTCCAGCGCCGGCTTGGTCTTGTCCAGGCCGATGGTGGCGCCGGAGTGCAGCACCTGCGCGGTGCCCGGGGCGTCCATCAGCTCGAGATACCGGTCACCCACCAGATTCTCGTAGCGCACGGCGGCCTGGGTGCTGACATAGAGCTTGTACTGCCGGTCGACGTCGAAATCGACGTGGGCCAGATGGTCCTTGCCGACCTTGACACTCTTCACCGAGCCGACCGGCACACCCGCGATGCGCACCTTGGACCCGGGCAGCATGCCCGAGGAGCTGGTGAACACCGCGTGATAGCCGTTCTCCCGCGCGAAGCGCATCTGCGAGAAGATGACGACCAGCAGGGCCAGCACCAGCACCATCACGAGCGTGAAGATCCCGAGTTTGACGCTGGTGGCGTGTGGTTTGAGCCTCACGGATTACCCACCCCCGGCAGGCCCGCGAACAGCAACTGGAAGACCCGGGGGCCGTTCAGATGGGTGGACAGTTCCGGTGTGTACACCCGTCCCTCCGTGGTGTCGGTGACCAGGTAGTTCGCGTGGCTACCGGGTTTGCGGTCGAGGACGCCCTCGCAGTGCGGGCCACCGGTCGCATTCACCTTCGGCAGATCCTTCGGATAGGAATAGGGCGTGCCGCCCGGCATGAAGCTGGCGTTCAACGTCACCCACGGTCCGGTCCCGCCGAAGATCTCGTTGGCCCGCGGAATCGCGCCCGCGACACCTTCGACGAGGCAGTACAGCGCCGGGTTGTATTCGTTGAGCAATTCGGCCGTGGGCCGCAGCAGATCCAGGGCCGTCGACAGACCGTTCTCGTTCTCCTTCAGCACCGCGCCCGTGGTGTCGGCCAGGCCGATCAGATTCAGCAGCACGGCGTCGAGGCTGTCCTTGTGGTCGACGAGGGTCTTGCTCGTCACGGCCGCATTGTCGGTCGTGCGCAACAGGTTCGGCGCGGTGTCGGCGTACAGGTTGGTGACTCCGACCGACGTCTGCAGATCGCGTTGCAGATCCGGCAGGCTCGGATTGATATCGCGCAGATATTCGTCACTGTCGACCAGCAGTTGACCGAGTTTGTCGCCGCGGCCCTGCAATGCGGTGCCGAGCGCGGTCAGTGTCGCGTTCAGTTTCTCCGGCGCGATCTTGCCGAGCACCTCGGTCAAATGCTGGAACAGCGTATTGAATTCGACGGTCACCGACTGCGCGGTCAACGTGGCGCCGGCCTGCAGATGCTGCGCGGAAGGGACCTCCGGCTCGACGAAGTTCACGTATTTGGCACCGAAGACCGTGGTCGACCGAATATCGACGGTCGAGTTCGCCGGCACCATCTTCAGTTGATCGGGGTCCATCGCCAAGGTCAGCCGAGCCTGGTCACCGGTGTAGGCGATATCGGAGACGTGGCCGATCTGCACACCGCGGATCTTGACCTTCGCGTCCTTGTCCATCACCAGGCCCGCGCGCGGAGCGTCGAGATAGACCGGTTTCGAGGTGGTGAATCCGCCCACGAACATCGTCAGAGCGACGGCGACGATCGCGGCCAGAAACAGAATCAGCGCCACCCCCGAAAGCTTGACACCCCATCCGGCGCCGAAAAACTTACCGGCGCCTTCCTTTTCGACGAGTTTATTTGCCGCCATACCGCCTACCCGGAGAGATGGAAGTTGCCGGAGGTGCCGTAGATCGCCAGCGACATCAGCAGGGTTACCGACACCACTGCCACCAGCGAGGCGCGCACCGCGTTTCCGACCGCGATTCCGACACCGACCGGTCCACCGGTCGCGTTGTAGCCGTAGTAGGTGTGAATCATCATGACCGCCAAGGCCATGAGGATCGCCTGCACGAACGACCACAGGATGTCACTGGGAATCAGGAATGTGGAGAAGTAATGGTCGTACACACCGGCCGACTGGCCGTAGATGACGACCGTGGCGAAACGGCTCGCGACGAACGACGCGATGACCGCCAGCGCGTAGAGCGGAACGATCGCGATCATGCCCGCCAGCACGCGGGTGCCGACCAGGAAGGGCATCGGCCGGATCGCCATGGATTCCAGGGCGTCGATCTCCTCGGCCACCCGCATGGCGCCCAGCTGGGCCGTCGCGCCGGCGCCGATGGTCGCCGCCAGCCCGATGCCCGAGATCACCGGTGCCGCGATCCGCACATTGAGGAATGCGGCGAAGAATCCGGTCAGCGCCTCGACACCGATATTGCCCAGCGAGCTGTAGCCCTGCACCGCGATGGTGCCGCCGGTGAACAGGGTGAGGAAGCCGACGATCACCACCGTGCCGCCGATCACCGCCAAAGCGCCTGTGCCCATGCTGATTTCGGCGATCAGGCGAATGGTTTCGGTGCGGTAGTGCGTGAATGCCTTCGGTACCGAGGCCAACGACCTGCCGTAGAACTGGGCGTGATGCCCGATTCCGTCCATCGAACTCGAAACCCGCCGCACGCGTCGAACAGTACGGGGGAAGCGGGACTGGATTACGAACGCCATCGGATCACCGCACCGTGAACTTGATGCCGACGGCGGTGACCACGACGTTCACCACGAACAGAGCCATGAAGGAGAAAACCACCGTCTGGTTGACCGCGTCACCCACACTCTTGGGACCGCCCTTGACGTTGAGGCCGAGATAGCAGGCCATCAGTCCGGCGATCAGACCGAAAAGCGCGGCCTTGACCTCGGAGATCACCAGTTCCGGCGTATGGGTGAGCAGGGTGAGCCCGTTGACGAAGGCGCCGGGGTTGACTCCCTGCAGGAGCACCGAGAACAGGAAGCCACCGGCGATGCCGATCGTCGAGACCAGGCCGTTGAGCAGCGCCGCGACGAACATCGAGGCGAGCACGCGAGGCACCACCAGGCGATGGATCGGGTCGATGCCGAGCACCTTCATGGCGTCGATTTCTTCCCGGATCGTGCGCGCGCCCAGGTCCGCGCAGATCGCGGTGGCGCCGGCGCCGGCGACGATCAGCACCGTCACGATCGGACCGACCTGGGTGACCGTTCCGAATGCGGCGCCCGCGCCGGAGAGATCGGCCGCGCCGATTTCGCGCAACAGGATATTCAGCGTGAAGCTCACCAGAACTGTGAACGGGATCGCGACCAGGATGGTCGGGATGATCGACACCCGTGCGACGAACCACGACTGGTCGACGAATTCCCGTCGCTGAAATGGCGGACGTATCAAGGCCCGCGCCACAGCGGCCACGAGTTCGAAGAACCCGCCGACCGCACGCAACGGCACGGCAAGAACCTCGTTCATTCCGCGATTCCTCCTTGCCGACCCGTGCGCGCAACGCTGCGCCAGCGAGCCTCCACACCTCTTCCGCTCCGAAGATTAGAACACGTTCACATCGAATCGGAAGAGAATTTGACAATTTTGACCTGCTCTTTTCATCCGAGCTTCAGCTCTGAAGCTAGAACAGGTTCATACGGTGTACAGAACGCCTTTGTGAGGCACCCCACAACCATCGACCCCCATGTCTACCAAGTGCGAGACCGCCGATCAACCGGAGTTGGTCGGACGACCTGCACCTGATAATCAGCCGAGATCGTGCAGCGAACTCGCAGAAAACGTACGCCCGGCGGGGCGCTCGGCGAAGTAGGTGCCGAGTGTGTCGGCCAGCGCGTCCGCACTCCATTCCGCGCCGGCGGCGTCGAAGCGCGCCTCGACTTCGGGAGCGGCCATCAGCGCGACCATCGGGCCGTACACGACGAACACCTGACCGTTGATCGCGTCGGCGCCCGGAGAGGCCAGGTAGGCGACCAGCCGGGCGACATGTTCCGGCGCCAGCGGGTCCACATCCCCTTCGGGGGCGGCGGAGAAGACCGATTCCGTCATGGCGGTCCGGGCCCGCGGGCAGATGGCGTTGGCCCGCACGCCGTATCGCGACAAACCGCGCGAGGCGGACAGCGTCAGCGCGGTGATTCCGGCTTTCGCGGCCGCGTAATTCGGCTGCCCTTCCGGACCCAGCAAACCGGCTTCCGATGATGTGTTGATGAGGCGCCCGTAAATTGGAGCACCGGATTCCTTCGATTTACCGCGCCAGTACGCCGCGGCATTGCGCGACAACAGGAAATGGCCGCGCAGATGGACCGCGAGGACCGCGTCCCAGTCCTCGTCGGAGAGATTGAAAAGCATGCGGTCGCGGACGATTCCCGCATTGTTGACGACGATGTCCACACCGCCGAAGGTCTCGTCCGCGGTACGAATCAGGGCGTCGGCCGTGGCGCGCTCGGCCACACTGCCACCCACGAATTCCGCTTTCGCGCCGAGCGCGCGAATATCGGCGAGGGTGGCGGCCACCGCATCGCTTTCGGCCAGATCGTTGACCACCACCGAGGCGCCGGCCCCGGCCAGCGCCAGCGCTTCGGCCCGTCCGAGGCCCGCGCCGGCTCCGGTCACGATCGCTACCTTGCCGGACAGATCCGTCCCCGGCTGATTCGACGATTCACTCACGCCGTGACTCTAGAACGTGTTCCAGTTATCGGCAAGCATCCATTTCACTGCAACCGCAGGGCGGCCTTCGGGCATTGCGCGACGGCGGTCTCGACGTCGGAGAGCCGGTCCTCGGGCACGTCGGCGGTGAGGATGTGCAACTGGTCCTCATCGTCGAGTTCGAAGACGTCGGGGGCGATTCCGACACAGATTCCGTTGGCCTCGCACTGGTCGAAATCCACGCTGACCTTCATTGATAACTCCTTCACCACCAGGTAGTGCCGAGCCTACAAGCCCGGCCGTGCCGCTGCGGCCGAAGCGGCCGGATTCGGTTTCCATACTGGAACATGTTTCAGTAGATATGCAATGATCGACGTCAGGGCAGATCGGCCCAGCGCAGACCGCCGCCGGGTCGATCGTCACAGGGGCGATGTCGTCACATCCGCCATCACATCACCGAGTACGAGGTAACCGCCATGCGGATTGCTTATACCGAGCAACAGGAGCAGCTGCGCGCCGAGCTCCGCGAATATTTCGCCAAGCTGATCACGCCGGAGCGCCGCGAGGCCTTGTCGTCGCAGACCGGTGAGTACGGGCACGGCAACGTCTACCGCGAGGTCGTGCAGCAGATGGGCCACGACGGCTGGCTCACTCTCGGCTGGCCCAAGGAGTACGGCGGCCAGGATCGCTCGACGATGGATCAGCTGATCTTCACCGACGAGGCGGCCGTCGCGGGTGCGCCGGTGCCGTTTCTGACCATCAACTCGGTGGCGCCGACGATCATGCACTACGGCACCGAGGAGCAGAAGAAGTTCTTCCTGCCCAAGATCTCGGCGGGCGAATTGCACTTCTCCATCGGTTATTCCGAGCCCGGCGCGGGGACCGACCTGGCGTCGCTGCGCACCACCGCGGTCCGCGACGGTGACGACTGGGTGATCAACGGTCAGAAGATGTGGACCAGCCTCATCCAGTACGCCGACTACATCTGGCTGGCCGCCCGCACCGACCCGACCGCCAAGAAGCACAAGGGCATCAGCATGTTCATCGTGCCGACCTCGGCCGAGGGCTTCTCCTGGACACCCGTGCACACGATGGCCGGGCCCGACACCAGCGCCACCTACTACCAGGACGTGCGGGTGCCGCATTCGGCGATGGTCGGCCCCGAGAACGGCGGCTGGGCGCTGGTCACCAATCAGCTCAACCACGAGCGGGTGGCGCTGACCTCGGCGGCGCCGCTGGCACTGGCGGTCGCGCAGACCACCGACTGGGCGCGCGACACCAAGGATTCCACCGGCGCGCGGGTGATCGACAGCGAGTGGGTGCGGCTGAATCTGGCGCGGGTCCACGCCCAGGTGGAATTCCTCAAACTGCTGAACTGGGAGATCGCCTCCGGCGCCGACGCGGGCGGCGACGCCGCGCCCCGGCCGTGGGATGCCTCCACCTGCAAGGTGCTCGGCACCGAATTGGCCACCGAGGCCTACCGGCTGCTGATGGAGATTCTCGGACCGCAGGCATATCTGCGGCAGGACTCCCCCGGCGCGCAGCTGCGCGGACGGCTCGAGCGGATGCATCGCGCCTGCCTGATCCTGACCTTCGGCGGCGGCACCAACGAGGTGCAGCGCGACATCATCGCGATGACCGCCCTCAAACAGCCCGCTGCCGCCCGCTGAGCCGGGGACCGGCCGGAAACGTCGGAAACGTCGGAAACGTCGAAAAACTAGGGACAACGATGGATTTCACACTTACCGAGGGGCAGCAGGATCTCGCGCGGCTGACCGGCGAGGTCTGCGCCAAACTGGTCACCGCCGACCGGCTGCGGGAACTGGACAAGGCCGAGGTCCGCTTCGACGACCAACTCTGGCGATCGCTGGCCGAGACCGGCGTGCTCGCGGCCGCGCTGCCGGAATCGGTGGGCGGCAGCGGACTCGGCGCGCTGGAGCAGACGGCGGTTCTGCGGGAGATCGGCAAATCCGCTGCCCCCGTGCCCTATCTGTGGTCGGTCGTCCTCGGCGCCGGCGCGCTGGCCCGCTGGGGTGACCAGGCGCAGCGCGAGCTGGCGGCGAAAGCCGGTGCGGGCGAGACGATTCTGACCGTGGCGCTGTCGGAGGAACGCAACTGGGAGCCGGCGAAGCCGACCACGACCGCGACCGAGGACGGCGGCTGGAAGCTGGCCGGCGCGAAGACGGTCGTGCCCTTCGCGGCGCAGGCCGCGCGAATCCTGGTGCCCGCCACGGTGTCCGGCAAGGCCGCGGTATTCCTGGTCGACCCGTCGGACGCGCGCGTCACACCGCAGCAGGTGGTCGACCGCAGTCCGCAGGCCGAGGTCGAATTCGACTCCACCCCGGCCGAATTGGTCGGCACCGTGGACGACGGCGCCGAAATCCTCGGGTGGCTGCTGAACCACGGCTGGCTCGGCCTGGCCGCGCAGCAACTCGGGACCCTGGAGCGCGCGGTCGACCTCGTCGCCGAATACGGCCGCGAGCGTGAGCAGTTCAATCGCAAGATCGGCAGCTTCCAAGCGGTCGCGCAGCGGCTGGCCGACGGCTACATCGACCTGCAGGGCCTGCGGCTGGCGGTCACCCAGGCCGCCTGGCGGGTCGACGAGGGACTGCCGGCCGAGGCGGAGATCCACACCGCCAAATTCTGGGCCGCCGAGGCCGGTCACCGCATCGCCCACACCGCCGTGCACGTGCACGGTGGCGTCGGCATCGACCGCGACCACATCGTGCAGTGCTACTTCACCGCCGCCAAACACAACGAATTCGCGCTCGGCGGCGCCACCGATCACCTGCGCGCTCTGGGCACCCTCCTGGCCGAGGCCCACTGACGCAGGCGCTCGCCCGGGCCGGACCGCCGCTCCACCGGTTCGGCCCGGGCGAGTATTTCTCCGACGGTCTCCTCGACCGTGAGATCCGTTGTGTCGAGCCATAATCCGATGCGGGGCGTCTCCGCGTGCAGAACGGTGTCGAGCTGCTCGACGGTGAAGACCCCGTAGGCCTTCTTGTCTCGACCGGCCTCGCGCCGAACCACCGCGTCCGGACGCGGGGCCAGCACGACCACGTACACCGGGTCGGTGCGGATCTGCTCGACCATCCACGGCAGCGATTCGCCCAGGACGACGTCCTGGACCACCGCCGTGAATCCCGCGGCGGCGTAGTCGTCGGCCGTCGCGGCCGCCAGACGGTGCCGTAACCGCAACTGCCGCAGGGCTTCTTCGCTCGGTTCGCCGGACATCTCGGCACGGCCACCGACCACGAAGCGACGGAACACGTCACCCCGGATATGAGCGGAACGGGGCAGTCGTTCGGCGAGAGCCTGCGCGACCGTCGACTTTCCGGCCGCTTGGATACCGGTGATCAGATAGACGGCACTCGACATGGCCGGACGGTATCGCGCAGGGCCGTCGACCGCGAGGGATTTTCGCCCTCGGTGCGCCATCGGAGCAGGTCAGGACCGGTCCGGGGATTCGCCCGATGAGTTCGGCGCGCCCACGGCGTCTCTACTGACGACACGTATTGATGCCGCGAGAGGACCGAGCATGCCCAGCAAGATGATCTTCATCAATCTCCCCGTCGAGAATCTGGAGCGGTCCACATCGTTCTACGAGGCACTGGGCTGGAAGGTGAATCCGGACTTCACCGACGAGAACGCCGCCTGCGTGGTGGTCGACGACAACATCTGCCTGATGCTGCTGGTCCGGCAGTACTTCGACACCTTCACCAACCGCCCGATCGCCGACACCCGGGCGGCCACCGGTTCGATCTACGCGCTGTCGCTGGGCAGTCGAGCGGAGGTCGAGTCGCTGATCGCGGCCGCCGTGGGCGCCGGGGCCACCGAGGAGGTCAGCGAGGACAAACGCGCCCAGGAGGAAGCGGTGGGCATGTTCAGCCGCGCCTTCGTCGATCCCGACGGTCACCACTGGGAGGGCTTCTGGATGGATTATCCCGGCGGCAACTGACCCGCGCCGGGTGAGCGACCGGGCGGCCGCTCACCCGGGCATTCATGCCGTCTGCGCGTCCAGGAAGCTGATGATCTTGGCGTGGAAACCGGCCGGGTCCTCACCCGGAGCCCCGTGGCCGGCGTCGATCTCGGCATAGCGGGCGTCGGGTATCGCGGCGAGGAGCTGCTGTTGCTGCGCCGCCGGAACGACCCGGTCGTGCGCGCTGGCGAGGATCAGCGTCGGCGCGGCGATGCTGCCGAGCAGATCGGTGAGATCCACGGTGCGATCCACCTCGGTCTGCCGTGCGGCGCCGCGCGCGATCACCTTCGCCAGCTGTTCGATCAGGGCCGCGTTCTCGTCCGCGCTCGTCCGCTCCCAGTAGCGCGGACCGAAGGCCATCAGCGGCAGCATGTGCGCGAACAGGCTGGTGCCGTAGGCGGCGTCGGCGCGCAGCACCTCGATCCAGTAGCGGAATTCGGCGTCCATCCGCGCGTCGGTGCGGACCCAGCCCGCGTGCATCAGCAGGGAGCGCACGCGGTCGGGCACGGTCGCCGCGACGTGCGCGGCCACCACCGCGCCCAGCGAATGCCCGACCAGGTGGAATCGGGCGAG
This sequence comes from Nocardia cerradoensis NBRC 101014, assembly GCF_000308535.1. Taxonomy (GTDB): domain Bacteria; phylum Actinomycetota; class Actinomycetes; order Mycobacteriales; family Mycobacteriaceae; genus Nocardia; species Nocardia cerradoensis. The sequence continues at coordinate 1,548 of NZ_BAFW01000012.1, read as the reverse complement.
TCCGGCGTGGTCGGCGACGGCGCGCACCTCGGCGGCCAGATCGGCGACGGTGAGCCTGCCGCCGTGGTCGACGGTGTCGCCGGAGCCGGAACAGTCCAGTGCCACAACGGTATAGCGGTCGGCGATGTCCGCGGTCAGCGGTGCCCACTGGTCGCGGGCGGCCGCCGTGCCGTGGACCAGCACGACCGCCGGACCCGTTCCGGTCGCCTCGTAGGCGACCTCGGCGGTGCCCCCCTGGATTCGGGCTGTTGCGAATGTCATCGAATATCCTTGTGTCGCAAACGGTTCGGTGGTCAGGCCGCGGCCTGCAGGGTGAAGTTCGCGATCGCCGCGCGCAGTGCGGCCGTGAACCCGGCGGCGCGCTCCTGTTGCGGCATATGGCCCGCGCCGGCGATCACGCCGACCCGCGCCCCCGGTGTGAGCGCCGCGCAGGCCCGCGCCACCGCCACCGGGATTTCGGCGTCCAGCTCGCCGTGCAGGTAGTGGATCGGCGTGCGCAGCTGCGGCAGCCGCGGCCGGGGGTCGTAGGTGGCGAAGAGGTGGAACAGTTCGTCGATGTACACACCCGAATCGAGGATCTGCCGCACGGTCCAGTCCACCAGCACCGGCGAGGTCCCCGGGGCGTACCAGTTGGGCACCCACCGCGCGACGAATTCGGCCCGGTGATCCCGCATTTCGCCGATGATCTCGGCCAGCGGCATCCCCTGTCCGGGCCAGTAGGCCGGGCCGTCGACCGCGACCACGCCGCCGAGCAGATCCGGACGGGCCAGCGCCAATTCGGTCGCGAAGGTCGCGCCCACCGAGGATCCGATCACGATGGGTCGAGGCAACCCGAGCTGCCGGATCAGCTCCACCAGGTCCGCGAGCACACCGGCGAGGTTGTTGCCGGCGACCGGCCGATCCGAACGCCCGCAGCCGCGCCAGTCGACGGTGACCACCCGGAAGTCGGTGACCAGCGCCGCCTGCTGAGCGCCCCACACCCGCCCGCTGGTCCCCCAGCCGTGCAGGAACAGCAGCGGCTGCCCCGTTCCCTGGTCCTCGTAGTACAGCTGGACGTCGTCGACGGTGAGATACGGCATGGTCATCACTTCCCGGTGCGGTTTCCGATGTGCTGGGACCAGGAAATCGCGTTCGGCCGCGCCGAAAAATGAGCGATCCGCGCTGGCACTGTTCACCGAAACTGATTAATCTCGCGCCGTGGAGCTCCGGCAATTGCAGTACTTCCTGACCGTGGCCGAGGAACTGCACTTCGGACGCGCGGCCGAGCGGCTGCACATCGTGCAGTCGGCGGTCAGTCAGCAGATCACCCGGCTGGAGCGGGAATTGGGCGTCGCACTGTTCGAGCGGACCACCCGCACGGTGCGCCTCACCGAAGGCGGGCGGCGACTGCTTCCGCACGCCGAACAGGTACTCGCCGCCGTGACACAGGCCCGTGCCGCCATCGACGACCTGCGCGTCGAACGCACCGGCACCATCCGGCTGGGCACCAGCACCGGCCTCGGCACCCGCCTGGAGAACATTCTCGTGGCCTTCGCTCACCGCGCCCCG